>JAUMWC010000005.1 GCA_030529855.1 Gemella sp.
CACCGCCCTTTCACGGCGGTAACACGGGTTCGAATCCCGTACGGGTCATCACTTTAGACAAGCAGTATGCTTGTCTTTTTTATTTTGTTTTCTTTTTGTAACTTCTTTTTAATTTTCAGGAAATAATCTTTCAAAATGCTTGTAGAATAAGAATTTTAGGTTGTAATTTCTCGGGAAATATTTTTGACTTGAGTGTTTTATTATGTTATTCTTAACATATAAAGTAAAGAGGGGTGATGGCAATGGCTGATACAGCAAAACCGTTTGATAAATTATATAGTTTAAGTAGACGTGCAGAAAAAGTTGGTGTAGCAGATGAAGATGTTCTTAGAGATATAGCTTTAGACAAGATAATTCCTAATAGATATCAACCTAGAAGAGAATTTGATGATGAAAAAATTGCAGAATTAGCTGAATCTATCAAGCAAAACGGTCTATTGCAGTCAATTACCGTTAGGGACTTAGAAGATGGGTTCTTCGAACTTATCGCAGGTGAAAGAAGATTCAGAGCCTTGCAAAGTATTGGAGAAGTCTCTACCAAGGCTATAGTAAAAGAACTTACTGATGAGCAGATGGCAACCCTGGCCCTTATTGAGAATATTCAAAGGGAAGAACTTAGTCCAATAGAAGAAGCTAATGCCTATCAAAGACTTCTTGAGATTAATAATATTACTCAAGGGGAATTAGCCAAGTCTTTAGGTAAAACACAGGCGACTGTTGCTAATAAGATTAGATTATTAAAACTATGCCCAAAAGTAATAGAAGCAATTTCTTCTAAGAGAATAACTGAAAGACATGGTAGGGCTATGGTTAAACTAGACCATTCTTTACAAGAAAAAATATTAAATCAAATTTTAGTAGGAAACTTAAATGTTCTTCAAACGGAAGAGAGAATTAATCAGTACTTAGAACTAAAAAATGAATCTAAGTCTATTGATGTTAATTATGATGCTCAAAAAATTGTAGCTAAATTACTTAAAGAAATAGCCAAGTTAGAAGAAAAATATGATGTGAGTTTTGACAAGGAAGAAAGTGAAGGAATGGATCATGTTGAAATTAGCATCAAGGTTCCTAGATATAAAAATTAGAGGTGAATTATGAAAGTTTTAGCAGTATGTAATCAGAAGGGTGGAGTTGGTAAGACTACGACATCAATCAACTTAGCCGCATCTTTGGCTAACCTGAAAAAGAAAGTTCTTATTATAGATACTGACCCACAAGCCAACGGAACTAGTGGTATTGGGATTGATAAGAATGATGTAGAAAAATCAATTTACAATGTGCTTGTAGATGAAGAAAATATCAATAATGTTGTTAAAAAAACAGCTTATGAAAATCTAGATATAGTACCATCAAGTATTGCTTTAGCAGGGGCTGAGGTAGAATTAGTTTCGGCTATTAGTCGCGAGCAAAGAATGAAAAATGCTATTGCTGAGCTAGAAGAGGACTATGACTATATTATTATCGACTGTCCACCTTCATTAGGGTTGATAACTCTTAACATGTTAACAGCTGCAGATGGAGTTATAATTCCAGTACAAACAGAATACTATGCCTTAGAGGGATTAAGTCAGCTTATGAATACTTTCTCAATTGTAAGAAAGCATCTTAATGCAGATTTAGACATCTATGGGGTACTACTTACAATGACTGATGCTAGAACTAATATTTCTAACCAAGTATCTGAAGAAGTAAGAAACCACTTTAAAGACAAGGTATTTGATACAGTAATAGCCAGAACTGTAAGATTGAGTGAGGCTCCAAGTTTTGGAGAGCCTATTATTGAATATGCTAAAGCATCAAAAGGTGCTAAGCAATATCTAGCACTTGCGAAAGAGGTGATTGCACGTGGCTAAATCAAAGGGATTAGGTAAAGGACTGGGTGCTATTTTCCAAACGGAATCTAGCAATGTAGAAGTTACAGAAAATGATAGAGTACTAGAAGTTAGTATGGACAAGATTCAAAAGAATCCATACCAACCTAGGACGATTTTCGACCAAGAAAAGATTGATGAATTAGCAGCATCTATTGAAAAAAATGGATTATTACAACCGATTGTTCTGAAAAAGACAGTTACAGGTTACTATATTATCGCTGGGGAGCGTCGTTACCGTGCTACTGAAAAGTTAGGGCGTAAGACTATCCAAGCTATAGTAAAAGACATGTCTGATGAAGAGATGATGGTCTTTGCCATATTAGAAAACTTACAACGTGAAGATTTATCAGTACTAGAAGAAGCCACTAGCTACAAGCAACTGATGGATAATCTAGGACTTAAGCAAGAAGAATTAGCTAAGAGATTAGGTAAATCAAGACCTTATGTGGCTAATACTTTAAGACTTTTAAAACTTCCTTTAGAAGTTAAGGAGATGTTAGCAGAAGGTCATATTAGTGCAGGACATGCTAAAGTATTGCTTTCAATCAAGTCTAAAAAAGAATTATTAGAAACTGCTGAAAAAGTAGTTAAGGAAAAATTATCAGTAAGAGCCTTAGAAGAATACTTAGCTAAGAAATCAGAACCGAAAGTTAAGAAAGAAGTTAAGAAAGATGCCTACATAGCTGCAGAAGAAAGCAGACTTAAGAAAAAATTAGGAACGACTATTACTATCAAACAAGCCAAAAATAATAGCGGAAAAATAGAAATTGAATTCAAAGATCTTGATGAGTATCAAAGAATCGTGGATTTATTAGGATAGATTTATGCTTACATATTTTAAAGATAGAGTTTGGTCATATATAGGCAATCCTGATATCTATAAGGCGCTGTTTGAAAAGATATTATTAGTGATAATTATTGTTCTAATAAGCTGGTTAGTAATAAAGGTTCTTTTATACATAGTTGATTCTTTATTCGAAGCTAGTAAGAAGGCTAATGATAAATTGGCCTTGTCATTAAAAACTAATATTAAGAGAACTGATACTGTACATAAACTGGTTAGGTCAGTGGTGAGATATACTATTTATTTCATAGCAATAGTTCAAGCTCTGTCTGTATTTGGCATAAATACGACAGGGATTCTAGCATCAGCCGGGATAGTGTCAGTAGCTATTGGTTTTGGTGCGCAAACTCTTGTTAGGGATATAATAACTGGATTTTTCCTAATTGTAGAGAATCAGTTTGATGTAGGGGATTATGTAAAAATTTCTAACCAAGCAGCCTTTATCGCAGAAGGTAATGTTATGGCTCTTGGATTAAGGTCGACTAAGATTAGGTCTACTGGTGGTGAAGTTTACTTTATTCCTAACTCTTCAATTAATCAGGTAATTAACTATTCACAGACTTATAACTTGGCTAAGGTTGAATTTCCTATAGCTTTAGAGAGTGATTTTGCAAGTTTAGAAAATGAAGTAGAAGTACTTTTAGAAAAACTTAATGCTAAAGATGACTATACAAAACACTTCTATAAGAAAGAAAAATTAATTCTTAACGCTGTAAAAAATGTTGAGAATGATATAGCCAACCTAGAGATAATTGTAAAGGCAAAACTAGGTAAGGCAGCCCTTATTGAATCATCATTAAGGAGAGATTTTTATGATGAATTTAAAGATAGGATAAAGAAGGAAGTAAAGTAAATGGAATATGAATTAAATGATATTGTAGAAATGAAAAAGCCACATCCTTGTGGTACTAATAAGTGGAAAATCACGAGAATGGGTGCAGACATTAAAATTAAATGTCTGAAATGTGATAATAATATTATGATGCCAAGAAAAGACTTTAATAAAAAATTAAAAAAAGTTTTAGAAAAGGCAGAGCAATAGTAGTTCGGTTAGGTTTTGTTGATAAAATAAGGCCTAGCCGAATTTTTTATAAAGCTTTATAATTGTATTAGTTAAGAAAATAGGATATAATAATATTTATCAATAAAAGTAATAAAGTAATAATTGTAATAAGGTATAAGTTTTTTAAGTGATTTTTCGTTTATTTTAATTTATTATCTAGAAACAAAAGTTATAAAAAGCAAGTAATTGATAATAAATTAATTTAATAAGGAGGCCAATACTATGCAACAAGGTACAGTAAAATGGTTTAACGAAGAAAAAGGATTTGGATTTATCGCAGTAGAAGGTGGAAAAGATGTATTCGTACACTTCTCAGCAATCAAAAAAGATGGATTCAAAACACTTAAAGAAGGTGACAAAGTAGAATTCACAGTTGAAGAAGGAAACCGCGGACCACAAGCTGCTGAGGTAGTAGTTCTTTAATTTTTAAAAGCAGAGCGTTAAGCTCTGTTTTTTTATTTTTACTCGAAAATCAAGTGGATTAGCACAGTTTAATTTGATATGGTATAATTTAGTTGTGAAAATTATGTAAAGGGAATAGAGAACAAGTTATGAAAAAGAAATCTTGGATTAAAGTCATCTCTAATTTAGTAGTACTAGGAGCGTCTGTCTATTATTTATTCGTAAAAAACGATTATGTACTTGCTGTAGTGCTTTTATTTTTATTAGCAACACTTTGGGAAGATAAGAAATAATTTTTATATTAAAAACAGAGTTTAGACTCTGTTTTTTTGTAGTCTGAAACCTTTTAAGTTTATATTTATAGTTTTAAAAAATAAAAATATATCGAAAAACAATAAAAAGATATTGACTTTTCAATTTATAGATGGTAATATATAAGTGTAAAGAAAAAGGAGGAAGAAAAATGAAAGAGAAAAAAGTAAGAAATAAATTTTTACAGGTAGTTAGTTATATATTAAGAGGAATTGCATTTTTATTAGTTATTTTCTCATTACTATTTTTATCAGCATTTACATTTATAAGAATTTCTCATAAATTATCAGAGGGACCTAGACTGTTTGCCCAAGCATTAACTGATGTTGCATTTATGGGACCTTTTAAAACAACGTGGATATTTGTTTGGGAAGCTATCTCGGGAATTATTTTTGCTTATATACTATTACTTATGGCTAAATTTGTTGCGAATGTAAGTAGAGATATTATTTTTGATAGAGAAAACGTGAGATATCTAAGAAAAATGACAATATCAGCTATTGTTGTATCATTTGTAATAACAAGTGAAGGGATAGTAGATATTTCATCATTATTCTTAGCATTGACATTCTTCTTATTCTCAATTATACTATCTAGAGCAATCACTATCGCAGAAGAACAAGAATTTACTGTTTAGGAGGTAGCCTATGATAATTGTAAATTTAGATGTAGAACTTGCTAAAAACAAAATGTCTTTAGGAGAATTGTCAGAAAGAGTAGGGATTACACCAGCAAATCTCTCTATCTTAAAAAATGGAAGAGCTAAGGCTGTAAGATTTTCTACTTTGGAAGCAATATGTAAGGTATTAAAATGCCAACCAGGAGACCTTTTAGAATATAGGGAAGATGAAGAACAAGAGTAGCAGGTAAGATTTTAATCTTACTTGTTTTTCTTATACAGATAAATTATGATATAATTAAACGTATATTTAATTAGAAGTTAATGTGTATAAAATAAAAGTAGTAAATATCTACTATAAACAGAGGAGTACATATGTTAGAGTTAAAGAATATTGTAAAAGAATATGAATTAGGTGGACAAAAATCAACGGCACTTAAATCAGTTAATATATCTTTTCCTGAATCAGAGTTTGTTTCTATTTTAGGAGCATCAGGTTCTGGAAAAACAACAATGCTTAATATTATTGGTGGTATTGATAAATATACTTCTGGTGATTTGGTTATCGCAGGAAAATCTAGTAAGGATTTTAAAGATAAAGACTGGGATGCTTATAGAAATGGAACGATTGGTTTTGTTTTCCAAGCCTATAATTTAATTAGTCACTTAACTGTACTGGATAACGTTAAGTTAGCTTTATCAATTTCTGGAATATCTAGTAAAGAAGCCATAGAAAAATCAAAAGATGCTCTGATAAGAGTAGGATTGGAAGACCACATCAATAAGAAGCCTGGTCAATTATCTGGGGGACAAATGCAAAGGGTAGCTATTGCCCGTGCCTTGGTTACTGATCCTAAAATAATATTAGCTGACGAACCAACAGGAGCATTAGATTCTAAAACTAGTGTTCAGATTATGGAACTTATTAAGGAAATAAGTAAAGATAAGTTAGTAATTATGGTTACTCATAATCCAGAACTAGCAGAAGAGTATTCTGATAGAATAGTAAGGGTAGCGGACGGAGAAATAGTAGAAGATACTAGACCTTATGTAACAGGTTCAAATAAAACTAGTGGATATAAAGCGTCAAAGACAGCTATGTCACTAAAAGATTCTATTAAGTCGAGTTTCAATAATTTACTTACTAAGAAACTAAGAACAGCCTTAACAGTATTAGCCAGTTCGATAGGAATTATATCTATAGCTTTAGTTTTATCAATTTCATCTGGTATGGATGGATATATTGAAAAACTTGAAGGTGATAATGTAAGTACTATGCCATTAACAATAATGAATCAGCAACCAGCTGAAGGGATAAGAATAGCAAGAAATAGCGAAGATGAATCTTCTGAGAATACTGCTGATTCTAATAAGGTTAAAGTAAGTTCAGAAAATGAATTACATACGAATAAATATGCAGAAGATATTTTAGGAAATGGACAAACATTTATCAAGTATTTTGAAGAAAATGCTAAAGATTACTACAAGAACATAGAGTATACAAATATTTACACACCTAAAGCTTTTGTGAAAAATCACAAGAATGAATATCAAGAAGTGAAAATTGAAGGTGCAGAACAATTCAGAAATTCATCTATATTTAGCAAATTATCAGATGATAGAAATGTTCTATACAACCAATATGATGTAGTGGCAAAATTAGATGAGAATTTTGATTATATTCAAAATGAGAATGAACTGATTTTATTTGTAGGTAAAGATAATTCTATTGATAAGTCAGTACTTCGAGCATTAGGGTTTAATGATTCTGCTAATTATGAACTTAAAGACTTATTAGGTAAAGAAGTAGCAGTTATTGACAATGATAATTACTTTGAAGAAGTAGGGGGCGTATTTGTACCTAAAAAGGCTAGTGATAAAGTCTACAATACAGGAGTTAAGGCTAAGATTGTAGCAGTAGCGAAACCTAATGAAGATAACGTAAGTAGACAAAATTATAGTATTGGATATTCGAGTAAACTGGAAAAAGTTATGCTTGAAAAAGAGAAAAAATCTAAAATTGTAGCAGCTCAAAAGAAAGATACATCTAAAAATGTAATGACAAAACAAGATATGAAAGCAGAAGAAGTTGAGTCTGTCCTAGGTTACTTAGGAGCTAGTGAGAAACCAGTATCTATTTCTATTTATCCAAAATCTGTTGATGATAAAGTGAAGATAGAAAATGTTATTGCAGATTACAATAAGAAAGTTGCAGAGAAAACACCTAACGATTCAGCAGCTGCAGAGAAAAATTCTATTAAATATTTAGATATATCATCAGCTATTACAGGAATATTAGGACAAGTTATTACAACTATAACAATAATTTTAACAGCTTTTGCGGCTATTTCTTTAATAGTTTCATCAGTGATGATAGGGATACTTACTTATGTATCAGTGGTTGAGCGAACTAAAGAAATTGGTATCCTACGAGCAATTGGAGCTAGAAAGAAAGATATTACACGTATCTTTAATGCAGAAGCGGGTCTAGTAGGACTTATTTCAGGTATAGCCGGGGTTTTAATTGCAGTTGCATTATCGGTACCATTATCGAATGTAATTAGAAAAGCGATTGAAGTAGAAAGTTTCAAAGCTGGCTTGCCATTAGATCAAGCATTATATTTAATTGGATTAAGTTTAATTCTAACGTTACTTGCTTCAATTATTCCAGCAAGAATAGCAGCTAAGAAAAATCCAGTAGAAGCATTAAGAAGTGAATAAAATTAAAATAGGAGTACTATGTAGTGTTACATGTTACTTCTATTTTATTTTTTTAGAAATTATAATAGAATTAAAGATAAGTATAAATTAGAAATAATAGAGGTGCTAGATATGAAAAATTTAACTGTACTGACTCAAAATATTAATGGTAGAATTAATACTAATTATAGTAAAAACGAAGAGTTTGCACTGATAAAACTAGAAGAAATTTTGGAGAAACTTTATGAGGAAGAAAGAATAAGAGTAGATATTATTTCATTAACAGAAGTAGCAAAATCAGTTTTGAAGAAGTTAGAAGAAGTGAAGACTTTGCAATTATTTAATGAAAGATATGAGATATTTACTCCTCTAAGATGTATTTGTAAAAAAGGAACTTGTTTAAGTAGAAATGGTACCTGTATATTAGTTAGAGAAGAAATTCAGAAAGAATATATTTTTGTAAATAATGAAACAGAGTTATTTGGGAAATATTTAAAAGTCAAGCATGATGAAAAAGGATGTGATTTAAGAGAGGTTAGAATTAGTAGTCAAAGTAAAAACTTAGAAATAGTGTCTTGCTACGTTCCGACAAGTAATAACATAGAAGCGCGAGAAGGAATATTATGTTCTATTTTTAATGAAATGAATAGTTTAGGAGAGGAAAGAAAAATTTATTTAGGGGATTTTAATTTTTTTGTTAAAGATCCTACAAGTGAAAGAAATTATAAGTTAAAAGAACATCGTAGAATATTGAATGAGTCATATAAAAATGATAATAATTATATTGATGAAAATTTAAACGCCAGTAAAAAAGGAAAATCCATAGCAGATATAGGTTATACACATAAAAATAAAAAAAATAATACAGTAGTTGATTATATATTTACAAATCTTTTGGTAGAAAAATTTATTAATAAAGATTATATGACAGAAAAGAATATGTACGACCATACTACGCTAGTAAGTATTGTAAAGGGATAGAAAATTCTATAGAGTAATTTATTAAAATTATTGACAAAAATGATTGCATAAAGGAAAATATATTAAGCAATATAATTTTAGTGAGGTAGAAATGAAAAAATTTGTTTTGTTATCATCAATGGGGTTATTTTTGACTGCTTGTTCACAGCAGACAGTTACTCCTCAAAAACAAGATATAAATGTTAATGTTAATGTTGATATGAGTGCAGCCGCAAAAGTAGAAAACGCTAATAATGGTGCAACTCCACCAAATAATAATAGTGGTAATAATAATGCACCAATAAGTGGAGGAAGTGTTCTAGGAACATTGTCTCCTATGCAATCTGAAAGATTAGCAAAAGGAATGGTTGATTTTGGAAGAAATATGGGGCAATCTCCATATATAAAGACTGATGTTCCTACATCATTAACTTGGCAAACAGGTGGAGCAGTGGTAGGGTACACTATTTATGAGTCGTATATTTATCAATCTGGAGGAACAACTCATAGGTATTTCTTTGTAACTAATCCATCAGGAGGAACAGAAGTTTTATATTCTACGGGAGGAACAAGTGTAAAACCAACAGCCAATGCAGATATAGGTGGGATTTTTGCTAATGCCTATGGAAATTCTGGAGCGGCATCTGCCCCAGCACCAGTAGCAGCTCCGACTGGTACGTCGTCGATACGAATAGGTGAATTATCTTCTGCTCAATTAGCAAGACTTGCCGATGGAATGGAGAATTTTGGTAAAAATATGAATCAATATCCATATGTTAAAACAGGTCTTGGTGGAGATTTAACATGGCAATCAGGAGGTTCGCTTTCAGGATATACAATATATGAATCGTATGTTTATCAAAGTGGAGGAACTACGCATAGATATTTCTTTGTTACTAATGCAAGTGGAGTTCCAGAGGTTCTTTATTCAACAGGTGGACTAAGTGTTAGAAAAACATCTAATCAAGCTATAGTAGAAATGTTTTCTAAAGTGTACAGAGGATAGGAGTATATTATGTTATCAAAAAATCTAGGAGTAATGTTATACGTTAATGATGTAGCAAAAGAAAAAGAATTTTGGAAGGGAATTGGCTTTGAGATTGTAAGTGAATCTGAAATGATGGGGTATGATATGTTTGAGATGAAACCTCATGTAGATTCTACATTGACTTTCACAGTATTCAATAAGGAATTTATCAAGCAAGTTTCACCTGAAGTTGCCGAAAATCAACCAAGTGTTTTATTTGAAAGTTCAGATTTAGAAGGACTTCACAAGAAAGTTGTAGCTCTAACTGATACGGCAAGTGAAATTGTAGAGATGCCATTTAAAACTTTCAATTTCGCAAGTCCAAGTGGTCAATACTTTGCAGTTAAAGAAGTAAAATAAAAAAATATTAGGGAAGTTGAATGAAAAATAATATTGAAGAAATTTATATCGCTGGAGGCTGCCTTTGGGGAGTACAACACTTCTTTAGGTTTATAGATGGCGTTGAAAAAACGGAAGCGGGGCGAATTAATGGTAGTACGACTAGTTTAGATTCTGATTACGATGGTTATGCTGAGTGTGTAAGGGTACTTTTTGATAAAAGTAAAATATCAGTCACTAATCTTGTAGAATATCTTTTTGAAATTATAGATCCTTACTCTCTAAATAAACAAGGCAGAGATGTTGGTGAAAAATACAGAACAGGAATTTATAGTAAACAAGCAGAACATTTAGAAGAAGCAAGAAATTATATAAATTCTAGAGTAGATAGTCAATTTATAAAAGTAGAAGTTAAGGAAGTAAGTAATTATATAAAAAGTGCTGAAGAACATCAAGATAGACTTTTTAGATGTCCAGAAGATGTTTCCTACTGCCACTTACCGATGCAATTGATGGAAAAATATAAAAAGTAAATTAATTATGAAATAATAAAGAAGCGAATTTAAGAGATTTGCTTCTTTATTTATTTTAGGGTAATAAATGCGATAATAAAAGGGATTGTAGGTTGTATTACCTTGACAAATTAGGGTTACAGAGATATAATTTAAGTGTATAATTAAGTATATTAAAAAGGAGGAGTAGATATGAGAAATAATAAAAAAATTTCATCAATTTTAGTTTTAACGTTAGTGGGAACTTTGTTTTCATCCCCTTTAAATTATGTTAAAGCGGAAGAAACATCGACAACTGCATTAGAAAAGCCAAGTTCAGTAACTGAAACAACTGAAAAAGAACTGATAATAACAAGATGGATAGAAATCTTAGAAGACAAAGATTTAGAAACTAAAGATAGAGATAAGAAGCCAGAAGAAAAAGATAAAGAAAATAAACCTGAGGAAAAAGATTTAAAACCAGAAAAAAAGGGAGAAAAACCTGAACAAGCTGGTAAAATAGAAGGTTATGAATTTGTAGAAACAGATAAATCAGAACCTGGAGTTATAAAACATATCTTTAAGAAAAAAGATATAGTAACAAAGTGGGAAGATTCTGAAGGGAAAGAATTAAAGCCTGAAGCTAAAGGTAAAGAAGCAGAAAAATCAGGAACAATAGATGGTTATGTATTTGAAACAACAGAAAAATCTAAAGATGGGCTTACAGTAACGCATATCTTTAAGAAAAAAGATGGATCAGATACTAAGGAAGCAACTGAAACATCAAAAGAAGCGGAACCAAAGAAATCAGATGAAACGACAAAATCTAATACAACTCCGAAGGTAGAAGTTACGACGAAGCAAGACGGGGATACAACAAAATCAGATTCTACAACTGAGAAGTCTAAATCTGGAGGGGTTACAACAGTTTCTACTACTGAGAGACCAGTTCCGCAAAATGCTACAGAGCCAATAACAACTGCAACTAATAGTAAAGGGGAACAAAATCCAATAGTTCAAACAACTACGTCATCAGTTCCAACTACTACTAAAAAAGATGTGTTACCGACACCACCTAAGTTTACTTCAATCTTTGTTAATGAGAAAACAGGATATGAAATTGCTAATGCACGTGAGGGTAAATCTAAGATAGATATTGCTGGTTATGAATTTGTAAAAACTGTAGAAGCAGAAGATGGAAAATTTATTCACTATTACAAAGCTAAGAATGAAGATAAGACATCTAAGAAAACAACTGTATGGAAAGATGTATATTCTGAAGAACAATTATTATCAGCGAAATCCGGGGATCATCAAGCAGGATACATTACAGGTTATACATATGTAACTACAAAGAATTTTGGAACAACAACAGTTCATTACTTTAAAAAAGTAGTGCAAGAAAAGAAAAATTATAACTGGTCATTCCACAGAGATATTGACACTGGGGAGATAATTTACTACGATTTTAACAGAACAGGATGGTATCACCCAGTTTCTATTTTAGGATATTCTTATGTAGATACGGATTCTTGGACTGATTCAGCAGGAATAACTTACCATACGCATTACTATCAAAGGATTTCAACACCAATAGTTCAAGTAGATCCAGCAAAAGTATTTACGGTTTGGGTAGATGAACACTATAACCAAATCTTGCCATCAAGAATGGGATCTCATGATGCTGGGGAATTAGATGGATATGAATTCGAGAGAACTGTAAGTATTAATAGTGGGTATGGAATTGCCCACGTATTTAAGAAAACAGATAGTGAAGAAAGACTTGCTGGTAAAGATAAAGATAAATCTATGGGATATAGAGTAAGAAGTATGTTACCACGTACATCTTCAACAGGTGGAACTAATTACTTACCATTAGTTGCTACTGGGGCTGGGGTAGGTGCCGTAGTTGGTGCTATTGTTTACTTTGTTATGAGAAGAAAAAATAACAACGATCAAAACAACAATAACTTCCCACCGCATTCAGGACAATAGTAAATAAAATTATGATTGAAATACGTAACATTTTATGTTACGTATTTTTTATTATTAATAGTATGCTATTTCAAAAAAATATACTATATAGAGATATTTTTTTAATTAAAAAAGTCTTATAAACGTTATAGGTATAGTATTTTAGAAAAAAAAAAAAAAAACGCTACCACATTTAAAAATATAGTTGAATTTTAATTATTTTTATATTAAAATTAAATTAGTTTAACTTAGAATTAAACTATTCTTATAGTAAAAAATTATAAAAGGAGAATTTAATGTTTAAAAATAGAAACACAAGTGATACTAAACAAAGATTCACAATACGTAAATATCACTTTGGAGCAGCGTCAGTCTTATTAGGAACGTTTTTCACATTAGGTGGAAGTGTAGCGAGTGCTGAAAAAGTAGATGTACAAGAATCAAATTCTGTGGTTAAAGTACCAGTGGTAGAAAAATCAGTTCCAGTATTAGAAACAACAGCTACTCAAACAACAGAAAAAGATTTAATTCTAACAACAACAGAAGCGCCTACTACAAGTACAGTAGAAACAACAGAAGCGCCAAAGATAACAACGGAAGGTGAAAAAGCAAAAACTAGGGAAGTAACTATTAAATATCTAATCAAGCATGTTGATGAAAAAGGACAAGTGGTTAGAACTGAAGAAAAATCAGTAACAGTTGAAGCAGCAGGATCAGAAAAAGGTCAAACATTTGTAACTGTAAATGGAGAAATCAAACAAGTATTCGAAGGTGAAACTAACGAATTTACAGTAGTAGTAAAATCTGAAAAAGAAGAACAAGATAAGAAAGAAGAAACTCCAGAAGCTAAAAAAGCTGAAGAAGCAGATTCAGTAGCGGTAAAGGAGTACAAATATACAGTAGAATATAGAGATGCTGTAACAGATGAATTAATATCTACAGAAGAAAAAGTAACTTCAGAAGAAAAAATCACAGAAACAGCAAAACCTATTGTAGTAAGTGCTGCAAATAAACCATTTGTTTTAGTGAAAAATGAAGTCAGAGTAAAAGATATCTTATTGAATCAAAAAGAAGGAAATAAGGTAGTATTTAAAGTTGAAGCAATGCCTACTCGAAACTCACGTCCTAGAAATGAAGGTCAAGAATTTGGAAGGCAAGGTACAAGTTTACGTAATATCGCCTTCACGCCAGAAACGATTAATAGAACTATTCGTGATGGAAGAGTAACATCTGACTTCACAGTTACACGTACTCACTACCACATTCCTATTGGGGAAACTGTTAAAATTACAAGAGATTCAAATATTAGAGTTTTAGCTACATCATCAAATGGAATGACTCACCGTAAAGAGCAAGGTGCTTTTAAGAGAATATACCATTATCACCCAGACGCTGTTGATACGAAAGAATCAGGTGGACAAAAAGTAGACTGGACAGCAGGACAGGCTTTTGGTATTATCGTTAACCACCGCGATGGATATTTCACGAATTCATCACAAGGGACGTATAACAAGGCAGTAGGTATAACGAAAAAAGCTGATTCTTATGTTACTCATGGGATGAGAGTGCATTTACAAGATAATGTTGATGTTCAATTAAATTTTGAAATGATAAAGCAGGAAATACGAATGACTATTTCTTAATTACACCAACAAAAGCAACAGCTACAGAATTAAATGGTAATGCAGGAACACCGATTGCTAAAGATGAAATCTTAAATGCAATAACGGTAAAAACAGACTCTACAAGTAATCCAATTCCAGCAGATTATGTTTTAAAGAGAGAATTAGTAACAAAAGCAGGAGCAGCAACTGAAAATATTCCATCAAGTGGTGGAAAACATACGGTATATGTTAAATTAACGTATAAGAATACATATACAAATAATGAAAATCATACAATGACTGAGATTGTTCCAGTTGTACTTAACTATGAACCTGCTACAGCTGATGTGCCAACAGCGGCTAAAAACCCTAAATTCCCAGGACTTAAAGTTACACCAGTAGCATATCATTTACCAATTGGAGCTGGAGTAGTCGTAGATAAGAATTCTAATATAAGAATTATAGCTTCAGAATCTACAGTTGGATTACAACAATATGAACCACCGTATTTTGAGTATAATAATCGTTCTGGTGCATCAGGACTTACATATACTCTATCACAAGTGTTTGGTATCTTTACTGAAAGGGAAACAGGATTCTTAACAACTCGTGAAGGTGGAACATACAATAAAGAAGGTGATGGAACGGCTATTAAGAGAGATACTGCTCTTAAGACAAATGCTTTCCGTTCGGAATTTGTATTTAATAGGGGAATTCGTGTAAATGGTATTATTGAAAATACTACGAGACCATCTGATATACCAGGAGATAACAACGATACATTCTATATTCACCCAACAGTTGCATCAGCTGATGAGTTGACTGGTAACTTTGCAGGAAAATCATATACAGCGGATGCTATTAGAAATGCAGTAGAAATTAATTATGGAGAAAGTCCAGTACCGGCAAATTACATTCAAAAAATAGAATTAGTAGATGCTAATGGTAATGTTATTGATGAAAGTAAAATTCCAAACACAGCTGGAACACATACTCAAAATGTAAAAATTACATATATCAATACTTATACAAATGATGAAAATCATGTAATAACAGAAATTTTACCAGTTAAATTAACTTATGTAGAGTTTCCAAAGACAACTGTCCCAGGGAAAACTCCAGTAGTAGATAAGTCAAATCTAACTGATGAAGAAAAAGAAAAAATTAAAGCAGAAATAGAAGAAAATAATGATTTCCCACCTGGAACAACAGTAACAGTAGGTAACGATGGGACTGTTACAATTTCTAATGAAGGAACAGAGGTAGCTACAATTCCACCAGCTGAAACAGTAATGGATAAGGCAAAAACGCCAGCAGAGAAGACAGAAGTAGCAGACAAAACAAACTTAACAGAAGAAGAAAAATCAGAAGTTAAGAGAAAAGTAGAAGAAGCAAACCCTAACTTCCCAGCAGGAACAAGTGTAACTGTAGGAGCAGACGGAACAGCAACAATCACATACCCAGACGGAAGTGTAGACACAATCCCAGGAAGTGAATTAGTAGTTGAAAAACCAGCACCAAAACAAGCAGAAACAATTACGCCAAACGTGCCAGAGAAGACAGAAGTAGCAGACAAAACAAACTTAACAGAAGAAGAAAAATCAGAAGTTAAGAGAAAAGTAGAAGAAGCAAACCCTAACTTCCCAGCAGGAACAAGTGTAACTGTAGGAGCAGACGGAACAGCAACAATCACATACCCAGACGGAAGTGTAGACACAATCCCAGGAAGTGAATTAGTAGTTGAAAAACCAGCACCGAAATCAACTAAAGAAAAAGGAACTACATCTAATAAATCAAATAGTAAGAAAGTAGGAGTTTTACCTAAAACTTCAGCTACAACAGGAACTGATTCTGCATTACCAGCAGGATTAGCAGCAGCCCTTGCAGCTATGGGATTATTAGTAGGAAGAAAACGTCGTAAAGAGGAAGAATAAAAGTTCCTAATGTAAAAAATAACTAGAGATTCATTTGAATCTCTAGTTATTTTTATTGAAAACAATATAAATATTTCATAAATAATGATAATTGCTTCTAGGGATTATCGTCATTATATGTTAAAATAGTTAGTAACAGAAATTTACAAAGGAGAAGAAAAATGATTAAAATTTATAATACATTGAGCCAAGAAAAAGAAGTATTTAAACCATTAGAAAAAAACAAGGTTGCTATGTATGTATGTGGGCCAACTGTATATAACTATATCCACATTGGAAATGCAAGACCTATTATTGCATTTGATGTAGTGCGTCGTTATTTTGAGCACGTAGGATATGATGTAAACTTTGTATCTAACTTTACAGATGTTGATGATAAAATTATTAAAGCAGCGAACGAAGAAGGAATAACTACTAAAGAATTATCAGATAAGTATATTGATGCCTTCTATAGAGACTATGATGCACTAGGTTGCGAAAGAGCTACGTCAAACCCAAGAGTATCTGATTACATTCAAGAAATAATTGATTTTGTATCTAAATTAATTTCAGAAGACTTTGCTTATGAATCAAATGGAGATGTATACTTCCGTACACGTAAAAAAGAAGATTATGGAAAATTAAGTAAACAGTCAATAGATGACCTAATCTCAGGAGCAAGAATCGAAGCTAGTGAGATCAAAGAAGATCCACTAGATTTTGCTTTATGGAAAGCGGCTAAGCCAGGAGAAGTATCGTGGTCAAGTCCTTGGGGAGAAGGTCGTCCTGGATGGCATATCGAATGTTCAGTAATGGCTAAAGAAAGTCTAGGTGCGACTATTGATATTCACGCTGGAGGACAAGACTTAACATTCCCTCACCACGAAAATGAGATTGCCCAATCAGAGTGCCACAACCACGCAACATTTGCTAATTACTGGATGCACAATGGATTCATCAACATTGATGGAACTAAGATGTCTAAATCTTTAGGTAACTTTACTCTAGTAAAAGACATTCTTACACAAGTAGACCCAATGGTTCTGAGATTATTTATGTTAAGTGTTCATTACAGAACGCCAATCAACTTCTCTGCAGAAACTATTGAACTAGCTAAAACTAACTATGCAAAATTAGCAACAGCTTACCAAAACTTAAACTTTAGGTTATTTAATGAGATGACTGCTGTAGCAATGGATAATGAAGTAGCAGAGCAAGTAAATGCAAACTTAGAAAACTTAGAAAAAGAAATGAATGATGATTTCAATACTGCTAATGCCTTATCAGCTTGGTATGAATTAGTAAGAATTTCTAATGTTTATACTGATAGAGATGAAGTTAATAAAGAAACTTTAGAATTAATCAAGGCTGCTTTTGGAGTTTACACTAATATTTTAGGTATTAAGTTAGAAGTTCAAGCAGAAACAAACGAAGATGATGCTAGAATAGATGCCTTAATCGCAGAGAGAGAAGAAGCTCGTAAAAACAGAGATTTCGCTCTTGCAGATAAGATTCGTGATGACTTAAAAGCAGAAGGAATTATACTAGAGGATACAAAACAAGGAGTAAGATGGAAGAGAGCATAAAATTTTCTTTTACAAATGAAAATATAAAAAATTCACAAAATATGCAGGCCTTGTCACTAGCTTATATAGGGGATTCTATCTATGATATTATGGCTAGAGAATACATGATGATAAATCATCTTGGTAAGATAAATGACTTGCATAGACAGGTTTCTGGAATTGTATCAGCTAGAGCACAGGCTGTGTTTATGCAGTCAATACTTGATAATAATATTTTAAGTGAGGAAGAATTAGCTATATACAACCGTGGTAAAAACCAGAAAAATAATTCTAAAGCCAAGAATGCATCTATAATGGAGTACAAACTAGCAACGGGACTCGAAGCCGTGTTTGGTTACCATTATTTAGCCAAAAATTTTGAAAGATTGGAGCAGCTATTTAGCTACATAGTAAATGAATATGAGAAATCAAAATAAAAAGCCAAAGTCGAACAGGGACTTCAAGGCTGAAAGATTAAAGAGACAAGCAAAAGAAAGTCAAGTTAAAGAAGAAGTAGAACTTGATGATGAAAAAGAGGTTATAGCTGGAAGAAATGCTATTTTAGAAGCTATAAATTCTGGAAGACAAATCAATAAGATTTTATTCCAAGAAGGAATTGAAAAAGGTAGATTAAAAACTATTTTTGCTATTGCCAATGAGAAAAAAATAGTTTGTCAGGAAGTTCCTAAGAGAAAACTTGATAATGTAACTAGTGAAAGACACCAAGGTGTGGTAGCTTTTGTTGCACCATATGCTTATAAGGAACTAGATGAAGTTCTAAATGAAATTGGTGAATTTACTGCTGATACTACTTTATTGATTCTAGATCATATAGAAGATCCACATAACTTAGGAGCAATTATCCGTTCGGCAGAAGCGAGTGGGGTTAAGGCTGTAATTATTCCTAAGCGTAGAGCTGCGGTAGTAAGTCAGACGGTAGTACGTTCTTCAGCAGGAGCTATCGAATATATGCCAGTAGTAAGAGTTTCTAACTTATTAGACACAATTGCTAAACTTAAAGAAAAAGGCTTCTGGATTGCAGGTACTACACTTGCAGAGCGTTCTGAAGACTATACAAAGATTGCTAAAGACGTACCTCTAGCTATTGTAATTGGTAATGAGGGAGAAGGAATGAGCAAGACGGTAACAGGAGCTTGTGACTTCTTATACCATTTACCAATGTTAGGTAAGACTCAAAGTCTTAACGCATCAGTAGCAGCTGGTATAATTATGTATGAGAGAATAAAGAAATAAAAAAGACAGGATACTATCCTGTCTTTTTTATGTAAAAGCTTACAGAGATATCTCTAATTATGGTATAATATAAATGAAATATAAATATGTATAGGAATGATTAATTATGAATAAAAATATCAATAAAATTTACAAGTATTCTATTCGAAAGTTTAAAGTAGGAGTAGGTTCTGCTATTGTTGGTTTAGGTCTTGTATTTGCTGGACAAGAAACTTTTGCTAATGAAGATAAATCTATAGCTAAACAAGAAGTAACTACTCCAGTACAAACGCAAGTAATTGTAAGTCAGGTAGTTGCTCCTAAAGTAGCAGTAGAAGCACCTGTAGTGGCAGAAACGCCTAAAGTTCAGGTGCCTTCACCAGAAGTAAAGCCAACTATAGAAGCTAACCAGGCAGTTTCTCAGTTGCTAGTAAAAGAACAAAGTAATGAAACAACAGTAGAAGAAAAAATAACACAGCAGCCAGAGATAGCTAAACAAGAGGTTACATCTGAAAGAGTGGAAGCACCAACTGTTAAAGAAGCTGAGATTGCTGAAAGTGTAGTAGTAAAACCTACGGAAGGTGCAGGATTTAGAAATGCTGGAGCTAGTACGCAAATTCAAAATGATGTTTATACAGCTGTAGCAGCAGATTTAAAAGCTATTGAATTAAATACAAGTACAGAAATAGCAACTCAATTGGCACCTGCAAGGATAAGTGGAATAGATGTTATTAATAAGAGATTAGAAATCTCAAGAAATACTGGTAGAAATTTCCAAACAGTAACAGATACAGAAGCAACGAATGCAATAAAGGCGGAAGCTATTGGAAAATTAAATCTAGATGCAGCTTTTACGGAAGCGAAAACTGATTTAGAAAAACTTGTAAAAGGTGCTGTTGGTGATGTAGTTAACTTGGCACCACAAACAACGTCTCAGACTCTTATAGATAAAATAAGGGCTAACAAAGAACAATTATTACTAGGTGCTGCTTATATTAATAAATATTATGACTTACAATTTGGTGGTTTAAACACTAAAGATATGCTAAAAACTAATCCGTCATTTTATGGGGGACGAGAAAGACAATCAGCTCTTGATTTCTTGATAGCGTTAGGAAGTCAGAATTATCAAGAGATGGGTGTTACAAATACAGTTAATACCTATAATAAATTATTCTTGAATAAAGTTAGTGATAAGCCAACTATTCCAGAATTCTTAGAATACAATAATAGAATTAACAATACAGGTAAATCTATTCAAGATTGGTTTGTAGGTGAGACAAAAGCACATATTAGTGAAGTGAAATCGCAAGAAGCCAATAAACAAGATTCGAAATATAGAATTTATGATAGATTGAAAGATGCAACTCACTTACATTACAACATATTACCGTTATTAGCAGTATCAGAAAATTCACTGTATGCATTAAGTAATACAGCAGGTATCACTTTTGGTATTGTGGATGCTTATGTAAATAAGGCTGCTGATCCAAATACTCAAGCTACGCAACTAAATGAATTTAAAATTAATTTAGAAAAAGCAAATAGAACTCAACAAAACTTTATTGATTTTTGGTATAGAATTGCTAAACCAGAAACACATAAGTTTTTAGAAGAACCAACAATGACAGTGGATACTTTATTGAAGAGAACTGATCAAGTTGGTGGTGATCCAAGAAATAGGTGGTCAGCACAATCTGAAGATAGTGCGGCACTAGGAGTTAAAGAATTTATCGCTCCTATGGGATTATATGCAAACTATATTCAAGTTGGTGGAGAAGCTGCTGGAAATACGGTTAGGTTATATCTAACAAAAGCTTTAGAAACAAATGGTCTTACAACTTATGCTCACGAATTAACACATATCTATGAAGATAAGGTATGGATGGCTCAAGGTGTAAGAGATGGACTGCAGGTAGAATTTTATGCACGTGGATTGTATGAACCTTACCAATACTTCAATGATCCATACTTTAATATTAATACAATGTTTGATATTGAGGGTGCCAATGCTAATGGGCTATATAACCAAAGTCCAAGAAGATTTGAAAATCCAGAAGATTTAAAAGAATACATGTCAGGGACTTTTGATGTTCTATACACACTAGACCTGTTAGAAGCAGATACGATATTAGCTAAGTCTGATGCGGATAAAAAGTGGTGGTTTAACCAAATAAAAATGGCAGATACAAGGTATAGTCAAGCAGGATATACTCATAAATCTAATGAAGTTGTGGCTTTAGATGATGCAACAGCAGCTAAGCTTAAGTCTGTTGATGATTTAGTAGATAATGATATTATTGCTGAAAGAACACAATTAAAAGGATTTAATAGAGTTGGGAAATTTGAAAATAATGATTACTATAGTGTTCCAATGTTCTCATCAAATTATGCAGCATTAGCAAATGATAAAGGTGTATCGGGGGACTATCAAACGCGTCGTATGGCTTATGAATTATTAGCTCACTATGGTTACTATGAAGGAATGGTTCCTTATATTTCTAATCAATATAAAAATGACGCAACAGCAGCAGGACAAGTTTTATCTGATAAATTTATTCTAGGAAAAATCTTTAATGGAGAATTTACTGATGTAAAAGACTTCAAAAAAGAAATGTTTGAGATTCGCAAGAATAAGCTGGAAAAATTAAAACCTGTTACAATAGCCTATAATGGTCAAACGCACACTATTGATTCATTAGATAAGTTGAAAGAATTATTTAAAGAAGCGGTAGATGCAGATTTAAGAACTAAGCCGTCAGTAGATTCAGCTTTTGCTTATAGAGTAAGGAATGTAGAATTACTAAAAGATGCTATTTACAAGGCGTACTCAAAACAAACAGCAGAATTCAGAGACTCTATCTATAGAGAGCCGTTAGCTGATACTAATGAACCTACTACGGCTCCTGTAAAAGCAACGTGGACAAATGGATATGTAGCACCAGCAGAAGAAGTAGTTAAGAATGCTGTTGCTATTGATAATAAATTAATCAAATCTAAAGTATTGGTGCCTGCTGAATCTACTCAGTCAGAAGTTACTGTATTAGTAACTTATACAGATGGTTCAACAGATAAGGTAAAAGTACCAGTATCTATTGATCCGGTAACGAAACAAGAAGTTATAGCTAGATCTACAAGGTTCGAAAGAAATGACAATTTAGATTTTGGTCAAAGAGAAACAGTTCCAGGAAAAGATGGTTCATTTGAAAATGTATATACATATGTTTTAGAAAATGGTCATTTTGTAGAAAAAGTAAGCAAGCGAAACGAAGTTGCGGCTGTTGATGATCTAATCAAAGTTGGGACAAAACCAAAAGTAGAAACAACAATTTTACCAAGCAAAATTGTTTATGAAGCAGATGAAAAAACTTCTCTTGGAGTAGAAACTAGAGCTGATGGTAAAGATGGTCAAGTAGTAACTACAACAACTTATTCACTAGATTTAAAAACAGGGGTTGTATCGGCAAATCCTCCTCAAACAACGAGGGTAGGACCAATTGATGGAATAGTTAGTCTTGGAACAAAACCAACAGAAAAAATATCAATAATTTTTCCTGTAACAACTTACCAAGCAGATGAAACGAAAGACTTTGGAACAGAGGAAGTTAAAGTGGAAGGTTTTTCTGGAGAAGAAATCTCGGTTACAACTTATACTGTTAATTCACAAACTGGAGAAATAACAGCAAATCCACCTAAAGTCACTAGAAGAGAAGCAGTAGATAGAGTTATTGTTAAAGGAACAAAACCAGAAGCAGGAGGTGTAGTAAGTATTCCTCATGTTGTAGCTATAGTACATACATCAGATCTAAAATTAGGAGAAACACAAAAAGTAGAAGGTCAAGACGGAATGATAGAACTTCTGACATTCTACACATTAGATTCTAAGAGTGGGGAAATTACTGCTAGAGAAGTAAGGAATGTAATAAAAGAAAAAATAGATGGAAAATTATTTATAGGAACCCTTGAAACAGCCAAAGGAACTTCTATAACAAGTGAAGAATTGCCACAACTTCAAATAGAAGGTAAACCAGTATTTGAAAAAGGTACATCAGTAAGCGAGCAAGAAAAACCAAGGTTAGATTTACCAAAAGTGGAGATAGCGAAAGGTGATTCATTAAAACAAGAAGCATTAGAAGAGATAATAATAGCGAACGGAAAAGGAAGCTCAGTAAGCGAACAAGAAAAACCAGGGTTAGAATTACCAAAAGTAGAAACAGCGAAAGGTGATTCATTAAAACAAGAAGCATTAGAAGAAATACTAATAGCGAACGGAAAAGGAAGTTCAGTAAGCGAGCAAGAAAAATCTGTGTTAGAATTACCAAAGGTGGAGACAGCGAAAGGTGATTCATTAAAACAAGAAGTATTAGAAGAGATAATAATAGCGAACGGAAAAGGAAGCTCAGTAAGTGAGCAAGAAAAACCTGTGTTGGAGTTACCAAAAGTGGAGACAGCAAAAGGTCAATCTTTAACGCTAGGTGCTTTAAAAGAAATTAGAATACACAATGCGAAGGGGCAAAGTTTATTACAAGGTGAAAAACCAAAAGTAGAGCTAGTGAAAACTAGCTATGCTAAACAAGAAGAAAATAAAACTGTTTTAGAAAAAATTGAAAGATTAGAAAACAGAGTATTAAAAGAAAATGGTACGAGTGCACTTCCTAAAACTAGCAGTGTAGGTAAAGAAAATAATTTAAGTATACCTCTAGTTTTATCAAGTATGCTACTTTCGGCAAGTTTAATTCAAAATAGACGTCGTAAAAATAATTAATTAGTAAAAGCTAAGAGATACTATATCTCTTAGCTTTTATTGTATATTAAAGATGAAATATAATTAAAATAAGGGTTACATCATCAGTTTTAAAAGGATATTCTGTTATATAGTAAATATAAAATTATTGCTTTAATTATAAAAATTATGTATAATGATTTTGTGTTTGTGAACAAATTGTGAACACAAATATATTATTAATTTGGAGAACTTATGAAAAATACTACATTTAGAAACAAAACAATAGTGTCATTAGTAGGATCATCTATATTATTTATAGGGGCAGGAGGTCCTATAATTGTTGCTCAAGAAACTAGTACGGAGAATGTTGAGTCAACTACTACAACAGTGCAAACAAGTACAAGCTCAGTAACTACTACGGGTACTACAACTACGAGTACAACAAGTGTACCGACTACAACGTTAGCTTCAACAAGTGAAGCACCTAAAACAGAAACTACTACTGTTCAATCTACGGTCACAAGTGAAGCGCCAGTTCCTGTAACCACTACATCGAATGTAGAAACGAAAGTAGTTATAGAGATCGCTGATGCAAAAATAGGACAAAACTGGAAGAAAGAAAATCAAATACATTTATCTGTTGATACATTAAAGTTTGATATAGTAGCAGCAGAAAAAGAAGTAAAAGAATACTATCTTAATGGAAAAAAACTAGAGAAATATACGGATGTAAGTATTGCACGTTGGGATGGAATGTTTAGAGTTGAAAACAAAGAAGCAGTAGCAACTTGGAAAGAAACGGGTGGAAATGAATTCAAGTTAGTCTTTAATGATGGAACAGAGTATGTCTACAAACAACCATCGACTGGAAAAGAAGAACCAGCTCCAGAGACGACAACAGAAACTACATCAACAACTACTCAAACGGAAACAACGACAACTACTACGACTGAGTCAACGAGTGTATCTGAAATACCTAAGACAGTAGAAGCACCAAAGGTAGAGAATTCGACAATAGAAATTTCAAGTGCTCAAGTAGGAAAAAATTGGAAAAAAGAAGACCAAGTAGAATTTTCAATAGATAAAGACAAATATGATATTATCGCAATCAACAACAAGGTAAAAGAATATTACTTCAACGGAAAAAAACTAGAGAAGTTTTTAGAAATTTCTGTAGATAAGTGGGATGGTTTATTCCGAATTGAAAATAAAGAATTAGTAAAATTATGGAAAGAAGCAGGAGAGAACGAATTAAAATTAGTATTTGATGATGGAACAGAGTATGTCTACAAACAACCGTCAACTACAAAAGAAGAACCGGCCCCAGAGACAACAACATCAACAACAACATCAACAACTACTCAAACAGAAACAACTATGACTACGACTGAGTCATCTACAACAACAGAAGCTAGAGTATATCCAGACTTCACTATCAAAACTGCTGAATTATATTCTTCTTATGGTGAAAAATTAGAATTAAATCTTACAGTTATAGGATACCAAGCTCATACTAGAATTTTAAAAGATGTAGACTATTATGAAATAGATGGAGTAAAAAGAGATAAGTCAGAGTTAGGAAGAGATTCAGAACAAGGGAAATTTGGTATTATGAACCAAGATGGTGTTCAGGCTTGGAAAGAATCAAAAGATAAAGTTATTACACTTGTGATGAAAGATGGTCAAAAAATAACATTCTCTGCTAATAATACTTCAGCAAATGAAGCTCCAAAAACAGAAGAAACAACTACAACTTCAGCACCAGCCCAAACAGTAGCACCAATGGGACCTGTTAAACGTGATGAATATGTTAATCCTAGAGATTTATTAGAAAAATTAGATAAAACATTAGCTGATCAACTTGAAGATGGAGAGTACACAATCGGATTCTCAGCTTTACGTGCTGACGGGAAAGTTCAAAGTTCTATGCTTGAAGGATTCTTTGATGAGAACGTAAAACTTGTCGTTAAAGATGGTAAAAAACACGTAGAGATGTTAAATACAATGTTCGCAGATGGACTTCTTGATTTTAGATTGCAGAACAAAGATGGTTCTTGGTCAGAGTCTACAAAAGAAAATTATGGGGAACCAGATATTAACAATAAATATAAAAATGCTTTATTCACTATTCCTGTAGAAAATGTTGAAGAAGAAAAGTTAGGAGCAGTATTGGTATCTTATATGGGTGGTAAAGATACTGATAAAGGTGATGTTTCTAAATATGCTAGGTTACTAATCAACTTTAAAACTCCTATCTATAAAGGTTTTGATGGATATGATATCCCATCTAAAGCAGAATATACTAGAGTAAATTCTGATAGAGTTTTAAACAGACGTCTTAAGAGAAATGCAGAACTTGATGCAGATCAAGATGGAACTGTAACAGCGGAAGAACTTAAGGATTACAAAGGTGATATAACTATCGTTAATGATTTATCAGATATTAATGATACGTTTGACGATTATGTATACAACTATTCAATTCTTAAAAATGCTGGTCCAAACGTAAATAGTATTAATATTAGTACTAACAAAATTACGGAACTACCAGTAGATGCATTTGCCAATGCAACTGGTTTAAAAGAAATCAATTTAGCAAGTAATGGAATAACGACTTTACCAGAAGATTTATTCAAGAATAACCCACTACTAGAAAAAGTACAGATTTCTAGTAACAAACTAGCTAGCTTACCAAGTGGATTATTTAAAAATAATCCAAATATAAAAGAAATCGACTTATCTCAAACGGGATTAGTAGGGTTAGATAAAAATATATTTGCTAGTCTACCTAACCTTGAAAGATTATATTTAAATGGAAATAGTATAGCTGTATTACCAGAAGAATTATTTACTAATAATACTAAATTAACACACCTTAACCTAGATGATAATGGGGTTACTAAATTACCAACGTCTATTGGAAACCTTGTTAATCTGCAAAGTTTATCAGTTAATAATGGTAAGTTAAATTCTTTACCAGAAGAAGTGAAAAACTTGAAAAACTTAAAGGTGTTGAACTTAAAACAAAATAATATTAGCCAAGTAGCTGATGAAGTTTGGCAAATTCTAGCTGATAACAAAGCTGCTGCTGATTTATCAAATAATAATCTATCTAAATTGCCAGTGGAAGTATTAAATGGAAAAATTAACAGACTAAACCTATCTTACAATAATTTACCAGTAGAAATTAAAGATCTTACAACTAATCCAGAAGCTTTAGGTTTAGATCCTGAGAGAATAGGTCACTATTTCCCACAAAAAACAGCAACAAGTCTAAGTATAAGAGCTAATGAAAAAGAAGTTGCTGTTAAGAATGGAGATTTAACATTATTAGACTTAGTATACTGGTACTGGGGAGACAGTGTAATCTTTGGTGGTAAGGGAGTACTTCAAACGAAAGATGACTATATTGCTTATAAAAATGAAGAAATGAAAGAATACTCTACTGATTTAGCAGGTGTACTAAATAAAAATAAGAGTGCCTTTAAATGGATAATTGACACAGTAGTAGAAAGAGATCGCCAAGGAGTAAAAACTCTATTATCAGAGACTTCTATTAGAGATAAGGATGATGAAAATATAAGTATCCGTGATGAAGATATGCAAAATGGTGATGTATATACAGTAAGGAAAGTATTGAGCTTAAGTATAGGAGCATCTCATAAGATAACGCCATTACTATCACTTGTAGAAAGTGTTACAGCTAAGGTAGAAGATAAGAAAGAAGTAGAAAAATCTTATAAAGTACCAGTTAAATTGTTAAACTTAACAACAAGAGAATTATCTATGGGGAATGCAGCTCTTGATTCAGATGCTGATGTAATAGAAAAAGAAGATGGAACTAGAGATATAGTATTACACTTTAAGTCTATTCAAATGGGTAGAATGAAAGGTAATATATTAAAACTTGCAGTAGCTAAATCATTAGATGATGCTAAAAATTCAGCTAGTCTATCGAATGGGATTGTAGTAACATATCATACAGTAGATGGTCAAGAACTTCCTAAATCAATTAGAATTAGTAATATTGGTAAAGATATTAAAGAAATTCCAGCTCGTGTTTGGGTGGATGCTATGGAAAGAATAGCACAAATGAGTGGAAGAAAAGATGGATCACAACCAGTTATTATCTTATTAGATGGTGGAGACAAAGTACTTGTTGAAACATCAAAAGGAGAGCCAGTAATATTAGAGGCATTACCAGAAGCCCCGATTCCAAATATCACATCAAAAGGAGAGCCAGTGATACTAGAAGCAATGCCAGAAGCGCCAGTACCGAATATCACATCAAAAGGAGAGCCAGTAATCTTAGAAGCATTACCAGAAGCAGCAGTTCCAAACATAACATCAAAAGGAATGCCAGTAATATTAGAAACATTACCAGAAGCGCCAGTTCCAAATATTACATCAAAAGGTGAAGCTTTAGTACAAGAAGAATTACCAACGGCACCAATCCCAACTGTGACATCAAAAGGTGAATCTGTGGTAAGGGAAGAATTACCGGAAGCGGTATTAGGAACAATAGAAATAAAAGAAAAGAAAAAAGAAGAATATAAACCAAAAGTAGTAGAGCGTAAAACAACAAAGAGAGTGGCTTCTACAAGAAAAGAATCAAGTAGAGTGTTACCGAAAACGTCTGCTAGTCAAACTAATACAGCAATACCAACAGCTTTATCAGCAATTTTAATAGCGGCAGGATTAATGACTAGAAGAAAAGAAAAATAATAAATTTAAACCATACTCCGTAGAAATTTCTGCGGAGTATTTTTAGAAAATATGAGCAAATTTAAAGTGAAAACGATATCTTTTGTGGTATAATTTATTTAATATTAGAAATATTTGGAGGGGAATATGGCAGGATATACTTTATTTTTCAGTGATTTATGCCCGGATACAGCACCTTTCGTAGCTGAATTAAAAGCGCAAGGGATTGAATATGAAGAAGTAAATATAACAGCTTCTATGGCTAATCTAAAGAGATTTTTAAAACTTAGAGATACTAGACCTGAGTTCGAAGAAAGAAAACTTTGGGGATTTGTAGGGATTCCAGTTTTAGTTCAGCCTAATGACACACTTATTTTTGAATTAAACGATTTAAATGGAACAGCTTGTACATTGACCGCAAGACCATAAGAAATTTAGTAATTAGTATGGCTTTGCTGTACTAATTATTTTTTATTACCCAGGAAATTATTTTTAAAGGAGAATTTATTATGACAAAAGGAAGAGAATATGTAAGTCAAGTTTTTAATAAGGTAAAAGCAGAAAACTCACACGAAGCAGAATTTTTACAAGCAGTTGAAGAAGTTTTCGAATCACTAGTACCAGTATTTGATAAGTACCCAAAATACATAGAAGAAAACATATTAGAGCGTTTAGTAGAACCTGAAAGAATTGTATCTTTTAGAGTACCTTGGCTTGATGATAAAGGACAAGTTCAAGTGAATAGAGGGTACCGTGTACAATATTCATCAGCAATTGGGCCATACAAGGGAGGGATTAGATTCCACCCATCTGTAAATCAATCGATTGTTAAGTTTTTAGGTTTTGAACAAATTTTCAAAAACTCATTAACAGGACTTCCAATTGGAGGGGGGAAAGGTGGTTCAAACTTTGATCCTAAAGGAAAATCTGATACAGAGGTAATGAGATTTGTTCAATCATTTATGACAGAACTTCAAAAATATATAGGTTCTGACATTGATGTACCAGCTGGAGATATCGGTGTAGGTGCTAGAGAAGTTGGATACATGTTTGGGCAATACAAAAAATTACGTGGATATGACAACGGAGTTATCACTGGTAAAGGACTAACATATGGTGGTTCACTTGCTAGAAAAGAAGCTACAGGATATGGAGCTGTTTATTTTGCTGAGCAAATGTTAAAAGCGAAAGGCCAAGATCTTTCTGGTAAGACTGCTGTAGTATCTGGTTCTGGAAATGTAGCTATCTATGCTACTGAAAAACTGCAACAGCTAGGAGCTAAAGTAGTAGCTATGTCTGATTCATCTGGATTTATCTATGATGAAAATGGAATTAATTTAGACACTGTTAAGAGACTTAAAGAAGTAGAGAGAGCTAGAATTTCTAAATATGTAGAAGAACACCCAAGTGCTGTATTTACAAAGGTGGGAGATGGAAAAATCTGGTCTATTAAAACAGATTTAGCTTTCCCATGTGCGACTCAAAATGAGTTGGATGAAGCAGATGCTAAAGTATTAGTAGAAAATGGTCTAGTAGCTCTAGCTGAAGGTGCTAATATGCCATCAAGTTTAGAAGCTATTGAAGTATTCTTAAAAGCAGGAGTACTATTTGGACCTGCTAAGGCTGCTAATGCAGGGGGAGTTGCTGTGTCAGCGCTTGAAATGAGCCAAAACTCTATGAGACTTTCTTGGACTTTTGAAGAAGTAGATTCTAAATTATATGATATTATGAAAAATATCTACGAAGAGTCAGCTAAAGCTGCAGAAGAATTTGGCTACCCAGGCAACCTTGTTGTAGGTTCTAATATAGCTGGATTCTTAAAAGTAGCTGAAGCTATGTCAGCTCAAGGTTTAGTATAAAATAAAAAAAGGAGTTTGCGATAAAATAGCAAACTCTTTTTATTTTATCTTGACAAGTGAGTAACCACTCACTATAATATTAAATATAAGGTGAGTGGAAACTCACTTAAAATATTAAGGAGAAATAAAATGGAAAAATTAATTGATTTACAAGATTTAAAAAAATCTTTTTCGAATCACCAAGTTTTAAAAGGTGTAACTTTTGAAGTCTTTTCTGGACAAATTGTAGGACTTATTGGTCCATCAGGTGCTGGGAAATCTACTTTAATAAAAACGTTGCTAGGTATGGAAAAAGCTGACGGAGGAAAGGCGCTTGTTCTATCTACGCAGATGCCGAATTTAAAAATTTTATCAGAAATAGGATATATGGCTCAATCAGATGCCTTGTATGAATCTTTATCAGGAAGAGAAAATTTAGAATTTTTTGGTAAGATGAAAGGAATTGGTAATGAACAGTTAAAAAATGAAATTGTTCACTTTGCTGAATTAGTAGAATTAACGAATTTTTTAGAAAAACCAGTGTCTAGTTATTCCGGTGGTATGAAGAGAAGATTATCCTTAGCCATTGCTTTACTAGGGAAACCTAAATTATTAATTTTAGATGAACCAACAGTAGGGATAGATCCTTCGTTAAGAAGAAAAATTTGGGAAGAGTTAGATATTTTACGAAAAAATAATTGTGCTATTTTAGTAACAACTCACGTTATGGATGAGGCTGAATTAACAGATAAAGTTGCCTTTTTACTTAAAGGTAACATCATAGCTTTCAACACTCCAGAGGGATTAAAATCTGATTATGGTGTTGATACAATAGAAGATGCATTTTTAAAAGCAGAAGGAGTATTATAATATGAGAATTTTAGCAATTGCACAAAAAGTTTTTAGAGAATTAATACGCGATAAACGTACTATTGGATTGATGTTTGTTGCACCGATATTAATTATGTGGTTAATGAATACAGCATTTTCAGCTAACACTAAAACAGAAGTTAATCTAGCAACAGTAGGTGTAGAGACTAAAATAGTTGAAACTATGAAGAATCTTGATAATGTTAGTGTAAATTCATATGAAGATAAAAGTAAGGCTGAATATGATTTATCTCAAGAAAAAGTAGATGCTATTATTGAAAGTAAAGGCGATAATATATATGATCTTGTATATTCTAACCGTGATGCTAGTAAAACAGCGATAAGTAAGCAAGTATTTTCTGGGTCTTTAACAAAGGCTGAAGTGGAGAAAGTTGTAGAGGGTGTAAAACAAGTAGCTAAAGCCAATCCATCTTTAGCAAAGAATTTATCACAGGATAAGCAAGAACCTACGATTAATGAAATTTATAATTATGGTGATGAAAATACAGGATTTATTACAAAAATGATTCCAGTATTAATGGGGTTCATAGTATTCTTCTTTGTATTTCTAGTATCGGGTATGGCTCTGTTAAAAGAAAGAACAACTGGAACACTAGATAGATTATTAGCAACACCTGTTAAACGTTCTGATATTATTTTTGGATATATGTTAAGTTATGGAGTGATTGCAGTACTGCAGACTCTGGTAATTGTAACAGCAACAATATATCTATTGAATATTCAGGTTGTCGGAAGTGTTGCTAATGTAATTTTAGTAAACTTCATACTAGCAGTCGTTGCCTTATCATTTGGATTATTAATGTCTACATTAGCTAAATCTGAATTCCAAATGATGCAATTTTTACCAGTAATAGTAATGCCACAACTATTCTTTTCAGGACTTATTCCTTTAGAAAGTATGCCAGGCTGGGTTCAATCTTTAGCAAAAGTCTTGCCGTTATCATATTCAGGTAACGCCTTAAGTCAAGTAATTTTATGGGGAAGAGGATTGATAGATGTAAGTAATGATTTACTTATGTTAATTGCTTTTGTAGTTGTATTAACAGTGCTTAATATTATTTGCCTTAAACGTTATCGTAAAGTATAATATTGGGTATGAATAAGTATAGTTATCCAAGTTACCAAGAATTATTAGAGAATATATCAATGCCACCAGGTAGGCGAAAAGTAATACTTGCTTGTGTTAAATTATTTTCAAGTCAGGGTTATAATGCAACTACAACTGCACAAATATCTGAAGAAGCCGGAGTAAGTCAAGGAACAATTTTCAAATATTTTAAAACCAAGGAAGATATTTTATTAGCTATTTGTGAGTCTATGGTTGAATTAGTAGGTATGCCTTTTGTGGAAAAAGTATCTAAATGTAATAATGTTGAAGAGCTGGTTTCTTTTATAGTTAATGACAGGATTGCTTTTGTAAAATCAAATCAAGAATTGATAAAAATATTTTTCCAAGAAACAATGATTTTACCTGTTTTAAGAAATAAAGTAGAAGATTTATTTAGACAACAAGCTCCGAAAATAATAGAGGCCTTGAACAAGATATTATTGAATGATGAGAGTCTTGATAATACTTTGACACATGTAGAACAAATAAGAGCTATATTAGCACCATTATTCATTTATGGATTTCAAAGGTTTATCCTTGGTTTACCTACAATGGATGAAGAGGCTGATTTGAAGTCAATTGAAAAACAAATATTAAAAGTATTACGTTCATAAAATAATACCCTAAAGAAATAAACTTTAGGGTATTATTTTATTTTTTATGTAGCATTGCTTTAGCAATTGTGTCACTTGTTTCTTGATCAGTTAGTTGAGCAAGAAGTGTTAATGAGAAATCTAGTGCTAATCCAGGTCCAGAACCTGTAATCATATTACCATCAACTACAACTGTTGATTCTGAATAAGATTTGAAGTCCATATCTTTTTCGAATCCAGGGTAGCAAGTTATATTTTTATCTTTTGTAAGTCCAGCTCTATTTAAGATGATAGGAGCTGCGCAAATTGCTGATACCAATTTACCTGATTCATTCATTTCTTGGTAGAAGTTTATAATTTTATCATTATTTTTTAGGTTTTCTGCTCCTGGCATACCACCTGGTACAAAGATTGCATCGTAGTCTAGTATAGATGTAATTTCGTTGATTTTCTTATCTACTAAAATTTTTACATTACGTGAACTAGAAACGAAGTCTGCATTGTTTGCTGAAATTAAGTCAACTTCAAGCCCACCACGTCTTAATACATCGATAGGTGTAAGTAATTCTATTTCTTCAAATCCGTTATCTGCGAAAACTGCTATTTTTTTAGTCATATTAAAGTCCTCTCTTACATTCCATTACAAAATCTTTAAATAATTTTTGAGATGCTTCGTGTTTGTCTTGAAGTAAGGCTTCTGGGTGCCATTGTACTGCAAGGATATATTGGCTAGGTATTTCTGATTCTATAGCTTCTATCAAGCCGTCAGAAGCAAATGCTGTTGCTTTAAGATTGATACCTAGAGTTTTAACTGCTTGGTGGTGAAGGCTGTTGATTGTTGAAGTATCACCAAGTATTTTATTTATTCTAGAATCTTTTGTTGTTTTTACAGTGTGGCTAATATACTTAAGGTGAGTATCTTGCCAGTGTTTTATTGGATCAACGTTAACATATTTCATATCTTGGTAAAGAGTCCCACCTAGTGCAACGTTAATTATTTGGAGTCCTCTACAAATTCCAAAAATTGGTTTTTGTAATTTAAGCATTTCTTTTATAATTTCTATTTCAAAGGCATCTCTTCTTGCTAAGGTTTGTCCTAGTTTAGGATTAGGTTCTTCTCCGTAAAATAAAGGAGAAACATCTTGTCCACCAGCTAGAAGAAGACCGTCTATTATGTTGGCATATTTTCTTACAGATTCCATATTATTAATTGGTATGATAACAGGATCTCCACCAGCTTCGGAGATTGCGTTGATATTATCAGTAGCAGTGTAAGTGATTTGAAGTTTGTTTAACACTTCATATTCATCGTTAATTTGGTTACTTATTATTCCGATTATGGGTTTCATAACATCTCCCTTTCTTTGAAAATATATTTTCAATTATTAATATATTAGACTAATTATAAAGAAAAAATCATATAAATTCAAGCAACGGATTGTGAAACTAAACTATAATTTATTAAAGAAAAAAATTTTTATATTTCCTAATGCTTGATATGAAAAGATTGTTAAGTATTTGTTAAAAAAATGGCTTATTTTCTTGTTGACTAAGGGGGAGGAAATATATATAATTATTAAAGTATTAACAGAAAAAATAATTTAGAAAAGAGAATCAAATGATGCTAGTATTAGGTGGAACAGTTGGAAGTGGAAAGTCAACTGTAAGTAAGAGATTATCCGATGAACTGGGTACTAAATTAATGATAGAACCAGTAGAAGACAACCCGATTTTAGATAAATATTATGATGACCGTAAACGTTATGGTTTCTTATTACAAATTTACTTCTTAAATAAAAGATTTAAGTTAATAAAAGAAGCTTTTGATAATGATAATAATGTACTGGATAGATCTATATATGAAGATGCATTATTTGCTCTGATTAATCATGAAGATGGAAATATGAGTGAAGAAGAATACAATACTTATATTGAACTATTAGATAACATGATGGAAGAGATAGATGGACTTCCTAAAAAATCTCCAGATTTATTAATTTATCTTGATGTAACTTTTGATAAAATGATGGCTAATATCAAAAAGCGTGGTCGTCCATATGAGCAATGTGAGCCTGGAAGTGATTTATACGATTACTATCAAAGAATGCACAGTAAGTATGCAGGATGGTATGAAGCTTACGACAAAGGGCCGAAAATCAAAATTGATATGAATAATTTAGATGTTAATAAAGAAGAAGATTGGCAAATTGTTTTTGATCAAATCAAAACTAAATTAAATATCTAGTAAAAAAAAAAGATGTACTCACTTGAGTACATCTTTTTATGATAATAAGCTAAAAATTACATAGATAGCCACGTTAAGTAGTATAATTCCACCACATGTCCATAGTAAAAGTCTTTTTAATTTTTCGTAATCTAAATTCATTTTTGTATTATGCGAAACAAGAGTTTCACAAAACTCCTTTTTAAATAGTGTATAGTTAAATAATAGTATATTTATTGTAATAAGTAAAATAATAATATTAGATGCTAGAAAAGAAAAAGTATGTTATAATATTTTAGATTAATTTAAAATTTTAGGAGAAATAAAATGGCATTAACAGCAGGAATAGTAGGATTACCAAACGTAGGTAAATCAACATTATTTAACGCAATTACAAAGGCAGGAGCTTTAGCAGCTAACTATCCTTTCGCGACAATCGATCCAAACGTAGGGAGTGTATTAGTTCCAGACGAAAGATTAAACAAATTAACAGAATTAGTAGAACCTAAAAAGACAGTTCCAACATCTTTTGAGTTTACTGATATCGCTGGTATCGTAAAAGGTGCATCTAAAGGTGAAGGTCTAGGAAACAAATTCCTTAGCCACATCCGTGAAGTAGATGCAATTTGCCAAGTAGTTAGATGTTTTGAAGATGAGAACATTACTCACGTAGCAGGTGGAGTAGACCCAATCTATGATATCGAAGTAATTAACTTAGAGTTAGTTCTAGCAGATCTTGAAAGTGTTGAAAAACGTATCGGTCGTGTAGAAAAAATGGCTAGACAAAAAGATAAAGATGCAGTAGCAGAGCTTGCTGTTTTAGAAAAAGTACGTGATGTATTAAAAGAAGATAAACCAGCACGTGTTTTAGAATTTGATAAAGAAGAAGCTAAAATCGCAAAAGGATTACACTTACTAACTTTAAAACCAATGCTTTATGTAGCTAACGTATCAGAAGATGAATTAGGAAACGAAGATTCTAATAAACACTTACAAGCAGTACGTGAATTTGCAGCTGCAGAAGGTTCAGAAGTAATTGTAGTATGTGCTAAGATTGAAGAAGAAATGGCTTCATTAGAAGATGAAGAAAAAGAAATGTTCCTAGAAGAATTAGGAATTAAAGAGTCGGGATTAGACCAATTAATTAAGGCATCTTACTCATTATTAGGATTAGCAACTTACTTCACAGCAGGGGTACAAGAAGTGCGTGCTTGGACATTCAGAAAAGGAATGCTTGCACCAGAATGTGCTGGTATCATTCACTCTGACTTTGAGCGTGGATTTATTCGTGCAGAAACAGTATCTTACGAAGATTTAGTAGAATACGGATCAATGCCTAAAGCAAAAGAAGCAGGTAAAGTAAGACTAGAAGGAAAAGAATACGAAGTTAAAGATGGAGACATCATGTTATTCAGATTTAACGTTTAGAGTTAGTTGAAAAATCACAAACATCAAGTTTGTGATTTTTTTACTAACTTTTGTGCAGAAAAAAATGTCCCGTGGACAATTTTTCTGTGAACCTTCGGTAGTTAGGAGAGCCACAAACGGAAGTTTGTGGTTTTTTGTATACATGTTTGCAAGTTTTTTGGAGAAAATCGACAGGGAGATGATATAAAAAATATTGCAGATATAATATTTATACTTAAGGTTATAGGATTGGATATAGTATCTGTATTGTAGCACTCACCTTCTAAAACTATATTATAACAATAACTCATATATTTATAAGTGAAATAGTATTGACAAGTCTGTACTGTATTGTTATAATAATATCTGTAATACAACAATATCAAAAAAAAATAAAAGGAGGCTTTACCATGGAAAACATGAGTAAAATAATTTTATCAGATACCTTTTTAGGTGCTATCTTTTCAACTATATCAATTATTTTAATTGGGTACTATATTAGAAAGAAAAATATAGTTGGAGAAAATGCTGGAAAAGTATTAAGTAATATTATGCTATCTGTTACATTACCAGCTTTAGCTTTCCAAGCATTTATGACAAATATCACAAAAGAAACATTCACAACAGGATTAAACGTATTTATTTTTGGATTTATTGCATATGTGATATTAATATTCTTAGGTGAATTGATTTTTGTTAAAATCAAAGGTGATAAAAAGACAACGATGTCAGTTTTAACTACATTTGGTTCTACAACATTCTTTGGGATACCAATTATTAACGGATTCTTAGGAGCTGCTGGAACACTTTATGCTAATATTTTTAATATTGCTTACCGTGTGTTCTTATATTCTTATGGGTTAATAAGAATGAGTGGTACAAAATTTGAGAAAAAAAATCTTAAATCAATTTTCGGGAATCCGATAATTATTGCTACATTTGTAGGTTTAATTATTTGGATGTTCCAAAAACAAATGCCTCAAGTATCATTTGTTGAAAATGGAAAAGAAGTGACATACGCATTTTTACGTATCGATAAAACAGTACCTTGGTTATTTGCGGCTATTAAATATTTAAGTGGATTATCTTCGCCGATGGCTTGGCTTGCTATAGGTATTACTTTAGGAAATATTAAATTAGGAGCAGCTGTTAAGGATAAATTAGTATGGTTCTACAGCTTTGCAAAATTAATGTTAGTACCAGCAATTTTTGTAGCTATAATCTTAGTTATCAAACCAATCTTACCAATGAGCTATGAAGCAGTGATGGCTATAATTATTATGTTAGCAACACCACCAGCAACAGTAGCAGTAGCATATGCTATTAAATATGAAAAAGAACCATTATTAGCAAGTAATGCTTCATTATTATCAACAGTATTAGCAGTAGCGGCTATCATATTCTGGATTATAGTTGGTACAGCACTAAAAGGATTCTTTTAATTAAAATTTTATTTAGTTATTTTTAAGGAGAAGCATAATGAGAGTTTTATGTTATGGAGTTAGAGATGTAGAGAAACCAATATTCGAAGAAGTTAATAATAAATTTAATTTCGAAATGACATTGGTTCCAAATTATGTGAAAACAAAAGAAGATGTATTATTAGCAGAAGGATATGACTGTGTAATATTACGTGGTAACTGTTTAGCAAATAAAGAAAATTTAGATTTATATAAAGAACTAGGGGTTAAATATGTTCTAACGAGAACAGTAGGATTTGACCATATAGATGTAGCTTATGCTAATGAGATAGGAATCAAGACAGCCTATGTACCGGGTTATTCACCAAATGCTATTGCAGAATTAGCTTTAACTTTAGGTATGACATTATTAAGAAATGTAGCCTATACAGCTAATAAAACAAGTAGAAAAGATTTCACTGTAGATAGCCAAATGTTTGCGAAAGAAATTCGTAACTGTACAGTTGGGGTTGTAGGTATTGGTAGAATAGGTTTAACGTCTGCATCATTATTCAAAGGTTTAGGTGCTAATGTATTAGCGTATGATGCTTTTAAAAAAGATGGAGTAGATCACATTTGTACTCAAGTAGAACTTGATGAGTTAATAGCTAAGAGTGATATTATAACTCTTCACTGTCCATACATTAAAGAAAACGGAAAAGTTGTTACTAAAGAATTCATTAGTAAAATGAAAGATGGAGCAATTTTAATAAATACTGCAAGAGGAGAATTACACGACCTTGATGCTGTAGTAGAAGCGTTAGAAAGCGGAAAACTTGCAGGAGCTGGATTGGACGTTCTAGAAGGTGAGTCAGCATTCTTCTTTAAAAATTTAGAAGGAGAAACTTTAGCTGACGAAAGAGTAGAGAAACTTGTTAATATGTATCCAAAAGTGTTAATTACGCCACATATGGGATCATATACAGATGAAGCTGTATTAAACATGGTTGAGACAAGTTTTGAAAACTTAAAAGAATACATGGATACTGATTCATGTAAGAATGAAATTAAATAATAAATTAATATGAGCAAGGTTGCTATTAAGTGACCTTGTTTTTATGTTTTAAAATAAATAATATTTTGATTTACTTTTTGAAATCAAAGCAGTATACTAATATAAGGTTTGATAACCAAACGAATTTAATGATTAGGAGACTAGGATGCAATTTATTAAGAAATTTAAGAAATGGATACTTTCATTTTTTGCGATAATCTTACTTGCGGGATCATGGTTTGTAGGAGATTATTTCTACAACTTTGCTTTGAATCCTGCTGTAAGTAAAGCGGGAGTAACAGGACAAGATTCTGATGGAGTAGAAGATACTAGAAAAATAGAAAATCAGAAATGGTTTGACGCTACTGCTAAAGAACAAGAAATGAAATCTGTAACGGGAGCAAATTTAAAAGGTTATACTTTTACACACGAAGGACAAGATAAAAAATGGGTAGTTGTTACTCATGGTTTTACTAGTTCAGCCAAAGATGCAGTTAACTTTATTAAAGGATTTTACGATAAAGGCTATAATGTATTTGCGCCAGATCTAATCGCTCATGGTAAGAGTGAAGGGGAAGCATATTCAATGGGAGGATATGATTCGGATGATTTAGTAAACTGGGTAAAGAAAATATCTGCTGAAAATAATAATCCAGATATAGTTTTATTTGGAGTGTCTATGGGAGCTGCAACAACTATGAATTCTTTAAATAAAGGACTTCCTGAAAATGTTAAAGGATTTATAGAAGACTCTGGATACGTAAGCCTTAATGAAGAGTTTACTCATCAATTAGATAAATTATTTGGATTACCATCATTCCCAGTTATCCCATTAGCCAACTTTGTAACAGGAGTTAAAGCTGATTATAATTTTGGAGATGTAGATGCGACAGAAGCTTTGAAATCTAATAAGTTACCGGCATTAATTTTACACGGGGATCAAGATGGATTTGTTCCTTTATCACAAGGTCAAAAGGCACACGATTTATTAACATCATACAAAGAAATTCATGTATTTAAAGATGCTAAACATGTTAAAGCAGAGAGAAAATACAATGAAGAATACTGGAGTAATGTAGAAAACTTTTTAAATAAAGTATTTTCTGGAGAAATAACAAAAACAAATTAATAGTAAAGTAAAGATTCCTAGAAAATTTTTCTAGGAATCTTTTATAGTTTTGAATTTATTTTTTTTATTTCGTATTTTCTATATAGATACATAAAGATATATACGATAATATATATGGAATTCACAGTAGTAAGAATTATGATTAGAGAAGATCCGCCTAAAATAAATAGATTTAGTAATATTAATGAAGTAAGTATTATTGAATAGTGGCTCAAAGTTTGTACTAAAAGATTTTTATCTGTTTTAAAAATATTAGATGAAAATCCTTGTATAATCCCAACAACAGCATATAGAATATTTTGTGCATTGATAGCTGCCAGTTCAGTAGAAAACATTTCTCTAAAAGGAGAAAAACTAGTTACATAATCAGTAGCGGATAAATTATGACTAAGTAGATGAAAGAAATTTCCAAGTCCAATACCTAGTAGTGAATAGATAATAAATTGTTTAATAAATTTCATAATAACCTCCTATATATTTAGTTTTTCTTTGAAATTTTTTATAGCTCTTCTCGAAACGAAAGTAGTATCTCCGTTTTTAAAAATTAACTTGATATTACCACTAAAAGAGAAGTCTAGTTTTTTGATAAAATTAATATTTACAATTTCACTTTGAGATATTTTTATAAAATCACTGCTTAAAATATTTTCAAATTCATAGAGCCTTTGCTTACTAGAATAAGTTTTATTATTAGTAGTAGTTATATAAATTTTTCTATTTTCTATAAAAATTCTCATAATATTTTCTTGTTTAAGGAATTCGATCTCACTTTCTAAGTAGGCTGAGATAGTTGTTTCATTTTCTTCAACAATATCAATTATTTTTTGTATTTTACTATCAATTTCTTTTGTGAATATTTTTATAAGGCTTTCTTTAAAGTTAAAATCTTTAATTATTTCTAATTTCATATGAATTCTCCTTTCTTTTACTTAAATTGTATATTATGTACTTATACATGTCTATATTGATTGACTATCTGGTAGTTATTATCGTTTAAGTGTATATAAATAATATCGTCAAATATAAAATTCCAAAAAATAACTATTAAAGTCAGAAAATTATATTTACAAATCCTTCTCGTAGGAGTATAATTAAGAAAAGTAGATAAGGAGAATTATTATGAAAGTATTTATTGATAAACTTAAAGAAAAATTGACTTTAGAAGATGATAATGCAGAGAAAACTGTTGTAGAGTTAGAGAATTTTTCAAAAATTAATTTGAAATCTAATACTTCAAATGTAGTAATAGAAAAAGATGATGTTGAAAAGCCACGACTAGAGTATGTTGAAAGAGAAAAAGTTAGCCTTGATTTTAGTGTTAGTCATGGAGAATTGACTGTAGTTCAAAAAGTGAAATTCCATTTCTCTTTTGGTCCTAATAATTATAACTCTAAACTAAGGGTTGTAGTTCCAAGAAATTTTGACTTAGAAAGTGTTAAATTAGAAGTAGATGCTGGTAATGTTAAGATAAGAGATTTAGATCTACAAGAAGTTTTTATGGATATAAACGCAGGGAACTTGAAGGTGGAAGATACCAAGGTTGAGAACTTTAAACTAGAATCGAATGCAGGTAATGTTAAATTAGAAAATGTAAGTAGTTCTGATAATAAATTAGAACTAAATGCAGGGAATATAAAATTAAAAGATTCTAATCTAAATAAAGGGAAAATTGAAGTCAATGCAGGAAATATAAAAATAGATAATTCTTTACTTGATAATGTTGAATTAGACGTAAATGCAGGTAAAGTAAAGTATATCTAGTAAATTCTACCGATTAAGGTCGGTAGAATTATTTGTTTATAATTAAATAGTTTTTTAATAAATTAATACTAGAATATGGTACAATATGTATGAATAAATTTTTAGGAGTAGAAGATTATGTATTCTAGAAATCTTTATCCAGAATTAAAAGAAAATTTTAAAAAGTATATAAAAGTAGATGACACTCATGAGATTTACTATGAAGAATCTGGTAATCCAAATGGTTATCCAGTAGTCTTTCTTCATGGTGGACCAGGTGGAGCATCATCGCCGACAAGTAGAAGATATTTTGATCCGAAATTTTATAGAATAATAGTTTTTGATCAAAGGGGTTCTGGTTATTCTAAACCACATGCATCCTTAGAAAATAATGATACTTGGCATATTATAGAAGATATGGAAAAAATAAGGGAAGCTGAAGGGATAGACAAGTGGCTAGTCTTTGGAGGATCTTGGGGTTCTACCTTAGCCTTATGTTATGCAATTAAACACAGCGATAGGGTTAGTGGTCTTGTCTTGAGAGGTATATTCTTAGGAAGGCAGGAAGATATTGACTGGATTTATGAAGTAGGTGGAGCGTCTAATATACAACCAGAGGCCTTTGAAAAATATATAGAATTAGTTGATGAAAAAGATAGACATGATGTAGTATCTGCCTACTATAAACTTTTAACAAGTGATGACAAAGAAATAAGGGAAGAAGCTGCTAGACGCTGGTCGGTTTGGGAAGGTTCTATAGTAACCTTATTACCGGATCCAGAAGTTACATCATCTTTTGCTAAGATAGATAAGGCCTTGTCTATGGCGAGAATTGAATGTCATTTTTGGATGAATAAAATGTTTTGGGAAGATGATAATTATATCTTAAATAATGCTCATAAGATAGCAGATATTCCTACTTATATTGTACATGGTCGTTATGATATCGATTGTAGAGTAGTAGGAGCTTATGAATTAAGTAAGAAATTAAATAATTGTGATTTAAATATTGTTGCCGATGCTGGTCATTCAGCTATAGAACCAGGAATTATTGATGGACTTGTTAGGGCAACAGATGAATTTAAAAATATTTTAGGAGATTAAGTTTATGTACGTAAATGAAAGATTAGCTGCTTTAAGACAGCTTATGAAAGAAAGAGAAATTGATATATATTTAATTCCAACTGCAGATTTCCATAATAGTGAAAATGTTGGAGACTACTTTAAAGCTCGTGAGTATATGAGTGGATTCACTGGTTCGGCAGGAACTGTAGTAGTAACTAAAGATTACGCTGGTCTATGGACGGATGGAAGATATTTCTTACAAGCAGACAAAGAATTAGCAGGAACAAGAATAGAGCTTCAAAAAATGGGAGAAGAAGGTACTCCAACGATAGCTGACTTCATAGTGGATACAATGCCTAAAGGTGGTAAATTAGGTTTTGATGGAAGAGTAGTAATGTATGGAGAAGGTAAGAATTTAGCAGCTAGGTTGAAAAGAAAAGAAGCAAGTATTGTTTATGATTTAGACCTTGTTGGTGAAGTTTGGAAGGATAGACCATCATTGTCAAAAAACAAGGCATTTGCTTTATCTTTAGAACAAGCTGGGGAAAGTGTAGCAGATAAATTAAAACGTGTTAGAGAAGAGATGTTATCTTATGGAGCCAATGCCCACATTATTACAAGTCTTGATGATACAGGTTGGTTACTTAACATAAGGGGAACAGATGTAGAATTTTTCCCATTACTATTAAGTTATACAATTGTATATGAAAACAAAGTAGAATTATATGTAGACGAAAGTAAATTATCTGATGAAATAAAGGTAGATCTGGCTAAAGATAAGATAATCTTAAAAGACTATAATGAAGTATATGATGCAGTAAAAGAATTCACTTATTCAGATGTTGTTTTAGTAGACCCAGATTTATTAAACTATGCAATCTACAATAATATTCCTAAGGAAGTTATACTTGTAGAAAAGAGAAATCCTACTATTCTAATGAAAGCTATGAAAAATGAAGTAGAAGTTTCTAACATAATCAAAGCTCACATCAAAGATGGAGTAGCTCATACTAAATTTATTTACTGGTTGAAAGAACTAGTTAAATCTGGAAAACTTGAAGAAGAAACAGAAATGTCAGCATCAGATAAGTTAGTAGAATTTAGAAAATCCCAAGGTGACTATATCTTCCCATCGTTCTCTCCAATTTTTGGACATGGACCTAATGGGGCAATTATTCACTATTCATCATCACCAGAGACTAATAGAAAATTAACAGAAGGTACTTTCTTGTTAACAGATTCTGGATCGCACTTTATGCAAGGTTCAACAGATATAACAAGAACACACGCTTTAGGAGAAGTTCCAGCAGGATTAAAATCTGATTACACAAGAGTTTTAAAAGCAAATCTATCGCTATCAAAGATTAAATTTATTGAAGGTATTGCTGGACAAAATGTTGACATTTTAGCAAGACAACACCTGTGGGCGAATTACCAAGATTACAGACATGGAACAGGACATGGTGTGGGATATATTGGAAACATTCATGAAGGTCCTGCTAATATTCGCTGGCAAGTTCCTGCAAGTGGACAGGTAGAACCACTTAGAGAAGGTATGATTCTAAGTAATGAACCAGGTTTATATATTGCAGGTTCTCATGGAATCAGGTTAGAAAATGAATTACTTGTAAGAAAAACTGTAAAAAATGACTTTGGTCAATTTATGGAATTCGAAGTTATTACTTATGTTCCATTTGATTTAGAAGCTATTGATTTATCTCTTATGACAGATGTAGATAGAGAAGAACTTAATAAATATCACGCAAGAGTATATGAGTTGGTTTCACCACATTTAACAGAAGAAGAAAAAGTTTGGCTAAGAGAAGCGACTAGAGAAATTTAATATAAAAGGCACGGAGTGGATCCGTGCCTTTATGTTTTACAAACACAAATTCTATGTTATAATAAATAGAATTTTTATTTAGGAGTAGACACGATGATTTGTGCACTTGATGTTGGAAATACTAATATTGTATTAGGAGTTTTCGATGATGATTATAAACAAATGTATTCTTGGAGAATTGCAACTGATTCAAGTAAAACAGAAGATGAACTTTATGTTATTATAAAGAACTTTTTTGTAGATAAGGGAATAGGGTTTGATTCTTTTACAGGATTAGTTATATCTAGCGTTGTACCTGGAATGCTATTTGCCTTGAAATTACTTAGTAGAAAATATTTTGGATTAGAGCCAATTATAGTATCTAATGACATAAAAACCGGGTTGACAATACCAGAACCATATACTAAAAAGTTGGGATCGGATAGAATCGTTGACATAGTAGGAGCAAATGTATCTAATTATTTACCTGCAATAGTAGTTGATTTTGGTACTGCTACAACTTTTGATTATGTGGATGAGAATATGATATATAGAGGTGGGGTAATTTGCCCAGGGATAAATATTTCTGCTGATGCTTTATACCAAAGAGCAGCTCAACTTCCTAGAGTAGAAATAGGAAAAGTTGATACATCTTTAGGAATGGATACAATATCTCAAATGCAAGCAGGATTATTCTATGGATTTATAGGACAATTTGAGGCTATAATTAAGAGTATGAAAAAAGAAATAAACCAAGATGTTAAAGTTGTTTTAACAGGTGGTTTAGCGAAACTACTGGCTGAACATTCAGATCAAGTAGATATAATTGATGATGAATTAACCTTAAAAGGAATTATTGAATTATATAAATTAAATAAATAGGAGTTATTATAGAATGAAAGATTATTTAATTAGAGGGCTTGCCTTCAATGATGAGATTAGATTTTTTGCTGTTAAATCAACTGAATTAGTAGAAGAAATAAGAAGAAGACACGATGCTTATCCAACAGCTATAGCAGCGGTAGGAAGAACTGCAACTGCTGCAGCTATGCTTGGAGCTATGCAAAAATCTGGAGATATAGTAGATGTTAGGGTAGGAGGAAATGGACCATTAGGGAAAATTCTTGCAACTGCTGATGAAGATGGGAATGTTAGAGCTTATGCTTCAAATATGCAAGTACACTTACCAAGTAATGATAAAGGTAAACTTGATGTACGTGGAGTAGTTGGAACGCAAGGAGAACTAGTTATTATTAAAGATTTAGGTCTTGCTGAAAAATACACTACAACATCTCCAATCGTATCAGGAGAAATTGCAGAAGACTTTACTTACTACTTTGCAAAGAGTGAGCAAGTTCCATCAGCTGTGTCTTTAGGAGTTTTAGTAGAAACTGATAATTCAGTAATAGCAGCTGGAGGATTTATTGTTCAAGTACTACCATTTGCTTCAGATGAAACAATTACTAAATTAGAGAATGTATTATCAAATATTAAACCAGTATCAACATTGATTCATGAAGGGAATACTTTAGAAGATATCGCGAAAATGTTATTTGGTGAAGATTACAGAGTATTAAAATCTAATGATGTTAAGTTTTCTTGCTCTTGTAATAAGGAAAAATATGCAGACGCGATAATTACTTTAGGTAGAGAAGAATTAGAAGATATGGCCAAGGAAGAAAACATAGAAACTGTATGTTCTTTCTGTAATGAAAAATACGTATTTTCACAATCAGAAATAAAAGAATTGATTGAAAAATTATAAGAATAAAAAGAATATTTACAAATCCGGGAAAACTGTTGAGTTTTCCCGGATATTTTGTTATTATATATAGAAATAAATTTTTTAGGTTTTAATTTTATTGGGGAGGATGATTGTCAATGAAACTATTAGAAAAAATGGTTGAGAATGATGGGAAAGTATACCCTAATAATGTTTTGAAAGTTGATTCTTTTATCAACCATCAAATAGATCCTAATTTAATGCAAGAAATTGCAAAGTCTTTATCTACATATTTTAGTGGCAAAGAAATCACTAAAATTATGACAATAGAATCTTCAGGGATAGCTCCGGCTTTGATGCTGTCTAGTATTTTAAAGGTACCTATGGTATTTGCTAAGAAAACTAAACCAGCAACATTAACTGCAGATTCTTTTTATAATACACAAATTCATAGTTATACAAAATCTATTACCAATACAGTAATAGTGTCTAAGGAATTTTTAAATTCTGATGACAAGATATTGCTTGTAGATGACTTTCTAGCGAATGGCCAGGCAATTTTAGGTCTAGCTGATTTAATAGAACAAGCGGATGCTGATTTAGTAGGTGTTGGTATTATAATAGAGAAATCTTTTCAAGATGGACGTAAGTTAATTGAAGAAAAGGGAATAGATATTTGTTCTTTATGTAGAATTTCATCTTTAGATGGTGGAAAAGTAGTTTTTATTAAAGCAGATGATGAAAAATAAATTTAAGGAGTAATAATTATGTGGGAAAATAAATTCCAAAAAGAAGGATTAACGTTTGATGATGTACTTTTAGTACCAGCTTTTAGTGAGGTATTACCTAAGAAGGTTGATTTAAAGGTAAACTTAACTGAAAGATTAAGATTATCAATACCTGTATTATCAGCAGCAATGGATACAGTAACAGAGCACAAAATGGCGATTGCTATGGCTCGTGAAGGTGGACTAGGAGTAATTCACAAAAACTTAAGTATAGAAGCTCAAGCTGAAGAAGTTATTAAGGTAAAACGTTCTGAGTCTGGAGTAATTACTAATCCATTCTTCTTAACACCTGAACACTTAGTAGAAGATGCAGAAGATTTAATGCAGAGATATAAAATTTCAGGAGTACCTATTGTAAATACTATTGAAGATAGAGAACTAGTTGGTATCTTAACTAACCGTGACCTAAGATTCTTAACTGACTTTGCAACTCCAATTTCTGAAGTTATGACAAAAGAAGATTTAATTACAGCACCAGCTAATACTACATTAGATGAAGCAAGTACTATTTTACGTTCTCATAAAATAGAAAAACTTCCACTTATTGATGCTGAAGGAAAATTATCAGGATTAATCACTATTAAGGATATAGAAAAATTAGCAACATATCCAAACTCTGCAAAAGATAAATATGGAAGATTATTAGTTGCTGCAACAGTAGGTATCGCTGGAGATACATTTGAACGTGTAGAAGCATTAGTAAACGCAGGAGTGGATGCTATCGTTGTAGATACAGCACACGGACACTCAAAAGGAGTTCTAGATGTTGTTAAAACATTAAGAACAAACTACCCAGATTTAGATATTATTGCAGGAAATGTTGCAACAGGAGCTGCAGCTCGTGCTTTATTCGAAGCAGGAGCAGATGTAGTTAAAGTTGGTATCGGACCTGGTTCAATCTGTACAACACGTGTTGTTGCAGGGGTAGGAGTCCCACAAATAACAGCTATTTATGACTGTGCAACAGTTGCTCGTGAATTTGGAAAAACTATAATCGCTGATGGTGGAATCAAATACTCTGGAGATATCGTTAAAGCTTTAGCTGCTGGAGGACACGTAGTAATGCTTGGGTCAATGCTTGCAGGTTGTGATGAGTCACCAGGTGAATTTGAAATCTTCCAAGGAAGAAGATTCAAAACTTACCGTGGAATGGGATCACTTGCAGCTATGGAAAAAGGGTCTAAAGACCGTTACTTCCAAGAAGATGGTAAAAAATTAGTTCCAGAAGGAATTGAAGGACGTACACCATACAAAGGAACATTATCTGAAACAATTTACCAATTAATCGGTGGATTAAGAGCAGGTATGGGATATACAGGATCTAAAACATTAGAAGACTTAAGGGAAAAAGCACAATTTGTAAGAATGACTGGAGCTGGATTAATTGAATCTCACCCTCACGATGTTCAAATTACAAAAGAATCTCCAAATTATTCTAAATAATATTAAGATTTAGATTGAAAAAATAGTTATTATATAGTATAATTACGAGTTGTAAAACTATAAAATAAATTAATATAAGAGGTTTTTATGGAAAGTAAACAAAATGACATTCTTGATATTGATATTTTTTATCTATTAAGAAAATTGTGGTCAAAAAAATTGCTTATTGCAACAGTTTCTCTAGTATTCGCAGCATTAATGGGAGTTTATAGTATTTTTGTAGTAAAACCAACATATCAGGCTACTACTAAAATATATGCTGTAAATAAGGCTGAAGAAAATAAACAATTGACAGTTCAAGATGTTCAAATTGGTACATCTTTAGTTAAGGACTATCAAGAGATAATTTTATCTCCTGATGTGTTATCAGAAGTTATTCAGAAAGATAGTTTGGATGTAGATACTAAGGTATTGGCATCTAAAATAGCTATATCTTCACCAAAAGATACAAGGGTATTAAATATTACAGTTTCGGATTCAGATCCAGAAGCAGCTGCTAAAATTGCTAATACTTTGAGAGATGTATCTGCAGCGAAAATTAAAACTGTAACACAAATCGAAGATATTAATACAATAACGGAAGCAACAGCACCATTAACACCATCATCTCCTAATATTCCTAGAAATATTTTACTAGGATTGCTAGGTGGAGCATTGTTATCAGTGGTAATAGTTGCTATTAAAGAATTATTAGATGATCGAATTAAACGTCCGGAAGATGTAGAGGAAGTGTTAGGAGTAGTATTATTAGGGGTAATACCACATGTAGATCAGAAGAAAGGTAAGAAGTAGTAATGAAAAAGATACATATTCAATATAACACAGATATTATAAGTAAAGATTTATCGGAACATTACAATGCCTTAGCAACTAATATTCAATTCTTAGGGAAAGATATTAAGACAATAGCATTTTCATCTGTACAACCAAACGAAGGTAAATCAACAGTAACAATGAATTTATCTAAAGCTTTAGCTGAGTTAGGATACAAAGTATTATTAATTGATGCTGACACGCGTAAATCTGTGCTAGCGGCTCGTTTTAGAGTAGAAGGTGGAAAAATAGAAGGACTTACTTCTTATCTATCAGGAAATACTGATATAGAAAATATCATTTATGCCACTGATATTCCAAACTTTACGATTATCCCAGCTGGAAAAGTACCACCTAGCCCACTTAGTTTAATTCAAAACCCTAATTTTGAATTAATGTTAGGTGCTTTTCGTAAGTACTATGACTATGTAATTGTTGATACACCACCAGTAGGTGCTGTAATTGATGCAGCTATTATTGCTCAAAAGTGTGATGGATCAGTTCTTATTACAGAATCAGGAGCAATTAAGAGAAAATTTGTTAAAAAAGCAATTGAACAATTACAATCTTCAGGAAGTAAATTCTTAGGAACTGTACTGAACAAAGTAGATATAGAGTCTAGCCACTATGGTGGGTACGGTGCTTATGGTGTTTACGGTAAGTATGGGGAACGTGTAGAGAACGAAGATTAATAAGAAAAAGACTTAAAAGTTACAACTTTTAGGTCTTTTTTTATGTAATTGTAAAAAAACTGAAACAATTATGTAAGTCACACATGTTATAATAGTATATAAGTAAAAATTAGGATAATAAAGGATTGAATAAAATGAATAAAAAATTATTAATGTCATTAGCTATATTTTCTAGTACATTCGTAGCTAGTGAATTAGCAAATTTGAATGAAGCAGAAGCTAGTACAAAAAAAGTAACAACATATAAATTAAATAATTCAGCTAAAACATATGCAAATGCAGTAAATGCACAAACAGGAAAAAATGCTTCTAAAAAAATATATGCAGCAGGAAACTATTATGTATATAAAACAGCAACTAATGGAATGATTAATATTTCAACTCAGCAAGGAAAGCCAGGAGCATGGATAAATCCTAATACAGGAGCAGTAGTATCAGCTACAAAAAATACAACAAGTGTAACTAAGAATACTGCAACGTCAACTCCTAAAACACCTGCAACTAAACCAGTTACACCAACAGAAAACCAAATAAAAGCAACAACTTACAAATTAAATGGTACGGTAGCAACTTATGCAAATGCAGCAAATGCACAAACAGGAAAAAATGCTTCTAAAAAAACATATGCAGCAGGAAACTATTATGTATATAAAACAGCAAGTAATGGAATGATTAATATTTCAACTCAGCAAGGAAAGCCAGGAGCATGGATAAATCCAAATTCTGCTAAGGCACCAGCATCTGTATCTAAAACTGCAACTCCAACAAAAACTACGTCAACAGTAGTACAAAAACCGGCTGCAGCAACTACCAAAACAGAATCGACACCAGCTACATATAAATTAAGTAGTGCAGTACAAACATATGCGAACGCAGCAAATGCTAAAGCAGAAGTAAATTCTAAAAAAACATATGCAGCAGGAAACTATTATGTATATAAAACAGCAACTAATGGGATGATTAACATTTCAAAAACACCAGGTAAAGTTGGAGCATGGATTAACCCTAATGCAACTAACCCAAAAGCAGCTGCAACAGAACCTAAAAAAGAAACTACAAAACAAGCTACAACAGAAAAGCCAGCAACTAAGACCGTTGCTCAATCGATTGTAGCTCAAGACAAAGGTTCTAATTCTGGAGTTAGAAATAACTACGGAAAATACTCTAAAGTTATCTACTTAGATGCAGGTCACGGGGCTGCAGATTCTGGAGCAGCATATTTTGGTCAAAAAGAAAAAGATTTAAACTTATCTATCTACAAGAAATTGACAACTCAACTTCAAAAAGAAGGTTATACAATAAAAGGAACGAGAAATTCAGATACATTTACTAAATTACAAGATATTTCTGCAAAAGCGAACCAAACAGATGCAGATTTATTTGTAAGTATTCACTTTAATGCTTCGTCAAGTAGTGCAGCAAAAGGGATTGAAACATATTGGTACCAAGATTATAAAGAGTACCCAACAAAAATTAATCAAGATAACCATTTAAACCCAGATAGATTAAGAAGAAGTGAAATTTTAGCTAACGGAATTCACTCTAACTTAATTAAGAATACAGGAGCTGTAGACCGTGGAGTAAGACGTGATACATACTCAGTGTTAAGAGAAACAGCAATACCAGCAGTATTGTTAGAATTAGGATATATGTCAAATAGAGATGAAGCAACTAAGATTGGTCAATCATCTTACCAAGATAAACTAGTAGATGGAATTGTAAAAGGAATTAACAACTACTACCAAAAAGCATAGTAAAAGACCCATTAGGGTCTTTTATTTTATATAAGGAGAAGAAAAATATATGAAAATAGTATTAATAACAGGAGCTAGTTCAGGTATTGGAAAAGAATTAGCTTATAAATATGCCAATGATAAAAATAATTTGTTCTTAGTCGCAAGAAATGAACAAGCATTGTCAGAATTAAAAATAGATTTAGAGAACAAGTATGGTATTACTGTAAATATTTTATCAAAAGATTTGGGGAAGGAAGAGTCTGCAAGAGAAGTGTATGAATACGCTATAGAGAATAACTTACAAATCACAACTTTAGTAAATAATGCAGGATTTGGTGACTACGGAGAGTTTGTTAATAGTGATTTAGAAAAGCAAGTAAATATGATTAATCTTAATGTTACAACTTTGACAAAATTAACTCATTACTTTCTAAAAGATATGAAAAATGTTAATTATGGTAATATTATCAATCTTGCATCGGTAGCAGCTTTTATGCCTGGTCCACAGATGTCAGTATATTATGCAACTAAGGCTTATGTATTATCATTAACAGAAGCTTTGTCAGAAGAATTAAAGGGATCGGATATTTATGTAACTGCCTTATGTCCTGGGCCAACTAAGACAGAATTTGAGTCAAATGCCAGTGTTTCATTCTCAAGTGTTAAAATGCAGTCAGTTAAAGAAATGGTAGATTATGCATATAAGGAATTTGTAAAAAGAAAAAAAGTAATTATTATACCAGGAGCAACTAATAGAGCTTATATTACAGCTTTAAAATTTTTACCAAGATTTATGGTAAGAAATATAATTAATCAAGTACAAAGCAAATTTAGGAGATAAGAAATGAACTATAAAGATCAGGTGTTAACTTATATTGATGAAGTGAAAGAAAAATATATAAATATTTCCAAGGAAATACACGCTAAACCTGAGATAGGAAATCAAGAATTTTTTGCTTCCAAATTACTTAAAGAAGTCTTACAGAAAAGTGATTTCGAAATAGAATCTAATATAGCAGGACATGAAACTGGATTTATAGCTTTGTATAAGAGTGGGAAAAGGGGGCCAAATGTAGCTTTTCTTGCAGAATATGATGCTTTACCAGGATTAGGACATGCTTGTGGTCACAATATAATAGGAACATCCAGCGTTTTGGCAGCTATTTCTCTAAGACAAGTTATTGATGAAATTGGTGGAAATATATATGTTTATGGTTGTCCAGCAGAAGAAGGTGGAGCTAATGGTAGTGCTAAAGCTTCTTACGTAAAAGCAGGATTATTTAAAAATATAGATGCAGCGATGATGGTGCATCCAGCTTGGGATTCATATACATCATTAAATTCTCTAGCAGTTGATGTCTTTGAAGTAGAATTTTTTGGTAAATCAGCTCATGCAGCAGCAAATCCTGAAGAAGGTATAAATGCCTTAGATGCCATGATTCAATTTTACAATGGTGTAAATGCACTAAGGCAACAAAATAAAGTGGGAGATATGATTCATGGAATAATATTAGATGGAGGTCAAGCACCTAATATAATACCTGATTATACAAAAGCAAGATTTTTCACAAGATCTAAAAGAAGAAAAGATTTAGATATTCTTACAAGTAGAGTAGAAAAAATTGCTAATGGTTCTGCTTTACAGACTGGCTGCGAATATAAATTTACATTTATTCAAAATGGAGTAGATGATTTTAATATTAACGAAGTATTTGATGATCTGTATAAGGAAGTAGCTCTAGAGTTAGGTGATAACATAGTAAGAGATTTATCAGCTAATTTTGGATCTACTGATGCTGGAAATGTTTCACAAGTAGTACCGACAATTCACCCATTTATAAAAATAGGGTCGTCTGATTTAGTTCCTCATACTAATGAATTTAGGGAAGCAGCGAACTCAAGTAAAGGATATGAAGCTTTAATTTTATCTGCAAAAATAATGACACTAACAGCCTTAAGATTATATAGTGATGAGGAAAAGCTATTAGAGATAAAAAATTGTTTTAGTAATAGTAAATAAGATAGAGTAGCAGTGCTACTCTTTTTTTGCAGTATCTTTCAATTGACTTTATTTGACTATAGGTATATTATTGTTAATAATATATTAACAATAGAGGTATAATATGAAAATTTCAGTATTGAATTTAGCTCCTGTACGAGAAGGAGAAACTTTTAAAATAGCAATTGATGAAATGATAGAGCTATCACAAAAAGTAGAAGAATGGGGATACGAAAGATATTGGATTGCAGAACATCATAATAGTCACTCAATTGCATCGAGTGCAACTCAACTATTAATTCAAAAGACTTTAGACAATACAAAAAAAATAAGAGTAGGTTCGGGTGGAGTAATGTTACCTAACCATAGTCCTTACTTAATCGCAGAACAGTATGGAACACTAGACGTACTTCATCCAGGTCGTGTTGACTTAGGATTAGGTAGAGCTCCAGGTACAGACTTAAAAACAGCTAAGGCTATTAGAAAAAAAGAAATTACTTATCCAAATTTTGAAGAAGATATTGCAGAACTAAGATCCTACTTCGAAGGAACAGCTGAAGTTCACGCCTACCCTGGAGAAGGAGCTGATATTCCTTTCTATATCCTAGGTTCGAGTACTGATAGTGCATTCTTAGCTTCCGAAATGGGACTACCGTATGCCTTTGCAGCGCATTTTTCACCTAAAGAAATGCTACAGGCATCATACATTTATAGAAATAACTTTAAGCCATCAAAATATCTAGATAAACCTTACTTTATCTTATGTTATAACATTATTTTAGCTGATACTGTAAAAGAAGCTAAACGCTTAGCAACAACACAGTTACAATCATTCTTAAATCTAGTAACTTCGCAGAGAAAAGGATTATTACCACCTATGAATTCTGAAGAAGAAGTATGGAAAAATTATATAGCAGCAGAAAAAGTACCACACTTTGGTCCAATAGCATTTACAAACGAAAACTTTATTTACAGAGAAAAAGAAATAGTTACAGGTATGCTAGCGGGATCTGTAATAGGAACTAAAGAGTCGGCTTTAGTTAAATTAAAAGAATTACAAGAAGATTTACAATTTGATGAATTAATGGCAAATTCTATGATTTATGACAAAGAAGCGCAACAATATTCATATAAATTACTATCAGAAATAGCAGATCAAATATAAACTTAAAGATGATACAAGGAATAACTTGTATCATCTTTATTCATTTAATATTCATACTTCTGTGTTATAATTTATTTAATAAATAATAAGGAGAATTCTTATGAAAATTTTATTAGTAGAAGATGAATTAGATTTAAATAATATAATAGTGAGATATCTAAAGAAGAATAATTTTTCTGTGGATTCTGCCTTCAATGGAGAAGAAGCACTAGACTTCATAGCATTATCAGATTATGACTTAATAATAACAGATATAATGATGCCAGTAATGGATGGTATAACATTCTTGAAAAAATTAAGAGAAGAAAAAAATTCAACGCCAGTAATAATGTTAACAGCTAAAGATAGTTTAGATGATAAAATAAGTGGACTTGATTATGGTGCTGACGATTATGTGGTAAAACCTTTTGAATTTGAAGAGTTAGTTGCTAGGATAAGAGCATTGATAAGAAGATCATACGGTTCATCATCTAGTGAATTAAAATTAGGTGATTTGGTATTAGACACAGCAAAAAAATCAGTAACAAGATCAGGAAAGAACATAGATCTTACAGGAAAAGAATATGAACTATTAGAATATTTACTTCATAATCAAGGTAAAGTATTGAGCAGGGATCAAATACTTAGTGGAGTTTGGGATTATGAATACGATGGAGCTTCTAATATAATAGATGTACTTATTAAAAATATTAGAAAAAAAATAGATGTTGGAGAATCTAAGCCATTAATTCATACGAAGAGGGGGCTTGGATATGTTGCTAAAGAAGAGTAAGTTTTCTATAAATATTCCCTTAAGTTTGAAGGTGTCTGTATGGTATGGTACTTTTATAGCCCTTCTTTTGGCTTTTATAGTAGGGGGATCATTTTTCGCTATAGATGAATTTTCTGACAGCGTTAGTAAAAAATCTCTAGTAGAAAATGTAAATAGTAGAGTTTACTATGACATAGAGGATTCAAGGGATGCATTTGAAGAAGGAGTTCATTATGCTGAATATGATTTGGAAACTGGGCAAATAAAAGGAATGTTACCAAGAGGGTTTCCAAATAATATCCAAAATTCTAACAATCAAGTATCAGAAATAGAAGTAGGAGAAAGAGTATTTTACTACTATGATGTTCAAATACCTGGAGAAGATGATAAATTCTTACGTGGAGTTACAGAAGTATCGAAAATAAAAGAAGTGCTTTATTATTTCCCTATTTTACTAATGATAATAAGCCCCTTTGTTCTATTTCTAGTAATTTATGTCGGTTATTTGATTTTAAAAAAATCCTTATCTCCGATAAGAAGTATGACTGATACAGCAGATGAAATTTCTAGATCGTCTGATTTATCTAAAAGAATAGCTATTCCAAATACAAAAGATGAAGTAGAAGTACTAGCAAAAACTTTTAACAATATGCTTATAAGTTTGGAAACTTCATCAGAAAGAGAAAAGAGATTTTCATCAGATGTTTCTCATGAACTTAGAACACCTGTTTCAGTGATTAGAGCAGAAGCGGAGTATGCAAGTAAATATGCAGATAGTTTAGAAGAATCGAAACAATCACTAGAAGTAATCGATCGTCAGTCTAAGAGAATGACAGATATGATAAATCAAATTTTGGAAATTTCAAGATTAGATACCAAGTCTAGTGTAGAAAAAGAAGAAGTCAACTTATCAGAGATGTTAACAAACATAGCTAAAGATTATACAAGTTTAATAGAGAAAAATAACTTGAAGTTAAATACTGACTTAGGACAAGATATAAAACTAAATGCAAATCACGATCTAATGCATAGATTAATAGATAATATATTATTGAATGCAATAAAATTTGCTGATGAAAACATTAAGATAAACTTATCTAAAGAAAATTCAAATATTAGAATATCTGTAATTGACGATGGACCTGGAATTCCAGATGAATATAAAGAAAAAGTATGGGAAAGATTCTACAAGGTTGACCAATCTAGAACTAGAACTGAAAACCAATCATCAGGATTAGGTTTATCGATCTCTAAAAAAATTGCAGAATTACATAATGGAAGTATTACAATAAAAGATAATAATCCAAAAGGAACTATAATGGATATAGTTTTCAAGGTACAAGAGTAGTATAAAAGCTACTCTTTTTTATTTTTAAAATTAATAAGATTATTCATTTTCTATTCATTTAACTTACATATAATATAAGTATCTCAGGTGAGAGATGAAAAATTCAATCCAAAAAACAAAAAAATAAAAAACAAATAATAATATTCATTTTAAATTCATTTAGACAAAATATAATAATAGTAAGATAAGAACAAGGAGATAAAATAAATGAAAGACACATTAAAAGAAGTAGTAAGCTTAGGAAAACAAGCTGGGGAGCATACACTAGTATGGGCAAAAGGAAATATAAAAAAAATTACTAAGTGGTCAATAGTAGGTTTAGTAACAGTATCTTTAGTAGGTGGTGGAGTAGCAGCTGCTTACACTTATGTAGATTATAGATTAGACAGACAAACAGCAGAAGCACAAACTAATTTAATACTTAAACAAGCACAAGGAGAAAATATTACTCTAAAAACTCCAGATGAAATCAAAAATATTGTTGCTCAAACAATTGGAAAAGACCAAGGTTCGATTTGGTTCCAAGAAGTAGAATTATACAATGGACAAGTAGCCGGTGGATATGGAGATAGATATGAGCGTGATTTAGATGATAGATTCGATTTTGATGAAGATGACAGATTCGAAAGAAACTATAATTTTAATAACCAAGTTATAACTACTGGCACGCAAGACTATGTTTACCAAGTAGAAGCAAGAGAAAAATTTATGAAATATGATTTAACAATTGATGCAAAAACAGGAAAAGTTTTATCATCAAGAGTAGATAACTTTTAATACTACATTTTAAATTTTAAAATGCTACTATACTATAAGAAATTAGAAATATAGGAGAAAACAATGGAGAATTTAAAAAATATAGATAAGAAAAAAATAACCAGGTTAACAACAAATAGTATCTTATCATTGATACTATTGAGCGGTGGTTCAGCTCTCGCTAACAAAATGTATGACGATGTAAAGGTTATACAAGAGGGACAAACTCAAATAGTAGAAATAAAAGAAAAGAAAAAAATTAAAAATTAATAAAACATTCATCTTAGATTCATAAAAGAATCATATAATATAAATATCTCAGGAAGAGATGCTAAAAATAATATATAAAACAAACAAAAAAGAACATAAAATAAAAGAGGAATAAACAATGAATAAATCAGTAAAAATTTTAATGAGAAAATTAGAAGAAATTAACTTAAAGAGATTAGCAAAAGTATCAGCTGTAACTTTAGTATCACTAAGCTTAGTAGGTGGAAGTTCGGCGTATGCAGATGACATATTTGAAGATAAAGCAAGAGCAGAACAAGTAAACTTATTAATAAACCAAGCTAAAAGTGAAAATATAACGTTAAAAAACCAAGATGAAATTAAAAAGATTGTAGCTGAATCAATAGGAAAAGATTTAAATTCTATCAGATTTGAAAAAATAGAATTATTTGATACTTATGCAACAGATCAAGCCGGTGTAAGATATTACAATGAAGATAGATATGATGATGACAATGATGGAGATGACAGAGATTACATAACACTTCCATCTGATAGTTCAAATAATGGTAATAACCAATCTAAAGAATACATCTATAAAGTAGATGCAGATGTAAACTTTATTGAATATAAATTAACGATTGATGCAAAAACAGGAAAAGTACTAACATCAAGAGTAGACAACTAATCTTAAAATAATAAATATATATGTGTGTGAAGAAGAGAATAAAAATGAAAAAGGCAATTAAAAATAATATTAAAAAAGTAGTAGCATTATCAACAGTCGGTTTAGTAACGTTATCTTTAGTAGGTGGCGGAGTAGCGTCAGCTTATGACGATGATGCAGAAGACAGATATGAAGAACAAGTTAAGTATACTTATGCTCAAAAAACAACACAAGAAAAATTAAAAACAAGAGCAGAAGTTAAAGAGATTGTTATAAAAAAATTAGGAAACTCAGCGTGGGTAGAGAGTATTGAACTATCTGATGATTATGTAGGTCAATATATTTACGAAGTAGAAGCTCAAGTAGGTTATACTGATTACAAATTAAAAGTAGATGCAAAAACAGGAAAAGTTTTATCATCAAGAATTGATTATTAAAATATAAAAAATCCCCAGAAAAAATAAGAAAATATAAATGTGTATATGTAAAGAACATCGCAGTAATATTCTGCGATGTTTTTTGTGAATACAATTAAATTTTAATAAACGGTTTTATTAAAAGGTGTAAAAGCCAACATAACAAGGTTTATAGGTATTATAAACTAACTTATAATTTTAAAAGAAAATTAGTATTTTGCTTACATGAAAAAATAATATGTGCTATACTAATTGTTATTAAAAATTTTTAGGAGGTAATTAATGACAAAAACAAACAATAGTAAATTATTTTTAGTCTTGTTTTTAGGAACTCTGTCTGCATTTGGACCATTCGTTACGGATTTATACTTACCAGCATTACCATATATGACAGAATATTTTGGAACAAGTGCATCAGTAGTGCAATTAACATTAACAACATCAATGATGGGACTAGCATTAGGACAACTAGTGGTAGGACCTATAAGTGACAAGTATGGTAGAAAAAAACCATTATTAGTTTCTTTGATAATATATTTAATTAGTACGGTACTTATGATTATTGTACCTAATATCTATGCAATGATTTTCTTAAGACTTATTCAAGGTTTATCATCAGCAGGAGCAGTGGTAATCTCAAGAGCGGTTGCTACTGATAGTTATGAAGGTAATGAGTTGCGTTCATTCTTTGGATTACTTATGGCAGTTAATGGACTAGCTCCAATTATCTCGCCAGTATTCGGAGCCCTTTTATTACAATTTGTAAGTTGGAAGGGAGTATTCGTAACTTTAGCAATAATAGGAATTATCTTATTAATCGTACTTCAAAAATTTAATGAAAGTTTAGTCGAAGAAAAACGAGTTAAAGGATCATTACTAGAAGCATATTCAAATATATTTTTAATTTTTAAAAATAAATTATTTATGGCATTAGTATTTATTCAATCATTTGCTTTTGGAACTATGTTTGGATATATTTCTTCATCGCCATTTATTCTACAAACAGGATATGGTGTATCAAGTTTTGTATATTCTTTAATCTTTGCAGCAAACGGTTTTGGTATTATGATAGGGGCAAAAATATCATCATACTTATCTAATAAGAAAGCTATACTTACAGCTTTATCAGGATTATTATTATCAAGCTTATTTATAGCTATCACTTTGTATATTAAAGCCAATGTATTAGTAGTAGAAATTTTCTACTTTACATTAATGATTTCTATGGGAATAATGTTCCCGGCCATATCGGCAGCAGCAATGGCAGTAGAGAGAAGATACTCAGGTACAGCATCAGCAATCTTAGGATTTTTCCCATTCTTATTTGCAGGTATTGTATCACCATTAGTGGGAATGGGTGATGTATTTATATCTACAGGTCTTACTTTAGTTGGAGCATCAGCAATAGCAATAATAATCTTCCAAATAATAAAGAAAAAAATTAATTAACTTGAATAATAAAAAGGACAATATTCTATGTTACTAGAATACTGTCCTTTTAAATTTATTATAAAACTTTTTCTTCTTTCAAACCTAGAGCATTTCTTAATAATCCTAAAGGCATTTTATAAATAGTCATATTATAAGCAGAAACATATTCATTATGAGAAATTTTAAAATTGGCAACATCGGCGGTACATTTTCTAATTTCATCAAGAAGTTTTGCTTGTTCTTCTGTACTTGGTTTCCAATTTGAATACTCGATTTCCTTAAGAGTATCATTAACAGAAGATTTTTTAGTGTGTTCAAGAATACTTGAATCTTTATCTAGAAATTTGTTACCCAACTGTTCTTCTGAAATTTTAGTGTCAGCTGAATCTGAAGAATTTGATTTTGTTTTTACAGATTTAGTATGCATTTTTAATTCGTGTTCTCTAGCTTCTCTAATTGCTCTGTCAAATTTTTCAAGTAAGGTAGCAGAACGTTCTTCCACTGTTTTGATATCAGATAATTTTGCAGCGATACTATGTTTCATAGACATTGCATAATTATATTGTGAGAAGAAAGTTGTTACAAAAGGTGTTAAAATTGCTAAAATAAGAGCCACAAAAAGTGAAACATCAGTTGCTTCTTCATATCCTTGTAGATCAGAAATTCCACCAGCTATAAAGGCATAAATCCAAAATGCAATAAAACCAATAAATAAATTTTTAAATAACTGTTTCATAAGATTATTTCTCCTTTATTTTCCTACCTTTATTGTAAATTATGAATTAGATTAAAGTCAAGATTTTATCAGCTTTAGTTTTATTTTTATAAAAAAATATGGTAAAATAATATGATTGTAAAGTTTATAAATTTTTAATTGGTAAGGAGTATTATGGTTGCGATAGAATCTAAAGATAGTCTGTATGTAGAAAATTTATTACCGGATAGTGAAGAGTTTTTTAAAGAATTAGAAGCTTATGCAGTAGAAAATAAAGTTCCTATTATAGATAAAATAGGAATATCTTATCTTATACAATTATTTAAAATAAAGAAAGCTAAGAATATTTTAGAAATAGGAACAGCAATTGCTTATTCATCAATTAGACTTTGCGAAGAAGTAGGGGCAAATGTAACTACTATCGAGCGTAGTGAAGTAATGCAAGAACAAGCAGAAAAAAATATAAAATTAAGAGGACTTGAAGATAAAATAACTATGGTTAAGGGTGATGCCTTAGTACTTCACGATGAAGTAGTAAAAAATGCTCCTTATGATGTAGTATTTATAGATGGAGCTAAGAGTCAAAGTAGGAAGTTTTTTGAACTTTATGAACCGTACTTTGCAGATGATGTACTTGTCATAACGGACAATGTTCTTTTCAAAGGAATGGTTGCAGATCCGAGCATAATAGAAAAGAGTAAAGATTTAAGACAACTTGCTAGAAAAATTGATGAGTACAACCAGTGGCTTATGGCTCACCCTAAGTACTCAACAAGTATCTTACCATTTGGTGATGGGGTAGCAGTTACTATAAGGAAATAGATTATGGTAGAGAAAATTTTAGATAAAGTTTATAAAATAACTAAAATAATATTTTTCTTTGCTTTTACGACAAGATTACTAATAGCTTTGTACTGTTTGTTTTTTACACCAAGTATAGTAATAAGACCTGAATATACAGATACTTTGAACGTAATATTTTTAGTAGCTTTATATTTATTACCACTTATACATCTATCAAAAAAAGTGGAGAGAAATTGGATAGGCTATCTTTCCTATGGTTTGTTTTTACTTATATATTGGGTCATAGGAGTTGGCTATTATGCTTTTTGTATGCTCTTCTTCCAACCCTTTTCTATCGATTATAAAGAAAGAGCCGGAGAATTATTTTTAGTAGAAACAACATGGGGGCTGCATGATAGACATAGTGATTATTATAGAATGAAAAATATTTTATTAATGGAAAGTAACCCTGTTTATGTAGAGGGAAATTATTTTCTGGACTCATATGCAGACCCAGGAAAGTCACATTACGATAAAAAATTAAGAGATTAGAATTTCAAGAGGAGTTTAAAATGAAAAAACCTTTAGTTATTGGAATAGTTGGTGGAAGTGGAAGTGGAAAAACAACTGTTACAAAGAAGATTATTGAGGAACTAAATGAAGATAAGGTAGTCTTAATTGAGCAAGATTACTACTACAAAAATCAAGATCATTTAACGATGGAAGAGAGAGTAAGAACTAACTATGATCATCCAGATGCATTTGATAATGATTTATTAGCTCACCATCTACAAGAACTTATTGAAGGAAAGTCAGTAGATATGCCTATTTATGATTATGTAAATCACACTAGATCTAGCGAAACTAAGCATCAAGAAGCTAAGGGGATAATAATTTTAGAAGGATTATTTGGGCTTTACTCTAAGACATTAAGAGATCAACTAGATATTAAAATTTTTGTTGATACACCAAGTGATATTAGAATCCTTAGAAGACTATTACGTGATATGAAAGAACGTGGTCGTAGCGTTGAGTCGGTAATTAGTCAATACTTAACATCAGTTAGACCAATGCACGAGCAATACATTCAACCAACACGTCAATATGCAGACATAGTAATTCCAGATGGTGGATACAATGATATTGCAGTAGATATATTACTTACAAAAATCAAATCAATACTAGAAAAATAATAGAAAAAAGTTTATAATTATAATACTAAAAAGAAAGAGGATAAAACAATGGCAGAAGAAAAATTAGAATTTCAAATGACCCAAGAAGGTTATGATAAGTTAGTAGCAGAATTAGATTATTTAAAAACAGTAAGACGTCCAGAAATCGTAGAAGAGATTAAAGTTGCTCGTTCATTCGGGGATTTATCTGAGAATGCTGAGTACCACGCTGCAAAAGATGCTCAAGGAGAGATTGAACAAAAAATTCTTGAATTAGAGCAACAAATTCGTTTTGCAAAAATTATTACAATCGAAGCAGGATCTAACACAATCCGTTTAGGACACACTGTAACATTTGTAGAATTACCAAAAGGTGCAGAAGAAAGTTATAAAATTGTAGGGGTTGCAGAAGCAAACCCACTAGAAGCAATGATTTCTAACGAATCACCAATCGGACAAGCTTTATTAGGAAGAAAAGTAGGGGATACAGTAAAAATTTCTTTACCTACTGGACCAGAAGCTTCAATGGACATCAAAATAGTTAAGGTTCAATAATTATGATAGCACTTATAGGAGCAATGCCTGAAGAGGTAGCCATCATAAAATCTCAAATAAAAGACTTGAGAGTAGAAAAAAAAGCTCACGTTGATTTTTATGTAGGAACTTACTTAGATAAGGATATAGTTCTTATGCTATGTAAACCTGGTAAAGTAAATGCAGCAATAGCTACATCTTTATTATTAGATAACTACTCTGTGGATTATGTAATTAATATTGGTTCTTGTGGAGCTCTAGATAAAGACCTAGAAATAGGAGATTTAATCGTAGGTACACAAGTTACTCATTTTGATGTAGATGCAACTTACTTTGGTTACGAACTAGGTCAAGTCCCACAAATGCCTGCTAAATATGAAAGTGATAAAGATTTAATCCAAACAATTTTAGATAATTCATCTGATTTTGATTTAGGTGAATATAAGATTCACTTTGGATTATTAGGAACGTCAGATTCATTTATTTCTAATAAAGAACTTAAAAAAGGAATTTTAGAAAAGTTCCCAACATTATTAGCAGTAGATATGGAAGCAGCAGCAATAGCGCAAACATGCCATAACTTCGGTGTCAAGTTTATCATTTGCCGTTCAGTAAGTGATAAAGCTGAAGAAGGTTCTAGAATTACTTTCGACGAATTCTTAGGAATAGCTGCTAAAAATTCATCAATTTTAACAAGTGAATTAGTTAAGAGAATATAGAAAAAAGCACCGTAATATTACGGTGCTTTTATTATAAGAAAAAGATTAGGAATTTTAATCCTAATCTTTTTTTGCGTATATTTATGTATTCAAAAGGATTTGCGAATTTTTAAATTATTTTTCTAATTCAAGGGCTCCGTATTGCCCATCTTTACGTTTGTAAATTACAGAAAATTCATTTGTCGCTTCATCTAGGAATGCGAAGAAATCGTGTCCTAGTAATTCCATTTGTAAAATAGCTTCATCTTTAGACATTAAGTTTGCTGGAATTTTTTTAACTTTTACAAACTCATGTGTTTCTTCTTCAAATGCTTCAACTTCACTAGTTAGTAGGTCGTTAGCAACAATTCCTTTTTCACGCCCACGTCTATTGATGCGTGTTTTGTGTTTTCTTAATTGTCTTTCTAGTTTATCAACTGTTAGGTCAACAGCTGCATATAAATCAGTATTAACTTCTTCAGCACGAAGAGTTACACCTTTTAATGGGACAGTAATTTCAATTTTTTGTTCCCCATTTCTACGTACCTTAGCATTAGCATAAACATTAGCCTCTAACTCATTAGAGAAGTATCTTTCTAACTTAGCAACCTTGTTTTCGATGTATTCTCTGATTGCTGGAGTAATCTCGATGTTTTCTCCTCTTACGTGGTATTTTAGCATGTTAAGCTCCCCTTTCATGAGTATAATTTAATACTCATCGGATTTATGAATCCGTTTTATTTTTGTTACTTATATTGTACTCCTGTTAGTTTCATTTGTCAATAACTTTTGAAAAGGTTTTACATTTTATGTTTTTGCTAGGCATAAAAAGGTAATTTTTAGATTATTATTTATTGATAATAGTGCTTGTGCTAAGGCTTCCATTGTTTTACCTGATGTAAAAATATCATCTATTATAAGAACTGAACGAGCAGAATTAAGTGAATGTTCAAATTCTGCTTTTATCGAAAAGTTATGCAACTTTCTTTGATTATTTAATTTTGATTGTTTTAGTCTATAGGGTTCTATAAATATATCTTTATAATTTATTTTGCATAAATCAGCAATAACTTTAATATGATTAAATCCGCGGATAACTTCTCTAGTTTTGTTTGTTGGAGCAATCAATACTAGGTCAAACTTATTTTCTTTAAAGAAATCATTAAAAGCAGGTAGAAATTTTTCTGCTTCTTTTACATGGCCAAAATATTTAATAGAATAGATGGTATCTCTTAGAAAAGGATAGTCTGCAAAATATAATAGGTCAAAGTCCCTATGTTTAGAAAATTTTAAAGATAGTTCTTCTTTACAATTTTTGCAGTATTCTTCACTTTTTGATGAAAAAAGATTACGAAAACTTAGTGTAGAGTTTATTTCCTTATTACAAAATGAACATTTCACTTATTTCACCAACTTTCTATAAATTGCTAATTCATTCATATAGTCTATTTCTCTTATGGCAGATTTCATATTTTTATTCTTCTCGCCACCAAAGAAAATAATTGAGCCACTAGGATCATAGTCTTTCCTACCAACACGACCAGCTATTTGTATCAAGGCTTCTTTTGAAAATGTTTGATGTTCTGCATGGAATACAATAATATCTAGGTAGTCAAATGTAACGCCACGTTCTAGTATTGTTGTAGTTATTAGTACATCAAAATCTCTGTTTCTAAAATTTTCAACTAGGTCATTTCTATCAAGAGTTTTGCTGGATACAAATTTATAAGAAGTGGACTTTGCTAATTTTTCTCCTATTTCGATAGTAGGTACAAATATAAGTAATCTTCTATTTTTATCAAGAGATTCTTTTATAAGTAAATCTAATTCTTTCAAGATATTAGTAGAGAAAATATTTTTAGAAAAATTTTTATTAATACTTATTCTAGGCAAAGGAAGTAAGTTTCTATGATAACGGATAGGTAGTTTATATATATCATCAACTGATTTTTTAATTTTATCTGATGGTGTTGCTGATAAAAAGACTAGGGGAGATGAATCTTTAAGTGCCTTTTTCATACCATATTCCAGAACATCATTTCCATTGTAGGGAAAGGCATCTACTTCATCAACAATAATAAGGTCAAAAAATTTATAATAATGAAATAACTGGTGGCAGGTCATGATATATAAATTGTTGCCTAGTAGTGTCTTCTCATCTCCGTGCAAGATATTCATTTCCATAGAAAAATCTTTTTTTATTCTAATCGCAAGTTCTTTTACAACATCTTTTCTAGGAATAGCTAGACAGATATTTTTATTTTCTTTTAGATAAGTAGCTATCAAATCATAGATTATCTCTGTTTTTCCAGCACCGCAGACAGCCCAAACAAGAGAAGATTTATTCTCTTTAGAATTATTTAATAGAAAATCAGATGCAAGTTTTTGCTGGTCAGACAAAATAACACTTGGTTTTGTGAATGAACAAGGCACTGTTTGTTTAGGTATGATTAAGAATTTTGGTTGTGTTGATTTACAAATACCAAATTCTATACAATCCTCACAGTAAGTAACCTTATCAAATGAAGCAGAGTAGGTATAGAGATTATCAGAAGAACACATTAGGCACTTATTATTTTGTATAGGATTTATTTTTTCTAGTTGATTAGATTTTTCCAAGTGATGAATCTTAATTTTTTTGTTTAGCAATTCTTGAATAGAAAAGACACCCCCCTTGTATAAATTACAAAAATCATAGTCTACTTCATAATTAAATTTATTAGATTTTAATTCATAGAAAATTTGGTCAACTTCTATATCAGTAAAATCAGAATTCATATATTCTTGATAAATTTCATCAAGTAGTTTATTTTTTATTTCTTCATTATAAGTAGAATAATAAGCATGATAGAATGCGGGTATAAATTCTAGGTCGCTAGAAAAATACATAAAATCATCTCCTAATAATAAATTTCACTTATATTTTATCAAAATCTTTTAAAAATGAAAACCTTATCTTTTGTATCGGTAAACTTGAAAGTGATATAATAAAAAGAAAATGGGAGAAGGAACTATGGGGATAGTATTACTTATATTAACGTCATTACCGAAGTTTATTTTTAATATTTTAGTAGTATATTTTATTGATAAATTAGAGATTAAAGACATTATTATTTTCTTACTTGTAGCTGGAGTGATAAATCATCTTCTAGAGAGAAGTCTAGAGCTGATCATATATAGGAAAAAATTAGACCAAACAAACTTATATATTTACGCAGTAAGTTTAGTATCAGCATATTTAATTGCTAAAGCTTTATTTTTAGAAAATATATCATTTGTAGCACTAGGTGTGTTAGTCCTAGTGAATCTTATTTTCTACAAATTAATTAATATGTTTACAGACAAGTATAAGGTGGAATAATTATGAAAATATTAGTAACAGGATTTGACCCTTTTGGTGGTGAAAAAATTAATCCTTCTTGGGAAGTAGTAAAATCATTGCCAGAAAAAGTAAAGGGAGTAAGTATAAAAGGGATACAACTGCCAACTGTTTTTGGAAAGTCGGCAGAAGTATTATTTAAAGAAATAGATAAATTTAAACCTGATGTTGTAGTATGTATTGGTCAAGCTGGTGGTAGAGCAGGGATAACACCAGAACGTATAGCTATAAATATAGACGACGCAAGAATAGCTGATAATGGAGGAAATAAGCCATTAGATGATGTAATAAGAGAAGATGGGAAGTCAGCATATTTTTCTACTTTACCAATCAAAGCCATGGTAGAAAATATGAAGGAGTTAGGTATAAGGGCAGAAGTATCGAATACAGCAGGAACTTTTGTCTGTAATCACATAATGTATCAAGTCTTGTATTATGTAGATAAAAATTATCCTTACACAAAAGCAGGATTTATTCATATACCATTCTTACCAGAACAGGTTCAAGATAAAGATCTACCCTCAATGAAATTTGATGATATGAAAAAAGGTATAATATCCTGCTTGGAAACAATTATAGAATATTATGAAAAAGATGATATAAAAGTGACAGGTGGTAAGGAATTTTAAAAAAAACTAGTAGACAAATTTGTCTACTAGTTTTTTTGTTTCCAGTCTAATATATCTTCAAAAATTTTAAATACAGGGTCATTTTTTTCTAATAAAGAAAGTTTTGCTATGATACGCTCCATAGGAACCTCAGAATCAGAGAATGTGAAGAAGTCAGGATATGATACATCTAATGCTTTAATTATTCTATCAAGTGTTTCTAATCGGATATTGGTGTTAGCACCACGCTCAATTCTAGAATATGAAGTTGTTTCCATATCTGCTTTAGCTGCAAGTTTCTCTTGAGAAAGACCTTGTTTACTTCTTAATTCATATAATTTTCTAGAAATATTTTCTCCTAAAGTCATAAAATTCTCCTTAAGTTAGTATATCTATAGAATAAGTTTATTTATAAAAAAGAAATAGTGTTATTTTGTTTTATTTACAAATAAAATAGACAAATTTGCCTATTTTATGTTATAATTTTAGGCGAATGATACAATTTTAGTTCGAATAAAGAACAGATTTGTATATAACATATTCAAAAGGAGAAAATAATGAAAAATATAAATAAAAAATTATTAACAGTTTTAATGTCAACATCGATAGTATTAACGGCATGTAGTGTAGAGGAAGAAGTACCTAAAAGTAAGTCTATCGCTGATGTGAAAAAAAATACGGAGACAAGTATACAGAGTAGTGGTGGTTCCGACTATGATAAGAATACTGAAAAAGACTTTTTTAATAAACTAGAATATTATTCTAATATAGATAATTTAAAAAAATTTACTGAACAGTATCAAGGGACTGCAGTAGTATACACTGAAATTTCAAAAGGTGATGGATCGCCATCCTCTGAAAAGATATTTAGTAATTATGAATCACATAAGTTTGTATATAATAAAGATGGAAAGTTCTTTGGTGGTAATGCTTCAGTAAATTATTTGGGAGATAAAGAACCACAAATATCATTACAGTGGTATGGAGATAAAAATGGAAATAAATTTGACAATATAAATATATCTAAAAATTCATCTGGGGAAAAAACAGAAGAAGGTAAGGATATTATGTTTACGAAAATTCATAAAGATTTTACAAAAGGAAAAGAAATAATTTTGAAAAAATATGATGTATACAAGGAAAGTTTCAAAGGGTTTGGAAGTGAAGAAGATAGTAAATTTTATCTATATTGGGATAGACCTAAAGATGATAATGGGATATTTGGGGCATCTTTTAATCCTATTTATACCAATGATAAAGAGTTAGTTGAAATATGGAATCAAGAAGAAAACAAAGATATTCTATTAGATGAATTGAAAAAAGAAGAGAGAGATTCTGTGGAAATTACTTCAATTACTGTTGGATTATATGATTCATTATATAGAGAAAAGGAAGATGAAAAAAAAGCATTCACAAATGCTGAAATTAAAGTTTTTTATAAAGCTAAAAATGATACTAACCAAAAAGTTGTAACAAATTTTATAGAATTTAATACTGGTGAAAAGACAGGACCAGATTTAGATGGTGAAGGAAAAACAGATGATTTAAATAACAGGTATTTCTTTAAATTTGGAAAACCTTCAACAGAATATTTTCCATATCATCAAATACTAATATCAGGCGGAGGATATCACATAGGATAATAAATAAATTTAACAATTAGGATATGTTACTTATTGACATTACCCTAAAAATAATATAAAATAGATTAGTAACTGTTCAATAGACAGTTTAACTTAAATTTAGACTTTTTTAAATCGGAGGGAGGGAAATCCAATGTCAAAAACTGTAGTTCGTAAAAACGAAACTCTAGAGGACGCGTTACGTCGTTTCAAACGTGCTGTTTCTAAAAACGGTACTATCCAAGAAGTACGTAAACGTGAATTCTACGAAAAACCAAGTGTTCGCCGTAAGAAAAAATCTGAAGCGGCTAGAAAACGTAAATTCTAATTTTTTAATAAATTAATTTATATTTTCAAGTTATAAAATCTAAAGAATTCCCTCTTTTAGATTAATGCCTCATCACTGTAAAGTGGTGGGGCTTTTTTGTTTTTGATTACTGTTAATATAAGTCATTTTTTGATATAATTTATAATGTTTGTTATTGAAAATAAAATAATGAAAGGAGTAGTTATGTTACTTCAATTAAATAATATAAGTAAATATTTTGTCGTTACAGAAGTATTCTCTAATGTTAAACTAGAAGTTAATGAAAAAGACAAGATTGCTATTGTTGGGCGTAATGGTGCTGGTAAATCTACCTTGCTTAAAGTTATAGCTGGAATGACTTCATACGACTCAGGAGAGAGAATAGTATCGAAAAATGCGACAATAGGTTACTTATCTCAGGAATTTATTATAAAAGAAGATAAAACTGTATATGAAGAGATGCTTTCTTGCTTTACAGAAATTATAAAATTAGAAAAAGATTTAGAAGAATTAGCAGGTCAGTTAACTACAGAAAATTTAGAAGCAGACTCTGGTCTTTTAAATAGATATGATGCACTTCAAAATAGGGTATTAACTCACAAGGACTACCACTACAAATCAAAGATTAAATCAGTATTATTTGGTTTAGATTTTACAGAAGAAGATTTAAGTAAATCAATTTCTAACTTTTCTGGTGGACAGAAGACACGTATTTCTATGGCTAAGTTATTACTTAGTGAACCAGATATTCTAATCCTTGATGAGCCGACCAACCACCTTGATATGGAAAATGTAGCTTGGCTTGAGAATTATCTAAATGCCTATTCAGGAGCTGTTGTAATAGTCAGTCACGACCGTTACTTCTTAGATAAGATTGTAAATGTTGTTTATAATGTGGAATTTGGTCGCTGTAAGAAGTATGTAGGGAATTATTCTAAGTTTCTTACTCAGTACGAAGAAGACTATGAAAAACATCTTAAAGAATACATTAGTCAGCAAAAAGATATTAAAAAATTAGAAGAGTTTGTTCAAAAAAATATTGCTAGGGCATCTACATCAGGAATGGCCAAGTCTAGACAAAAAATTCTTGATAAAATTGAAAGAATAGATAATCCACGTAAGGATGACAAGACTGCTAATATAGAATTTACTATTAATGAACAATCAGGAAGAGATGTTTTAAGAATTTCTGATTTCAAAGTAGGGTACGATAAAAATCAAATAGGGCCTACTTATAACTTTGATGTCTACAAAGGAGATAGAATTGCCATTGTTGGAAGAAACGGTATTGGTAAATCTACTCTTATAAAAGCAGTAGCCAAAAGAGCAGAAGCTATCTCTGGTGATGTAGCCTATGGATCTAAAGTTTCACTAGGTTACTATGACCAAAAACAAGCTGAATTTGAATCAGTAAAAACGGTTCTACAAGAATTGTGGGATGAATATCCAAATATGAAGGAAGCTGATGTACGTAGCGTCTTAGGTCGATTCTTATTCCCAGGAGAAGATGTGCTTAAAATTGTTAGGGACTTATCTGGGGGAGAGAAAGCAAGGTTGCAACTAGCAAAATTAATGCTAGAAAAGAATAATTTATTAATTCTTGATGAGCCTACCAACCACCTTGATATAGCTAGTAAACAAGTCTTAGAAGCAGCTTTAGAAAACTACGAAGGAACTCTTGTCTTTGTCAGCCACGATAGATACTTTATCAATAAGATTGCTAATAAAGTAATCTTTATAGACGAAGATAAGTTTAGTCTATACTTAGGTAACTTTGATTACTATGTTGAAAAGAAAGAGCAGGAGAGAATTGCTCAGGAAATAGCAGAAAAAGAAACTAAGGTAGAAATTGTAAAAGAAAAGAATAACTATGCTTTAGGAAAAGAAGAAAAGAAACTTGTAAGAAAATTAGAGCGTGAGAGAGATGCTCTAGTAGAAGAAATAGAGCAAGTTGAAGCTCATATTGCGTCAATAAATGACGAACTTGTAAAAGAAGAAGTTTATACTGATGCAGTTAAGAGTCAAGAATATAACCAAGAACTTCAAGAAAATAATGACAAGTTAGAAGAGTTGAATATGAAGTGGTTAGAACTTGAGGAAGAGTTAGAAAAATATATTCAGTAGATTAATAAGGAGTTAGTATGAATATTCAAGTAACAACTTATGTTGATAATAAGAAATTATTATTTGAAAAAAATGAAGGTAATTTTTTAGAAGAAGAAAATTATTACCAAATTACTTATAAAGATAAAAATTCAGAGGCTTGTGATATAAGACTTGAGAAAAACGGGGAAAAGGTAGTAATCAATAGAGCTAGCTCTCCTTTAAATATTGGAAAAGAAGTAACAGTCAGCCAATATAAAACACCTTATGGTCTTATGGATTTACACACTAAATTAATAGGTGTAGATGTAAAAGAAAAGAGCAAATTTATACAATTTGAAATAGAATATAGAATTATCTTTTCTAAAATAGATAGTCAGTTAACTAAGTTAAAAATCTTAGTAACTAGATAAAAAAAGAACTTGCTAATTAAAGCAAGTTCTTTTTTTATTAGTGGTTGTTGTGCCAGTATTCTTCTAATTTAGACTTAACGATTGAAACTCGTGGTCCGTAGATAACTTGAACACCTTTACCAGCTTTAACTAATCCTAAAGATCCTGATTGTTTTAGGACTGCTTCATCAACTAGTGATGGGTCTTTAACTGTTGTACGTAATCTTGTTGCACAAGCGTCAACGTCAACGATGTTTTCTAATCCACCTAAACCTTGAGCTACTAGTAAAGTTTGCTCGTCAACTCCTGCATCTTTAGCAGCAGCTGCAGTAGCACCTTTTTTCTCTAGGTAGTCAGCTTTAGAGTGTAATTTAACGTCTTCTCCAGCGTCTTCACGACCAGGAGTTTTTAAGTTTAATTTTGTAATTAATGTTCTAAATACGAAGTAGTAAACTACTGAGTAAGTTAATCCTAAAGGAATCATTGTTAACCAGTTAGTTTTTGCATTTCCTTGAAGAATTCCGAATAGAGTAAAGTCGATTAATCCTCCAGAGAATGTTTGTCCGATAGGAATGTTTAAGATGTGCATCATCATGAATGAGATACCAGCGAATGCAGCGTGAACGATGTATAATACTGGAGCTACGAATAAGAATGAGAACTCGATTGGCTCAGTAATACCAGTTAACATAGCTGTTAATCCAGCAGAAACTAATAATCCACCAACAACTTTTTTATTTTCTGGTTTAGCTACGTGGTACATTGCTAAAGCAGCTGCAGGTAAACCGAAGATCATGAATGGGAATTTACCAGCCATGAATCTAGCGTGGTCAATTGTGAACATTCCGTTCCAGTTTGGATCTCCTAATTGAGCGAAGAAGATGTTTTGAGCACCTTGTACTAATTCTCCACCAACTTGTAGAGTTCCACCAACTCCTGTTTGCCAGAATGGTAAGTAGAATACGTGGTGCAGACCGAATGGAATTAATGATCTTTCGATTAATCCGTAGATTAATGTTCCTGCATATCCAGATCCAGTAACTAATCCACCTAATGCGTAGATTCCGTTTTGTACTGGTGGCCATACGTAGTACATTGCAATACCAACAAATACGTAAACGATTGTTGAAATGATTGGAATGAATTTAGATCCACCGAAGAATGAAAGAACTGTTGGAAGTTCGATTTGGTAGTATTTATTGTGTAGGTAAGAAACTCCTAATCCAACTACGATACCACCGAACACTCCCATTTGAAGTGATTGGATACCAACGATAGAACCAATAGTTCCACCTAATACGTGATCAGCTACTTTTCCATCAGCTAAAATCATACCGTGTGTTTTTAACATGGCATTTGTTGCTGTGTGCATTACGAAGAATGCGATCATAGCTGATAGGGCAGCAACTTCTTTTTCTCTCTTAGCCATACCAATAGCTACCCCAACTGCAAAAATCAGTGGTAGAGTTCCGAAGATTGCATCTCCAGCGTTAGACATAACTGTTAGGATCATGTTTAGGATAGTACCTTCACCAAAAATCCCTTCAAGTCCATAAGACTTAATAGTAGTAGGGTTAGTGAATGAAGCACCTATCCCAAGTAGAAGACCTGCAACTGGGAGTACTGCTACTGGTAACATGAATGATCTACCGATACGTTGCAGAATAGAAAATAATTTATTTTCTTTCATTGTCTTTTCCTCCTTATTAAATTGTATATTGTACTAATAAAAGACAAACTTATTATAGTACTAATGAAAGGGTTTGTCAATATAAAAAATAACGTTTTCAGACACTATTTACAGAAATGTAAAGGTTACCAAAAAAGAGAGGGACAAAGTTTTTTAAAATATAAAAAAAATATATTTTCACGTTTACATTCTAAGTTTCTCTATAAAAATGGGTGTTTTTTATAGAAAAACTAGTGTATTTAGAATTAGAATGTATATTTTAATAGTATAAAATAAATTTTCTTTATAGATGATAGGTAATAAATTAATTTTAAAGTATACTATTAATTTATTATCTATAACAGTTATTTTTTACAGAATATTTAGTAAAAAAAATATTAATTATTTTAGTAGGAATTTGTTTGACATTTAGCAATAAATACTTTATACTTTAGATAATTTAATATAAAAATTCTTTTAAACAGTCCAGAGAGGCTAGTAAGGAAATTATTTTTATTTTTGCATAGGATAACTATGTTTATTTATTGATATGGAATTTGCTGCTCTGACTTTGTCAGAGCATTTTTTTATAGGAGTATATATGACTGAAAAAATTTTGTTTGATCACGAACAAATATCTAGAATGATTAACCGTATTTCTTATGAAATAATCGAAAAAGGTGATGATTTATCTAGTGTAGTTCTAGTTGGTATTAAAACTAGAGGAGAATACATAGCTAATAGATTACAGAAGAAGATTCAATCTATTACTGGTAAGGATATTTCTATAGAAAGTTTGGACATAACATTTTATAGAGATGACCTAGAAAAATCTTCTGTAGATCCACTTGTAAGAAATGTATCTTTTGGAATAGACCTTACTAATAAAATAGTAGTCATTGTCGATGATGTTTTATATACAGGGAGAACTGTGAGAGCAGCCATAGATGCAATAATGGACGCGGCGAGACCAAAGGCTATTAGACTTGCAATATTAGTTGATAGAGGACACAGAGAACTTCCTATAAGAGCTGATTTTGTAGGGAAGAATATTCCAACATCAAGCAAAGAAAATGTTAAAGTACATTTAAGTGAAGTAGATAACCAAGATCAAATTTTATTAATAACTTAATATGAAATCTTTTTAAGTTAGTACAGAGAGACTAGCAAGGGATTATTTTAGAACATGGGATAAGTATGTTCTGATTTGTTACGCCTTGTTAGGATTTCTAACGAGGCGTATTTTTTATAAGGAGAAAAGAAATGGTAAAAAATTTAGTAGCAATGTCGGACTTAAGTAATGAAGAAGTTTACGAGCTAATTGAAAGAGCTTTAGAACTTAAGAATGGAGCAAATCCAATAGAAAGAAGAGATTTATTCGTATCCAATTTATTCTTTGAAAATTCAACAAGGACTAAGCACTCATTCGAAGTAGCTCAGCATAAGTTAGGATTGAATGTAATAAACTTTGAAGCAGCAACGTCTTCTGTTAATAAGGGAGAAACGCTTTATGATACGTGTAAAACTTTAGAGATGTTAGATTGCAAAATTTTAGTAATAAGACACCCAGAGAGAGAATACTATAAACAACTAGAGAATCTAAAGGTTCCTGTAGTATCAGGTGGAGATGGATCTGGAGAACATCCAAGCCAGTGTCTACTAGACCTTATGACAATCTATGAAAAGTTTGGAAAAATTGAAGGTTTAGACATAGTAATAGTCGGAGATATAAAAAATTCTCGTGTAGCTAGAAGTAATTACAACATTCTAACAAGACTAGGTGCCAAGGTAAACTTTGTATGTCCAGAAATTTTCGCAGATGAAACTTTAGGACAAGTAGTGAATTTCGATGAAGTAGTGGCTGACCTAGATGTATGTATGTTATTAAGGGTTCAACACGAAAGACACGATGGAACGGCAGTATTTAATAAGGAAGAATTCCATAGAGATTATGGATTAAGCCAAGAAAGATATGAAAAACTTAAAGAGAGTGCAATAGTAATGCACCCAGCTCCAGTAAATAGGGGAGTTGAGATTGCTGATGAACTTGTCGAAGCTGACAAGTCAGTAATCTTTGAACAAATGAGAAACGGTATGTTTATGAGACAGGCTATCTTAGAAAAAATAATTAGAGACAATAACCTATAAGGAGAAGAAATATGCTACTTTTAAAAAATGGAAGAATCTTAGAAAATGGAAAATTAGTGAAGAAAGATATCTTAGTAGATGGAAAAAATATCAAGGATATCCAAGATGAGATAAATGTAAGTGATGCAGAAGTTTTAGAACTTAATGGTAAGTTTGTATCACCTGGATTTATAGATGTGCATGTTCACTGGAGAGAGCCTGGATTCGAGTACAAGGAATCAATCTACACAGCATCAAGAGCAGCTGCAAGAGGTGGGTTCACAACAGCTATGCCAATGCCTAACCTAGATCCTGTACCAGATACATATGAAAATCTAAAAAAACAATTAGATATTATTGAAAGAGATTCTGTAATTAGAGCAATTCCTTATGGAGCAATAACTAAGGGAGAACTTGGTGAAGAGTATGCAGAGTTTGAAGAATTAAATGACCACGTATTTGCCTTTTCTGATGATGGGCGCGGAGTACAAGATGCAAATATGATGTACCAATCAATGAAGATTGCTGCTAAATTAAACAAGGCTATCGTAGCCCACTGTGAAGATAACTCACTAATTCTGGGTGGATGTATGCACTGTGGTAAGAGAAGTCGTGAGTTAGGACAAAAAGGAATTCCTTCAGTTTGTGAATCTGTACAAATTGCAAGAGATGTCTTACTAGCAGAAGATGCAGGGTGTCACTACCACGTTTGTCACGTATCAACTAAAGAGTCTGTACGAGTAATTAGAGATGCTAAAAAAGCAGGAATCAAGGTTACTTGTGAAGTGTGTCCTCACCACTTAATTAGTGATGAAAATGATATTCCAGAAGCAAGTGGAATGTGGAAAATGAACCCTCCTCTAAGAGCAAATGAAGATAGACAAGCACTTATTGCAGGAGTTCTAGACGGTACGATTGATATCATAGCGACAGATCACGCACCACACGCACCACACGAAAAAGAAATAGCAATGGCTGATTCAGCCTTCGGTATTGTTGGATGTGAAACAGCCTTCGGACAACTATATACAAACTTTGTAAAAACGAAAATCTTCACACTTGAGCAAGTGGTAGATATGATGTCTACAAGAGTAGCTAAGATATTTGACTTACCTTACGGAAAATTAGAAAAAGGAGAACTTGCTGATCTAACTGTAATTGACTTAGAACGATCAGAAGTAATCGATCCAGAGAAATTCTTATCAAAAGGAAGAAATACTCCTTACATTGGAGAAAAGATCTACGGAATCACTGAACTTACTTTAGTAGAAGGTAAAGTAGCATACAAAGACGAGAAAATATTTAAATAATATTAAAGGAGAATAAGATGTATAAATTAGATAGAAAATTAGTATTAGAAGACGGAACTGTATACAAGGGATACTCATTTGGTTCTGACAATGAAATGGCTGGAGAAGTAGTATTTAATACAGCGATGACTGGTTACCAAGAAACTTTATCAGACCCTTCTTATAACGGACAAATCGTTACATTTACATATCCTTTAATAGGAAACTATGGAATTAACAGAGATGACTATGAGACAATAACACCGACAATCAAGGGAATGATTGTTAGAGAAATTTGTCACAAACCTTCTAACTTTAGATGGGAATTCACTCTTGATGAAGTATTAAAAGACTTAGATATCCCAGGGATTGCAGGGATTGATACAAGAGCCTTAACTAGAAAAATAAGAGAGTACGGAACAATTAAAGGTGTAATAGTATCAGCTGATAGAGATACTGAAGAAGTACTGGCTGAATTGAAAAATAACACTCTGCCAACTGATCAGATTGATCAAGTTTCAACTAAGAGATCATTTGTATCATCAGGAAGAGGGCACAGAGTTGTCTTACTAGACTGCGGTGCTAAGTCGGGGATCCTTAGAGAGCTTAATGCAAGGGATTGTGACATTATTGTAATGCCACACGACTCGACAGCTAAAGAAATTTTAAGACAAAAACCGGATGGAATTATGTTATCTAATGGACCTGGAGATCCAGAAGATGTACCAGAAACAATTGAAGCAATTAGAGAATTAATACCACAAGTTCCAATTTTTGGGATTTGTATGGGGCACCAACTTATAGCTTTAGCAGCAGGAGCTAAGACTTATAAACTTAAGTTTGGTCACAGAGGGGCGAACCAACCAGTTAAGAACCTATTAACAGGAAGAGTTGATATTACTTCTCAAAACCACGGATATGCAGTAGATATCGAATCATTAAAAGACACAGATTTAGAATTAACTCACGTTGCAGTTAACGATGGAACGTGTGAGGGAGTTAGACACAAGAAGTACCCAGTATTCTCTGTTCAATACCACCCAGAAGCGGCACCAGGACCACACGATCCTAACTATTTATTCGATCAATTTATCGAAAACATGGAAAAATTCAAGAACAATAAATAAGGAGAAATCATATGCCAAAACGTACAGATATTAAGAAAATTCTAGTAATAGGTTCTGGACCTATTATTATCGGACAAGCTGCAGAGTTTGACTATGCAGGAACTCAAGCTTGCTTATCTTTAAAGGAAGAGGGATATGAAGTAGTTTTAGTAAACTCTAACCCAGCAACAATTATGACTGATAAAGAGATTGCTGATAAGGTTTATATCGAACCACTGACTCCTGAGTTTATTGCTAAGATAATTCGTAAGGAAAGACCAGATGCTTTACTACCTACACTAGGAGGACAAGTTGGTCTAAATATGGCAGTAGAATTACACAAGAGAGGGGTTCTAGATGCTTATAATGTAGAGCTTTTAGGGACAAAGTTATCTTCTATCGAACAAGCTGAAGATAGAGAATTATTCCGTGATCTTATGTTTGAATTAGGAGAACCAGTTCCTGAATCAGAAATTATTAATAACTTAGATGAAGCAAGAGCATTTGTTGAAAAAATCGGATATCCAGTAATTGTAAGACCAGCCTTTACAATGGGTGGTACTGGAGGAGGTATCTGTAACAACGATAAGGAATTAGAAGAGATAGTTTCTAATGGATTACATTACTCACCAGTTACGCAATGTCTTTTAGAAAAATCAATCGCAGGATTTAAGGAGATTGAGTACGAGGTAATGCGTGACTCTAACGATACAGCGATTGTTGTATGTAACATGGAGAACATTGACCCAGTTGGAATCCACACTGGTGACTCAATCGTAGTAGCTCCATCACAAACTCTAACAGATAGAGAATACCACATGTTAAGAGATGTATCTCTGAAAATAATTAGAGCCTTAAAAATTGAAGGTGGATGTAATGTTCAGTTAGCTCTAGACCCACACTCATTCAAGTACTATATTATAGAAGTAAATCCACGTGTGTCGCGTTCATCAGCCCTAGCATCTAAAGCAACAGGTTATCCAATCGCCAAGATTGCAGCGAAAATTGCCGTAGGACTAACTCTTGATGAAATTATAAACCCAGTAACTAAGTCTTCTTACGCTTGTTTCGAACCAGCTTTAGACTATGTAGTTTCTAAAATACCAAGATTCCCATTTGATAAATTCGAACACGCTGATAGAAAATTAGGAACTCAAATGAAAGCTACTGGGGAAGTAATGGCTATGGGACGTACTTATGAAGAGTCATTACTTAAAGCTATTCGTTCGCTAGAGTATGGTGTACACCATTTAGGATTACCTAATGGAGAAGAGTTTGAGCTTGACTATATCATGAAACGTATTAGACAAGCTGGAGACGAGAGATTATTCTTCATTGGAGAAGCATTAAGACGTGGTGTAACACCTGAAGAAATTCACGAAATAACTAAGATTGATATGTTCTTCTTAGATAAGATGCAACACATCATTGATCTTGAACATGAATTAAAAGAAAATGTTGGAGATTTAGACTTATTATTCTACGCTAAGCGCTATGGATTCTCCGATAAAGTAATTGCCCACAGATGGAATATGAAGGAAGAAGAAATTTACGACTTAAGACAAGAAAAGTCTATCAAGCCAGTTTACAAAATGGTAGATACTTGTGCGGCAGAGTTCACGTCTTCAACACCATACTTCTACTCAACTTATGAGTTTGAACAAGAGTCAATTGTAAGTGATAAAGAAAAAGTTATCGTACTGGGTTCTGGACCAATTCGTATCGGTCAAGGGGTAGAGTTCGACTACGCAACAGTTCACACAGTATTAGCTATTAAAGAAGCAGGATATGAAGCGATTATCATTAACAATAACCCTGAAACAGTATCAACAGATTTTTCTATTTCAGATAAGTTATACTTTGAACCATTAACAACAGAAGATGTTATGGCAATCATTGATCACGAAAAACCACTTGGAGTTGTTGTGCAATTCGGTGGGCAAACAGCTATTAACCTAGCAGATTCTCTTGCTAAAAAAGGAGTTAAGATACTAGGAACTGCCTTAGAAGAAATTGATAATGCAGAAAACAGAGATAAATTTGAAAGTTTATTAAGAAGATTAGATATTCCTCAACCATTAGGAAAAACAGCCTTTACAACAGAAGAAGCTGTTAAACACGGAGAAGAAATTGGTTACCCAGTATTAGTAAGACCATCTTATGTATTAGGTGGACGTGCTATGGAGATAGTTTATAAAGAAGAAGAATTACGCCACTATATGCAAAATGCTGTTAAGGTATCACCAGAACACCCAGTATTAGTAGACAGATACCTAGTTGGTAAAGAAATTGAAGTGGATGCAATCTGTGACGGTGAAACGGTAGTAATCCCTGGAATAATGGAACACATTGAAAGAGCAGGGGTTCACTCTGGTGACTCTATCGCAGTCTACCCACCACAAAGTTTAACTCAAGCTGAAAAAGATGTACTGATTGACTATACTATTAGATTAGCTAAAGGATTAAATATTGTAGGATTATTAAATATTCAATATGTAATTTCTAAAGGGGAAGTGTTTGTACTAGAAGTAAACCCACGTTCTTCAAGAACAGTTCCATTCCTAAGTAAGATAACTAATGTTCCGATGGCTAAACTTGCAATGCAAGCAGTACTAGGAGAGAAATTAAAAGATAAGGGATATGAAACAGGATTAGTAGAAGAAGCTAAGAAAGTTTACACTAAAGTTCCAGTATTCTCATTCCAAAAATTAAAAGATGTAGATACAACTTTAGGGCCAGAGATGAAATCTACTGGGGAAGTAATGGGAGTAGACTTAACTTTAGAAAAATCATTATACAAAGGTTTAGTAGCAGCAGGATTCAAGGTAGAAGATTCAGGGAATGTATTATTCACAGTAGCTGATGATGCAAAAGAAGAAGCCTTAGAACTTGCTAAGAGATTTGCAGATATAGGATACAACCTAGTTGCAACAGAAGGAACTGCAAAATTCTTAGCTGACAATAATCTAAGAGTAGATAAAGTAGGAAAGATAAGTGATGAAGAAAACACAGTATTAGATGCAATCTACGGTGGAAAGATTAATATTATCGTTAACACAACATCAAAAGAGAAAGTATCTACAAGTGATGGATTCAAGATTCGTCGTGCAGCGAGTGAGCAAGATATTGTATGTTTAACATCACTAGACACAGCAGATGCACTATTAAAAGTATTAGAATCTATTAGTTTCAATATTGCAGAAGTTTAAAAATAAGAATCAAAGGAGATAAGAATGACTGAAAGATTAAGAATTCAATTACCAGGTTTAGATTTGAAAAATCCAATAATGCCATCATCGGGGACATTTGCTTATGGATACGAATATGGAAAGTTATTTGATTTATCAAAATTAGGAGCAATCATAATAAAGGCGGCGACTAAGGAAGCGAGACTTGGTAATGCATCTCCTAGGGTAGCAGAAGTGGAATCAGGCCTACTAAATGCAGTAGGTCTGCAAAATCCTGGTGTTGATAAAATAATATCAGAAAAATTACCACTACTAGAAAAATATGATGTACCAGTAATAGCCAATGTTGCTGGTTTTGATACAGAAGAATATGTTTATGTAGCAGAAAGAATATCCAAAGCACCAAATGTTAAGGCTATAGAATTAAATATATCTTGTCCTAATGTTAAGTGTGGTGGGGTACAATTTGGAAGTGATCCAGAATCTGCAAGAGAATTAGTAAGGGAAGTAAAAAAAGTTTCTAGTGTACCAGTTTATGTAAAATTATCACCTAATGTTACTGACATAGTAGCTATGGCTAAAGCCGTAGAAGAAGGTGGTGCTGATGGTATTACTATGATAAATACCTTGTTAGGAATGAAATTAGATTCAAAAACAGGGAAACCAGTACTATCTAATGTAACAGGTGGTTTATCAGGTACAGCTATAAAAGCAGTAGCGCTAAGAATGGTATATCAAGTAGCCCAAGCAGTAAAGATACCGATAATTGGGATAGGTGGAATTAAAGATGAGTGGGACGTTATTGATTTTATATCAGCAGGAGCATCGGCAGTAGCGATAGGAACTGCTAACTTAGAAGACCCTTATACTTGTCCTAATATTATAGATAGATTACCTAAAGTCTTAGATGAACTAGGTGTTAATCATATTTTAGAACTTAAAGATAGAGCTTGGAAATAGGAAGAATATAATTTAGTAGTGAGTAGATTTGATATGGAGATAGAGATTATGAAAAAAGATGTAATAGTAGCCTTAGACTTTCCTACTTTGGAAGAAACTTTAGAATTTTTAGATAAGTTTCAAGAAGAAAAACCGTTTGTAAAAGTAGGTATGGAATTATATTTACAAAATGGACCTAAAGTGATAGAAGAAATCAAAAAAAGAGGACATAAGATTTTCTTAGATTTAAAGTTACACGATATACCTAATACAGTTTACGGTGCTTGTAAAGGACTTGCTAAATTTTCTATTGATATCTTAACGATTCATGCAGCAGGTGGATTAGAAATGATGAAAGCTGCTAAAAAAGGAATGGTTGAAGGTGGTTCTAAAGACACGGCTGTTATTGCTGTAACTCAGTTGACGTCAACATCTGAAGAAGTAATGAAGGCTGAACAATTAGTATGCTCTAGCTTAGAAGAATCTGTATTAAATTATGCTAAATTAGCAGAAGAAGCGGGGATTGATGGAGTAGTTTCATCTGTTCACGAAGTAGAAAAAATAGGAAATATAAGTAGAAGCGACTTTTTAAAAGTTACACCTGGGATAAGATTAGCAACAGATGAAGTAGGGGACCAAAAACGTGTTGCAACACCTAGTGACGCAAAAAGATTAGGTTCTAGTCACATAGTAGTAGGAAGACCTATTACCAAGTCTAACGCCCCAGTAGCAAGTTACAAAAAATTCTTGCAAGATTTTTTAAACTAAGATTTTAAGGAGAAACAAATGTCAGAAAACATCGGAAAAAAAGTAGCACAAGATTTATTAGAGATTAAGGCAGTAGAATTAAGACCAAATGATTACTTTACATGGACATCAGGTTTAAAATCACCAATTTACTGTGATAACAGAATCACAATGTCTTATCCAAAAGTAAGAAGAAATATTGCCCAAGGACTTTCTGATTTAATCAAAGAAAAATTCTCAAATGTAACAGTAGTAGCTGGAACTGCAACTGCAGGAATCCCACACGCTGCTTGGGTAAGTGAAGTTTTAGACATACCAATGGTTTATGTAAGAGATTCAGCCAAAAAACACGGGAAAACAAATCAAATAGAAGGAAGATTGCAAGAAGGAGACAAGGTAGTAGTAGTAGAAGACCTTATCTCAACTGGAATTTCATCTATAAAAGTAGTGAAGGCACTAAAAGAAGCTGGTGTAGAAGTATTAGGTGTAGTGGCGATTTATTCTTACAATTTAGCTAAGGCGGTAGATGCATTCAAGGAAGAAGGAATTGAGTACTATACATTAACAAACTATGACTTGTTAATCGAAGAAGCTAGTAAACAAGGTTATATAAAAGAAGAAGATACAGCAGAACTAATTGAGTGGAGAAATAACTTATAATAACATTAAAATAAGTATATTGTAAAAATTATTCATATGTGGTAATATAGATAAGAATTTATTTAAGTAGGAGGGTATTACTTTGAAATTTAAATACCATGGTGCCTATAAAGGTTTTTATCTTTTTGATGGGGAAAAATTTGTTAAACCATTTCGAAGATTAGATATTGAAGAAACAGAATCTTTAGCATCACAATCAGGTGAAAAGATAGAGCTACTTGTTAATAAAATAGTAGATATTAAAGATGAATACGTAGTATTCAGAAAACCACAAGACAAAAAGAAAACAGCGACAAAAGTAAAGAAAGCAACAAGAGTTGCTAAGAAAACTGGTGAGAATACATTAGAGTCTATTGTAAGTGAAACAGAATTATCTAGACTAGTACCTAAATTTTTATTAGAAAAATTAGCTGAGCTAGTAGAATCTCAAGAAAAATCATTAGATAGATTACCGTCTGTACTAGAAATACTAGATAATATTTTATACTCAGATGGATTATTTAGAGCTAAATCTAAAAAATTGTTCTACTATAGTGAAACTGAATTGAAAGATTACATGGCTAGATTTATGCCTTTTGATAAACTGGACTCTAAATTAGAACAAGATGTATTAGAAAATTACCCTAACCAGTATGTATATGAACACTTACCTTTAGATTATAAAGAAAAAGAAATGATGTATGTATTTTACTTTATAATTCTAGTTGAGCTGTTATCTATTTTAAAATAAAAACATATTCTCTATAATAGAGATTATGTTTTTTTATTTTAATTATTGCAAATTTAAGGAATCATGATTACAATATAGATATACTATGAAAATATGTTTCATAAAAATTATAGTGAAGGATGAAAGAAATGATGAATTACATAATGATATCTCCATATTTCCCGAAAAACTTACAAAATTTTGCTATTAAATTAAAAGAAAATGGTGTAAATGTTTTAGGGATAGGTTCTGAACCATATGAAAATTTAACTAGTGAATTAAGAGAATCTTTGACTGAGTATTATAGAGTAGAAGATATGGAAAGTTTTGAACAAATGACTAGAGCAGTTGCATTTCTATTCTTCAAACATGGAAAAATAGATCGTCTAGAGTCTAATAATGAGCACTGGTTAGAGATGGATGCTAAATTGAGAGAACAGTTTAATATTGATGGTTTAAAACCTAAAGATTTAGAAAAAACTAAATATAAATCAGAAATGAAAAAGTTATTCCAAAAAGCAGGTATTCCTGTAGTTAAAGGTGCTGTTATTAAGTCAGAAAAAGATTTAGAAAAAGCTTTAAAAGATTTAAGACTTCCTTTAGTTGCTAAACCTGATAAAGGAGTAGGTGCAGCGAAAACATTCAAATTATACAGTTTAGGAGATGTTGCACGTTTTAAATCAGAATGGGATAAAGAAGTACCATATTTTGTAGAACCTTATGTTGAAGATGCAATTCTTTGTACTTATGATGGTTTATTAGACCAAGAAGGAAACATTATTTTTTCTTCAAGTTTAGCCCACACGATACCAACTTTAGAACTAGTATTAAATAAAGAAGACTTAGTATATATTATTGAACCTAAAGTAGATTCGAAGCTAGAGAAATATGGTAAGAAAATTGTAAAAGCATTTGATATGAAAGAAAGATTCTTCCATATAGAATTCTTTAGATTAAAAGATGGATCATACTATGCGATTGAATATAACAATAGAATAGCGGGTGGTTATGCTACAGACTTATACAATTATTCAGCATCTTGTGATTTATACGAAATGTATGCTAAGGTAGTAGCTGGAAACTTACCAGAAAAAGTAAAAACGGATAAGAAATTTGCAGTAGGTATTGCTAGACGTGATACTAATACTTACAAAAATTCTCCAGCTGAAATTCAAGCTAACTTTGACGTGAAAATGTATGATAGAGTCCCTGAAATATTATCTAGTATAATGGGGGATGAAATATTTGCAGTTGTCGCAGATAGTGAAAAAGAAATACAAAGAATAATAGATTTTGTACAAGAAAAATAAAAGAAAAAGTATCTTTGGAAATTCAAAGATACTTTTTTCTGTTATACCCTTGACAGAGAAAAGATAAAGGTGTTATAATATAGACAGAAAAAAGGATTGTTATTTTTTTAGAGTGAGTTGGACGTGGTTCGACCTACTCGGTCGAAAGGTGACCATCTGATTTTTCAAAAGTAAGGAGCTTAACATGGATATTGTACAATTACTTCAATTACAAAGTAAACTTATTCCTGATATGTTCGAAAAATTTAATAAAAGATACGAGTTGTTAGTATCAATAAAAATGAATCAACCGATAGGTAGAAAAAATTTGATTGATATAGTAGGTTTAACCGAAAGACAACTTAGAACTGAGTGTGAAACTTTAAGTAAGCTTGGTTTAATCTTAAAAAGTACCACTGGAATGACAGTAAGTCGAGAAGGTGAAGCTTTTCTGTTAGAAATAAGAGAATTTTTAAAAGAGGATTCTTTTGTAGCTGAAAAGAAAATTATTAAAGAACATTTTGGTGTAAGAGACGTCTATGTAATAGCTGGTGATTTTTCAAAGAGTCAGGAAACTAGAAAAGATATGGTTAACTTGCTTTTTGAAAAGGTAAACATTATAATAGAAAGAGAATGTGTTCTTGGTGTCTCTGGTGGTTCTACTATGGGATGTGTTGCAGATATGGCTGATAAAACCTTTGCCTATGGTAAAGATATTATGATAACACCTATTAGGGGTGCTCTTACAATATCTAATACTGGTTTTCAGTCAAATGATATAGCAACCAAACTAGCAGTAAATACAAATCATAGATATCAATTGTTACACGCTCCTGATAATATAGGAAAAGCAACACTAGAAGAACTTGTAAAAGAACCAATAGTGAAAAATGCTTTGGATATTATCAAAAATACATCAATCATAATTCATAGTATAGGTGATGCTTTCGAAATGGCAAGGAGACGAAAGCTTTCTAAAGAAGTTCTTAGACTATTAAAAGATAAGAGTGCTTACAGTGAGTCTTTTGGATCTTACTTTGATTATCAAGGTAATGTTATTTATGAAACTGAAACTATAGGAATGAAGGGTGAAGATGTAGAAAAAGTTTCAAATATATTCACAATAGTGGGTGGTGGAGATAAAGTTGATGCTGTATTTTCATATTTGAATTCTAAACCAAAGAATACAACGCTAATTATTGATGAAGCTATTTGTAAACAAATATTAACTAAGGTCATAACACAATAAATAATTAATTTTAGGGGGACTAAAAACTATGACAGTAAAAGTTGCGATTAACGGATTTGGACGTATTGGAAGATTAGCTTTCAGAAAAATTCAAGAAGTGGAAGGAATTGAAGTAGTTGCGATCAACGACTTAACTCCAGTAAAACAATTAGTACACTTATTAAAATATGATACAACTCAAGGACGTTTCAACGGAACAGCTGAAGAAGGTGAAGGAGTTATCGTAGTAAACGGTAAAGAAGTTAAAGCTTTCGCTAACGCTAACCCAACTGAATTACCATGGGGAGAATTAGGAGTAGACGTAGTATTAGAATGTACTGGATTCTTCACTTCTAAAGAAAAAGCAGAAGCTCACATTACAGCTGGTGCTAAAAAAGTTGTTATCTCTGCTCCAGGTGGAAATGACATCAAAACAATCGTTTACAACGTAAACCACGATACATTAGATGGAACTGAAACAGTTATCTCTGGTGCTTCTTGTACAACTAACTGTTTAGCTCCAATGGCTAAAGCTTTACACGATAACTTTGGAGTAGTTCAAGGATTAATGACTACAATCCACGGATACACTGGAGACCAAAACACACTTGACGCTCCTCACCGTGGTGGAGACTTACGTCGTGCTCGTGCAGCAGCAGAAAACATTATTCCAAACACAACTGGAGCTGCTAAAGCAATTGGATTAGTAATCCCAGAATTAAACGGAAAATTAGATGGAGCTGCTCAACGTGTTCCTGTAGCAACTGGATCAATCACTGAGTTAGTAGCTACTTTAGAAAAAACAGTTACAGCTGAAGAAGTTAACGCTGCTATGAAAGCTGCTGCAACTGAATCATTTGGTTACAACGTAGATGAAATCGTATCTTCTGACATTATCGGAAGCAGCTTCGGATCAATCTTCGATGCAACTCAAACAAAAGTATTAACAGTTGGAGACAAACAATTAGTTAAAGTTGTATCTTGGTACGACAACGAAATGTCTTACACTTCTCAATTAGTAAGAACATTAAAACACTTCGCTGGATTAATTAAATAATTAATTATTTATTTATAGAAAACTAGTAGCCAAGATATGAGTGGAATCACTCTATCTTGGCTTATATATTAAATTTTAAAGAAAAAGGAGCCTTTTTTGATGAAAAAATCAATCAAAGACTTAGGGAATTTACAAGGAAAAACAGTATTAATGCGTGTTGACTTTAACGTACCTCTAAAAGATGGAGTTATTACTAACGACAACCGTATTACTGCAGCATTACCAACAATTAACTACGCATTAGAGCAAGGAGCAAAAGTTGTTGCTTTCTCTCACTTAGGGCGTGTTAAAGAAGAAGCTGACAAAGCATCTAAATCAGTAGCACCAGTTGCTAAACGCCTATCAGAAGTTTTAGGTAAAGAAGTTAAATTCGTACCTGCAACTCGTGGAACTGAATTAGAAGAAGCTGTTAAATCATTATCAAACGGTGAAATTTTAATGTTTGAAAACACTCGTTTTGAAGATGTTGATGGTAAGAAAGAATCTAAGAACGATCCAGAATTAGGTAAATACTGGGCTTCTTTAGGAGATGTATTCGTAAACGATGCTTTCGGTACAGCTCACCGTGCTCACGCATCTAACGTTGGAATTGCATCTAACATTGGAGAAGGAAACTCTGCATCAGGATTCTTAGTAGAAAAAGAATTAAAATTCATCGGTGGAGCAGTTGATAACCCAACTACACCATTAGTAGCAATTATCGGTGGAGCTAAAGTATCTGATAAGATTGCAGTTATTGAAAACTTATTAGAAAAAGCTGATAAAGTAATCATCGGTGGAGGAATGGCATACACATTCTTCAAAGCTCAAGGTAAAGAAATCGGAATTTCATTATGTGAAAACGATAGAGTTGAATACGCTCGTGAATTATTAGAAAAATCAGGAGACAAAATTGTATTACCAATCGATACAGTAGTAGCAAAAGAATTTTCTAACGATGCACCAAGCCGTGTAGCAACAGATGATATTCAAGCTGACGAAGAAGGATTAGACATTGGGCCAGCTTCAGTTGAATTATTCAAAGAAACTTTACAAGGTGCTAAGACAGTAATCTGGAACGGACCAATGGGTGTGTTTGAAATGTCTAACTTTGCTAAAGGAACAATCGGAGTTTGTGAAGCTATCGCTAACTTAGAAGGAGCTACTACAATCATCGGTGGTGGAGATTCAGCAACAGCTGCTATCCAATTAGGATACGCTGAGAAATTCTCTCACATCTCAACTGGTGGAGGGGCTTCATTAGAGTACCTAGAAGGTAAAGTATTACCAGGTATCGAATCATTATCAAATAAATAATTAGGAGAAATCTAATAATGAGAAAACCAATTATTGCAGGAAACTGGAAAATGAACAAAACAGTAGCAGAAGCTATTCAATTTGTAGAAGCAGTTAAAGGAAAATTACCATCTTCTGATTCAGTAGAATCAGTAGTAGGAGCACCAGCTTTATTATTAAACGCTGTAAAACACTTCTCAGAAGGAAGTGAGTTAAAAGTATCTGCACAAAACTGTTACTTTGAAGACGAAGGTGCTTTCACTGGAGAAACTTCTCCAAAATCATTATCAGCACTTGGTGTTGAATATGTAATCATCGGACACTCTGAGCGTCGTGATTACTTCCACGAAACAGATGAAGATATCAACAAGAAAGCTCACGCTATCTTAAGAAATGGTATGTTACCAATTATCTGTTGTGGTGAAACTTTAGAGCAATACGAAGCTAACGAAGCAGAAGCAGTAGTTTCTCGTCAAGTTTCAGCAGCTCTTAAAGGATTAACTGCTGAGCAAGTAGCAGCTTCAGTTATCGCTTACGAGCCAATCTGGGCTATCGGAACTGGAAAATCAGCTACTCAAGATGATGCACAAAAAATGTGTAAAGCTGTACGTGATGTAGTAGCTAAAGACTTCGGTCAAGAAGTTGCTGACAAAGTGCGTGTTCAATACGGTGGATCTGTTAAACCAGAAAACATCAAAGAATACATGGCTTGTCCAGATGTTGATGGAGCATTAGTAGGTGGAGCTTCATTACAACCAGACTCATTCTTAGCTTTATTGGAGGCTGTTAAATAATGACTAAAGCACCAGTAGCATTAATTATTTTAGATGGTTTTGCCGATCGTGAAGAAGCGTTCGGTAATGCCGTTAAAGCAGCGAAAAAGCCAAACTTTGATCGCTATTTCGCAAAATATCCACACAACCAATTAGCAGCGAGTGGTGAAGACGTAGGTCTACCTGATGGACAAATGGGTAACTCAGAAGTTGGTCACTTAAACATCGGAGCTGGGCGTATTGTTTATCAATCACTAACACGTATCAACATTTCAATTCGTGAAAAAGACTTTTATGCAATTCCAGAATTAGTTGATGCAGTGGAAGCAGCTAAAGCAAACAACAAAGCATTACACTTAATGGGATTAATCTCTGACGGTGGGGTTCACTCTCACTACGAGCACTTATTTGCTTTATTACGTTTAGCGAAAGAGCGCGGATTAGAAAAAGTATACGTACACGGATTCCTAGATGGACGTGACGTTGCTCCAAGTTCAGCTTTAGGATTTGTAAAAGAAACTCAAGCTAAATTTGAAGAAATTGGTGTTGGTAAATTCGCAACAATTTCTGGACGTTACTATGCAATGGACCGTGACAAACGTTGGGAACGTGTTCAATTAGCATATGACGCTATGGTTCACGGAAAAGGTGAAACATTTGCTGATGCAGCAGCTGGAATCGAAGCATCTTATGCTAACGAAGTATATGATGAATTCGTATTACCGTTTGTAGTAACAGAAGGTGACAAACCAGTAGCTACAATTGAATCAGGAGATTCAGCTGTATTCTTCAACTTCCGTCCAGATAGAGCTATCCAATTAGGAACAGCTTTATCAAACCCATCATTTGATGGATTTGACCGTGGTGAAGGAGCTAAAGATTTACACTTTGTTACATTCACTGCTTACAGTGATGATGTAATTTCTAAGATTGCATTCAAAAAAGAAGATCTTAAAAACACAATCGGTGAAGTTATTGCTGATGCAGGTAAAACACAATTACGTATTGCCGAAACAGAAAAATACCCACACGTTACATTCTTTATGAGTGGTGGACGTCATGAAGAGTTTTCTGGAGAAGAGCGTATTTTAATACCATCTCCAAAAGTTGCAACTTATGACTTAAAACCTGAAATGAGTGCTTACGAAGTTAAAGATGCTTTATTAGAAGCTATCAACAAAGATACTCTAGATGCAATTATCTTAAACTTCGCTAACCCAGACATGGTTGGACACTCAGGAATGTTAGAACCTACTGTAAAAGCAATTGAAGCAGTAGATGAGTGTTTAGGAAAAGTAGTTGACTTAATCCTATCAAAAGGTGGCCACGCAATTATTACAGCTGACCACGGAAACTCTGATGAAGTAGTAACACTTGAAGGTGAACCAATGACTGCCCACACAACAAACCCTGTGCCAGTTATCGTTACAAAAGAAGGTGTAACTCTACGTTCAGGTGGACGTTTAGCTGACTTAGCACCAACAATGTTAGACTTATTAAACATTGAAAAACCTGCAGAAATGACAGGAGAATCTTTAATTGTAAAGTAAATTAATACTAGCAATTTAAAGCGATTTATTATAAAATAAAGATATACAATAAACTCAAGGAGAACATATATAATGTTACAAAAAACTTTCGATTTAATTTCAGAAGTATACGCAAGAGAAGTATTAGACTCACGTGGTAACCCAACTGTAGAAGTTGAAGTTACAACTGAAGCAGGAGCTTTCGGACGTGCATTAGTACCATCTGGAGCATCAACTGGACAATATGAAGCAGTTGAATTACGTGATGGAGATGCTGACCGTTACTTAGGTAAAGGTGTTTCTAAAGCAGTAGAAAACGTAAATAAAGAAATCGCTCCATTATTAGAAGGAAACTTCGACGTATTTGAGCAAGTAGCAATTGACCGTGCTATGATCGAATTAGATGGAACTGAAAACAAAGGACGTCTAGGAGCTAACGCTATCTTAGGTGTATCTTTAGCAGTAGCTCACGCTGCAGCTGACTCATTAGGAGTACCTCTATACCGTTACTTAGGTGGAGTTAACTCTAAAGAATTACCAGTGCCAATGATGAACATCGTTAACGGTGGATCTCACTCTGACGCACCAATCGCATTCCAAGAATTCATGATCTTACCAGTAGGAGCTCCTTCATTCAAAGAAGCTTTACGTTGGGGAGCTGAAATCTTCCACAACTTAGCTAAAATCCTTAAATCACGTGGATTAGCTACAGCAGTAGGAGATGAAGGTGGATTCGCACCTAAATTTGAAGGAACTGAAGACGCAGTAGAAACAATCTTAGAAGCAATCAAAAAAGTTGGATTAGAGCCAGGTAAAGATGTATTCTTAGGATTTGACTGTGCATCATCAGAATTCTACAAAGATGGAGTTTACGACTACGCTAAATTCGAAGGTGAAGGTGGAGCTAAACGTACTTCAGCTGAGCAAGTAGATTACTTAGAAGAATTAGTAAACAAATACCCAATCATCACAATCGAAGATGGTATGGACGAAAACGACTGGGACGGATGGAAATTACTTACTGAAAGAATCGGTGACCGTGTTCAATTAGTAGGGGATGACTTATTCGTAACTAACACAACTAAACTTTCTCAAGGAATTGAAAAAGGTGTTGGTAACTCAATCCTAATCAAAGTTAACCAAATCGGTACTTTAACTGAAACATTAGAAGCTATCGAAATGGCTAAACGTGCTCGTTACACAGCTGTTATTTCTCACCGTTCTGGAGAAACTGAAGATGCTACAATCGCTGACATCGCAGTTGCTACAAACGCAGGGCAAATCAAAACAGGATCACTTAGCCGTACAGACCGTATCGCTAAATACAACCAATTATTACGTATCGCTGATGAGTTAGACGCAACTCAAGTTTATGGTGGAAAAGCTGTATTCTACAACATCAAAAAATAATAATTGATTATTTAAAAGAGAAGCAAATTTTGCTTCTCTTTTTTTATTTTCATTTTTTCATTCTTGTTACATTGTAATGTTAAATATTACAGGAGTATTAAATATTGCAGAACTAAAGCACTAATTATTGATATTTTGATATGTATGTAGTATCATAGACAAATATTTACTTAATTTAGACTTGGTCTAAGTTTGAATGTAAATTTACAAAGGAGTTAAAATGAAAAAAGATAATGTAATAAAAGTTTTATTAGCAGGAACTGCATTT
>JAUMWC010000026.1 GCA_030529855.1 Gemella sp.
GAAATGGAAAACGGAGCAATCGAACTTGTAAAAGGTAACGATGTAATCGTATCTATGACAGAAGTTCTAGGAACTCCTGAAAAATTCTCTATTACTTACGGAGAGTTAGTACACGACGTTAAAGCTGGAGACACTATCTTATTAGATGACGGATTAATCGGTCTTACAGTTAACAAGGTAGATGTAGAAGGTGGATTAATCTACACTACAATCCAAAACGGTGGAGTACTTAAAAACAAAAAAGGTGTTAACGTACCAGGTGTATCTACAAAATTACCAGGTGTTACTGAAAAAGATGAGCAAGATATCCGTTTCGGATGTAAACAAGGAGTTGACTTCATCGCAGTATCATTCGTACGTACAAAAGAAAACATCTTAGAAGTTAGACGTATTCTTAAAGAAGAAGGATGCGAGCACATCCAAATCGTACCAAAAATCGAATGTCAAGAAGCTATTGACAACATCGACTCAATCATCGAAGTATCTGATGGTGTTATGATTGCTCGTGGAGACCTAGGGGTTGAAGTACCAGCAGAAGAAGTACCATTAATGCAAAAAGATATTATCCGTCGTTGTAACAAAGCTGGAAAATTCGTTATTACAGCTACTCAAATGTTAGACTCTATGCAAAAGAACCCACGTCCAACACGTGCCGAAGTATCTGACGTTGCTAACGCAGTATTCGATGGAACAGATGCAATCATGTTATCTGGAGAATCAGCAGCAGGAGCTTACCCATTAGAATCAGTAGAAACAATGGCAACAATTGCTAGACGTACAGAGCAAGTTCAAGATTACTCTAGAATTCTAAAAGACCGTTCAAAAGTATTAGGTGGAAAATCTGTTACTGACGCAATCGGAATCTCTGTAGGATACACAGCTCTAAACTTAGGATTAGACACAATCGTAACTTACACAGAATCAGGAAACACAGCAAGATTAATTTCTAAATACCGTCCAAACTCATACATCTTAGCAGTAACTCCAGACGAGAAAGTAGCACGTGGATTATGTTTAGTATGGGGAGTAAGATCTAAAGTATCTAAACCAGTATCAACAACTGATGAAATGTTATCGGAAGCAGCAAACATCGCTAAAGAAATGGGATATGCTAAAGCAGGAGATGAAATCATCATCACTGGTGGTATCCCAGTAAACAAAGGTGGTTCAGCAGAAGGAACTACAAACTTCCTAAAAGTAGAAGTAGTAAAATAATAAATAAATTAAAGAAGCCACTCGGCTTCTTTTTTTATTCAAAAATTTCAAATAGCCTTTAACTATGCTATAATAAAAGAGATTATAGAAAATTTGAAAGGGTAGAGTATGAAATCAAATTTTGAGATATTTCCTGAAGAATTAAAAATTTTAGAAACTATTGCTAAAAACGCTGAAGATAATGTCTATTCTAGTCCTAACACAAGTTTAGTAAAACTAAGACAATTTGCCGAAAAGATAGTAGATATAGTAATAGGTTACAGTAAAGTAGATGCAACAGAAATAACTAAATTAGTAGATAGAATAAGACTCCTAGACAAAACAGGATTACTAGGAGATAACGTATCGCAAATTCTATATTATATGAGAACGCTGGGTAATAAGGCAGCTCATGATGCAGAGTATGGAAGTGAGAAAGAAGCTATCCAAGTATTAGAACTAGCTCATTACCTATCTAAGTGGTTTTTAAAAACATACGTAGATGAGAATATAAAACTAGCTAAATTTAAATTTGAAGAAAATAAGAAAACTATTTCTTATGAAAAAGTAAGAGAATTAGAAGAAAGACTAGCCCTGCAGGAAGAAGAGTTTAAAATAAAACTAGATTCTTTAACAAGTCAGTACAATACTGACCTAGCAGAACTAAAGGCTAGAAGTATGTCTTTCGAAGCAAGTACTCCGTTAGATGAATCTTCGACAAGAGTACTTATCGACCAGCAACTTAGAAATGCAGGGTGGATAGTAGACTCAGTTAATCTAAATAATAAATCTAACAAAACTATGCCAGAAGAAAATAAAAATCTGGCAATCGCTGAATGGAAATGTGGTTCAGGATATGCTGACTATGCCTTGTTTAGGGGATTAGAACTAGTAGGGCTAATCGAAGCCAAGAAATCAAGTAAAGATGTGTCTAATGATCTAGAACAAGCAAAAGAATATGCTAGAAATGTAGAGAAGATTGAAGGAATAAATGATCTAAAAACTTATGGTGACTACAAAGTGCCATTTATTTATTCATCAAACGGAAGAAAATACATAAAGCAACTAGAAGAAAAATCAGGTATTTGGTTCTGGGATTCTAGATATCCAAAAGAATACTCACGAGCTATGCAAGCCTGGCATTCACCAGAAGATTTGAAACAAAAGTTAGAATCAGCAGATTTCTCTCTAGCGAAAGAAAAATTAGAAGCAGAGCCCATGCCAGATATCGCAGGAAGAGAATACCAAAAAGAAGCGATTAAAGCTGTAGAAGAAGGAATTATCCAAGGTAAGAGAAGAATGCTTGTAGCTATGGCAACAGGTACAGGTAAGACTAGAACAGCTTTATCTCTAATGTACAGATTACTGACTACAAAAACAGTAAGAAGAATCTTATTCCTAGTAGATAGAACTTCTTTAGGAGAGCAAACTCTAGATTCATTAAAAGACTCAAAAATTTCTGGGTTATCTATGTCATCAATCTTTGGAGTTAAAGGTCTAGAAGACATCAATCCAGACATAGAAACTAAGATTCATATCTCAACAGTCCAAGGGCTAGTTAAGAGAATCTTCCACCAAGAAGATGCGACCAAAGTACCAAGTATAGGAACTTACGACTTTATTATTGTCGATGAAGCACACCGTGGATATACAGAAGATAGAGATATGTCGCAAGAAGAATTGCTGTATGCTGATGAAGAAGACTTCAAGAGTCAGTACAGAAAAGTAATAGACTACTTTGATGCAAAAGTACTAGGACTAACAGCAACACCAGCCCTACATACGACAGAAATATTTGGAGCACCAATCTATTCATATACATACAGCAGGGCAGTTCTTGACGGTTACTTGGTAGACCACAATCCACCATACTTGATAGAAACGGGACTATCAAAAACTGGAATCCACTTAGATAAAACACAACCGGCAACTGTATGGAATAAGCAAAAAGGTGAAGTTGACAAGGCTTATCTAGAAGATGAACTAGACTTTGATGTAACGGACTTTAACAGAAAGATTATGGTAGAAGACTTCAACAGGGTTGTTATCCGTGAGCTTATCACTATGGAAACTTATGGAGATGAGTCGGCAGCCATAGATGCTGAATCAGATTTTAAAACTCTAGTCTTTGCGACAAACAATCTTCACGCAGACTCTATTGTAAGAATTTTCAAAGAAGAGTACAGCAAGATAGGTAAACCTATAGATGACGATGCAATCCTAAAAATAACAGGTTCTATTAAGAATCCTGAACAAGCAATCAAGAGATTTAAAAATGAAAAATACCCTAATATAGTAGTAACAGTAGATTTACTAACAACAGGGATAGACGTGCCTAATATAAGAAACCTAGTATTCTTACGCCGTGTTAAATCACGTATTCTTTACGAACAGATGCTTGGACGAGCAACAAGGCTAGCCCAAGGGAAAGAATCGTTTAGAATCTACGATGCAGTAGGAATCTATGACGCCTTAGAAGAAGTTTCTAATATGAAACAAGTAGCCAAAGCACCACACAAGAGTCTAGAAGATTCACTAGTAGATGTATTAGAAACTAAGCAAGAAGCCTTTGAATATCACAGAGATATTTTTATCGCTAAACTACAAAGAAGAAAAGCTACCCTAAGCGATAAACAAATAGAAGAGATAGAAGAAAGACTGAATATCCGTTCTTACGACCGTTATATTCAAGAATTAGGAACAATGGATATAGACAGATTTAAGGCGCTAGAAGATAAACTAAAATATCTAGCCAAATTAAAAGCAGAAGAAAAATACGGAGTCTTTATCTCGGATGCCAAAGACAAGGTGCTAGAAGTTACTCGTGGTTATGGTGATGGTAATGATAGACCAGAAGACTACCTAGATGACTTCACAGCCTTTATCAAGTTAAACCAAGACAAGATAGACGCTATAAAACTAGTAGTTACTAAACCAAGTGACTTAACAAAGGCAGACTTAAAAGAAATCCAAAACGTACTTGCCATGAACAACTTCAAAAAAGATGACCTTAATATGGCTTGGAAATCATCTAAGAATGTAGACATAACGGCAGATATAGTAGCCTTTATAAGACAAGCAGCTTTAGATGTTCCACTATTTGACAAGGCAGAAAGAGTTAAGACTATAATCGCTAAAGTTAAAGAACTAAAAGAATGGAATTCTCAACAAGAATACTTTATAGAAAAAATCAGCAAACAATTAGTAGCTAGTGATATGATAATTCATTCAGCTGATGACCTAAAAGACTATAGAGTATTTGCGACTAAGGGAGAACACAAAAAGATTAAAGAGATATTCACAGAAGAAGACTTATCTACAATTATTAATCTAATCAACACGAATCTATATATTTAATAGGAGACAAATATGAACAACAATGATATAGTTCAAAAACTATGGAATATGGCCAATGTTTTACGTGATGACGGTATATCTTACCAAAACTACGTAACAGAATTAACGCATATCCTATTTTTGAAAATGATGCATGAGCAAGATAGGGAAGATGATATACCAGAAGAATATCGCTGGCCAAATCTAGTAAATAAAGAAGGTTTAGAACTAAAAAACCACTACAAGCAATTACTACTAGACCTAGGTAATCCAGAAAAAGTTAAGTCTAATAAATTACAATCAATCTATGCCAATGCAACTACATCAATCGATGAGCCGGTAAACTTAGAGAAGATTATTAAATCAATAGATGAACTAGACTGGTACTCTGCTAAAGAAGAAGGACTAGGAGACCTATACGAAGGATTACTAGAAAAGAATGCCAACGAAACTAAGTCAGGTGCAGGTCAATACTTCACGCCACGTGTACTTATCGAGATAATGGTAGAACTGATGAATCCGCAGTTAGGTGAGAAATTAAATGACCCTTGTTGTGGTACTTTTGGATTTATGGTTGCAGCCGACCACTATCTAAAAGCTAACAATGACTATGACGCCTTATCAGAAGAAGACTTAATCTTCCAACAAGAAAAAGCACTAACAGGTATGGAGTTAGTATCTAATACTCACAAACTAGCAATGATGAATGCCTTATTGCACGATATAGATGGGCAGTTAGAACAAGGGGATACACTATCATCTAATGGTAAGTGGCTAAAAGACTTTGACCTAGTACTAACAAACCCACCATTCGGAACGAAAAAAGGTGGGGAGCGTGCTACACGTGATGACCTTACTTATGAAACATCAAATAAGCAATTAAACTTTGTGCAGGTAATTTACAAGTCACTTAAGAAAAATGGTCGAGCAGCAGTGGTACTACCAGATAACGTATTATTCGCAGATGGTGTTGGAGAAGCGATTAGACGTGACCTTATGGACAAGTGTAACTTGCATACAATACTTAGATTACCTAAGGGAATATTCTATGCCCAAGGTGTTCAGACAAACGTTCTATTCTTCGAAAGAGGACAGCAAGAAAAAGATTCTACAAAAGAGATTTGGTTCTACGATATGAGAGCTAACCAAAGATCATTTGGTAAACGTAGCCCACTGAATAAAGATGACTTCAAAGAATTTGTAGAATGTTATAAGAGAGATGACATCAGCAAGAGGGAAGAAACATATAGTGAAGAAAATCCTAACGGAAGATTTAGAAAATTCACTATAGAAGAAATCCTAAAAAGAAACAACACTAGCTTAGATATATCTTGGCTTGAAGAAGAAAAAGACGAGGAAGACCTAAGTTTAGATCAGCTTCTAGTAGGAATAGAAGAAGAATCAGCAAAAATAAATGAAGCGGTGGCTAAATTAAAAGATATTCTTGGGAAGTAAGTTATGTGGAATAAATTATATAATTTTTTGAGAATATGTTATTATGGGCTAGGATGCCTTGGTGGAATTGTATTTTTATTAATAATGATACCTGTTGTATTAGGGGTGTTGTGGCTAGTATTTTATCTATGTTACGCTATTATAAAAAACTTCTACATACTACCGTGGTTTAGTTAAAAAGAAAGACAGGAGAACGTTAGGTTCACCTGTCTTTTTTGTGAAAAAATAGGTTGAACACATTTGTATATAATATATATAAAATGATATAATTAAATAGTAAAGTAGTGATGCTTTTATAGATTACAATACTAAAATACGGTAGAAAAAAATAAAATACGGTAGATTTTTATATATAAAATAAAAGTTAATATCATAGAAACATTGATATAAAGCTATTTATATGAAAAAAAATACGGTAGAAAAAAATAAAATACGGTAGATTTTTAAAATGAAGGCGGTGGGTAAATTGCAATTAGAAAAAGAAAATAAGTATTTAGAATATAAAGAAGCTAAGAATTCGCTACCTAAAGATTTCTGGGAAACATATTCTGCGTTTGCCAATACAGAAGGTGGAGTAGTAATACTAGGGATAGGTGATGATTTAGAAGTTGTTGGAGTAAAAGATGTGAGTAAATTAAAAAGTGATTTATTTACAACACTTAACAATCCACAAAAGGTTAGTAGAAAGCTTATAGAAGATGAAGATATAGAAGAAATGAATGTTGATGGAAAGATTTTACTTAAAATTTTTATCAAAGAAGCAGATATTAATCACAAACCTATATATTTAAATGAAAACCCTAAACACGCATGGATAAGAGATTTTGAAACTGATAGAAAAGCAACACAAGAGGAATTAAAAGTATTTCTTAGAAATGCTAGAGATGATATGGATAGTGATTTACTAGATGATTTTGATATCTTTGATTTAGATGAAGATTCTATAAATGAGTATAAAATAATATTGAGTAAGAGAGAACCTAGATATTTAAAAATGACCGACCAAGAAATGTTGGAAGAGATAGGGGCTTTTAAAAGAGATCGAACAATAAGAGATAGAGTTGCATACAAACTTACAATAGGAGGATTACTATTTTTTGGTAAGTACCAATCCATAGTTAGTGCAGAAGGATTGCAACATTTTCATTTAGATTATTTTAATTATATAAATGCATCCAAGAGGTGGAGTGATAGAGTAGCTCCAGGAGAAGCAGGTTATTCTAATATAAATATATTTACATTTCATAGAATTGTATTAAATAAATTAATAACTACTATAAAAAATTCTTTTGAATTAGATGATTCTCTATATAGGATGAGTAATTCTGTAACCTTAGAAGAGGTATTAAGAGAGGCACTTATTAATTCTCTAATTCATGCAGATTATTTTTCAGATGAAAACATTAGAATAGAAGCACACCCTACATATTATAAATTTTTTAATCCAGGGAAAATGAAAATTTCTGTTGAAGAATTTGTTAAAGGTGGTAATCCAAAACCAAGAAATAATACAATAACAACATTGTTTAGAAAGATAGGTATTTCTGAAAGAGCAGGGTCTGGTGGTCCTGAGATTTTTGCTTTTGCAAAAGATAATAAATTAAATAAACCAGATGTTCAAGTAGGAGTTAATAGTACAAATTTAAAAATATGGATGGTAGATTTAGCAGATGCTCATCCAGAACTTTCAGAACAAGAAAAACAAATATTAAAAGTATTGATAAAAGAAGTTGTTCCTGTACCTTCAAGTAAGATAAAAGAAAGTGTTGAATTAAGTAAATATTATTTTGATAAATCCATTAGAAAATTATTAGAAGAAGATTTAATTGTTCAGAGTGGTCAAGGGAAAGGGACTAAATATTCTTTAAAAGTCGGAACTGTAGAACATTTAACAAGTGTACATAAAATGGTTAATATTTTTAATGACATGTATATTAAGAAATAATAATTTGACAAAATTAAAGAATAGAATTAAAATTTAATAAGATTAAAAACTTATAGTTTTTGCACGGGGTGAAGCTGCGGCGGCATCCCAATTTTTTTATTCCTAAATAAAAAAAGACAGGTTTAACTTGGTCGTTACCTGTCTTTTTTCTTTGCTAACTTCAATTTAATTGAATTATAACAGACTGTAGAATGTTAGTCAAGATTTGTGTTAAATACGGAAAAATAAGAAATATGTTATAATAATATAGACAGAAAATTATAGATACAAGGTAATAGTAATGAATACAAAGCAATTAAAAGATAAGATATTAGCAATGGCTATGCGTGGAGAGTTAGTAGAACAAGACCCTACTGATGAATCAGCAGAAATCTTACTAGAAAAAATCAAGGAAGAAAAAGCCAAACTAATCACAGAGAAGAAAATCAAAAAAGAAAAACCACTAGCAGAGGTAGAAGAAGATGAGATTCCTTATGATCTGCCACAAGGTTGGGTATGGACTAGGTTGGGAGACGTAAGTAAAGAAATATTTGCTGGTGGGGATAAACCTGAAATAGTAAGTGAAATAAAAACTGAAGAATATAATGTTCCGATTTACGCTAATGGAGTTAAAGATAAAGGTCTATATGGCTACACTACTAAAGCAAGGGTAACTGAACCGGCTGTTACAATTTCCGCAAGAGGAACAATAGGTTACACTCAAGTACGTGAAGCTAATTTTGTTCCTATTGTAAGACTTATTTGTATTATTCCTAGTTCAAAAATAAATATAGATTTTTTAAAATACTATTTTAGTTATGCAATAGTAGATGGAGAAGGAACGAGTATAAAACAAATAACAGTTCCTACAATGAAACCTAAATTAATCCCCCTACCACCACTAGCAGAGCAAAAAAGAATAGTAGAAAAAATAGAAACACTATTCGCAGAAGTAGATAAACTAGAAGAATCAAGAGAAAATCTAGATGGATTGAAAGGAAAACTAGACAAAAAACTATTAGACATGGCAATGCGTGGAGAGTTAGTAGAACAAGACCCTACTGACGAATCAGCAGAAATCTTGCTAGAAAAAATCAAAGAAGAAAAAGCCAAACTAATCGCAGAGAAAAAAATCAAAAAAGAAAAACCACTAGCACCAATAGAAGAAGATGACGTACCTTACCAACTGCCACAAGGTTGGGTTTGGACAAGGTTGGGGGAGATATTAAGAGTATCTTCTGGAAAAAACCTACCAGCAAAAAAAATGTTAGGTGGAGAATATTCAGTTTATGGAGCTAACGGAATAACTGGAACTCATAATGAGTACATTGAAGAAAATTCAAAAATAGTGATAGGTAGAGTTGGAAGTTGTGGAAGTGTGCATATAACTGAAGAAAAATCTTGGATAACAGATAACGCATTAATGGTAAATTATAGTGAAGATAATATTGATAAAAAATATTTATATCATTTATTAATACATCTAAATTTATCAAAATTAAGTGTTGCAACATCACAACCAGTAATATCTGGAAATAAAATTTATGATGTAGTAGCACCATTACCACCACTAGCAGAACAGAAAAGAATTGTAACTAAGTTAGAGCAAGTAAGAGAAATTATAAAGGAATCTTTATAGGTTGTTTTACTCTATAAATAAAAAGTAAATTGAGGAGAGTGTTATGGGAAAATTAATAATTAGTTTTGATTGGAAGATGTTTATATTTTATTTGATTTTAACTTTTTTAATAGCCTCTATTAATGGTAGTAGGAAAAATACAGGAATTTTAATGCAGAGTTTTTTGATAGTATTATTGGTGATAGATGCTATCTATATTGTTAAATATTTATTTTATTTTTTAACGTACTTAAAGAATTTAGCATCAAGTATAGAAAAAATAGTTTTAGTAGCGCTAATTACAGGTTGTATTTCTTTATTTACAGTAGTATATACAAAATATACAGAAAAAAATATTAAGAAAATAGAGTACTTATCATCAAAAAGAGAAGAACCGTACTACGAGTTTATAGAGTTAATGTATAAAGTAATACAGAGTGATAAAAAAGAATATACTAATAAAGATTTGATTAATGATATTAATAAATTTGGTGGAAAAATAAGTTTGTGGGGTTCTCCTGAAGTTGTAAAAAAGTGGAATGAGTTTCGAAAAAATACGATCAATAAAAATTTTGATAGAAAATCAGAAGAAAATTTACAACTATTGGAAGATATAATGAATTATATGAGAAAAGATTTAGGAGTGAAATCAACTGGAAAAGGGAAATTGCTGTCGTATTTAGAAAAAAGTGATAAAAAGGAACGTTAGACTTTTCTAACGTTCCTTTTTTATATTAAGATAGTGAACTTATGAAAATTATTAAATATTCTATAACACATTGTAAATGTTCTAACGCTTTTGGCGTATCTCCAATTGCGTTTATAATATCCACTGTTTGAACATATGCATCTATTAAATCTTGTAAAGTATCTATAGGGATTTTTTTAGGAGAAGTATCAGAATCGTCAACATCTTCTTCAATTTTTTTGTTAGTAGTATTTATTGCATCGTCCAAAGATTCTTTATATGTATTATTAAAATCTTCAAACGTTGTTTCTAGAGTATTTAATTGTTCCTTCGGTAAGAAAGAGGATACGTCAGAAATCATTTTGTAGTGATGTAGTTTTAAATCCTGGAAGCTTTTAGCTATATTTTCAAAGTTTTTGATAACTTCAATATTAAATCTAGGGAAATTATTACTGATTTCTCGAAGGTGTTGTAGTGATTTTTTAATTTCAAAGGGAATGGTGACGTGTTTTAATGCAGAATTAATGTGCTGACTTTGTTCGTTAATCATTCTGAAAGTTTCTGCATTTTGTATTGCTATATTAGAAAGAGGTGACTTCTTCACTGCGATACTAGCTTGTCTAATTGCGTTATTAAGTTCAATGTTATGTGCAAAACTTAAAGTTCTAAGTTTTTCTAATTCAGCTCGATAAGAATAAAAAGCATTTGTCATTTAATGCCCTCCTGTCTAAAATTTTAACTTTTAAGATAGAATATTTCTATATTTTATAATTAGATTTAGATGATGATAATAAATTTGGGAAATTATTTTTTTCTTGCTTGTGACAATGCACTTGCAGCTACTGATTTTGCCGCTTTGCTGTAACGTCCATCTCTTAAAATCTTACTTGCTGTACTAGCAACAGATTTTGACGTTTGTTTTTTATTTGCCATAGTCGTATTCTCCTTTCTTGTTTATTGATAGTTTTAATTTGAAGGAAATTTATAACGATAAAAAACTATCTGACTATATTTTATCATATATAGTCAATTAAGATCAAAGATAGATTTGTATATTTTTTCTTTACCAGATCACCAGATAGTTATTTTTTAATATAAAGCCTTGCTATGTTATAATATCCTAGACTGAATTTTTAAGGAGTAACTATGAATATACAAGAATTAAACGATAAACTAAAATCGGTAGGATACATATCAAGCAAGAGAATAAACTTTGCTGTTATGTCTGCTATCCAGCACAACAGACCCCTAATTTTAGAAGGAGCACCAGGTTCTGGTAAGACATCACTTGCCAAAGCTATTTCACAAGCCTTTGACTTACCACTTAAACGTGTGCAGTTCTACGAAGGACTAACAGTAGATAAATTAATCTATGACTACAACTACCAAAAACAATTATTATCTATCGAAGCAATCAAGGCATCTTTAGAAAATACCCTAAAAGATAAGAATCCAGAAGAAGCCCTAAAAGAAGTTTCTAAGATTAACTTCTACGGGGAAGATTTCTTAATCGCAAGACCTTTACTAGAGTCTATCCAATCTGAAAAACGTACTGTTTTATTATTAGATGAGGTTGATAAGTCATCAGAAGAAATTGAGTATGCCTTATTAGAATTCTTAGAAGACTACGAAATTTCTATCCCAGAGTTAGGTACAGTTTCTGCTGTGAATCCACCTATAGTTATTATCACATCTAACAACTACCGTGAATTATCAGAACCACTGAAAAGACGTTGTTCTTACCTATATATCAATGATAAGACTGCAGAAGAGAATGAAGAAATCATTCTTCAAAAAACTAATGTTAACCCAGAAGTTGCAAGATTTGTTGCGACTGCCTTGGACAAGTTCAAAGATGCTTATCTAAAACAACAACCATCTATTGCAGAGGCTATTACTTGGGCAGAAGCTCTGGTTAACAATATGGTAGAAGATACACTTCACCTAGTAGCCAAGAATAAGAAAGATAGACAAACTATTGAAAGATTATTAGTAGATATGCCTTTAAACAAGTAGGTGCCTGCTTATGATAAAAACACTAACAACATTAGCTACTTACCTGACTAATCAAGGTATTGCCACGACAGAAAGTCAGATTCTAAATATCTTGCGTTCTGTTGCTGATTGGGACGTAGATGTAAATGATGCAAATGACCTGTCAATGGTCTTTGCCTTACACCTTGCCAAAAACGAAGCCCAGCAAAGACAACTTTCTAATGTTATTCAGGAATATTTTGAAAACAAGGAAAAGATAGAAATTCTTGAGTCTAAGATAGCTAAGATAAAAGAACAAAAAGAAAATATGAAAAGTCCTGGTCAGTACAGGGCTGAACTGGAGAAGGCTTCTAAGAAGAATGAACTTCAGAAAAAACTTGATGAGATTGCAGAAGAAGAGGGACTTCCAAAAGATGAGAATGAACTAAACAAGATGGAAGTAGATCTAGACAAGGAAGGGCGTCAGCATTTAGCAGATGGAGAATTAGCCCAGCTTGAGAATGTAAACTCTAAATTGCAGTCAATCTCTGAGATGAAAAACTTAATGAATGAAATCAAGAAGGAAAGAGATGCTATTAATAGTGAAATGGAAGCTAGAAAGATTCAGGCCAAGGAACTTGATGATGAATTAGCTGATGCTATTAAGGATATTGAACACGTAGATGCAACTGACCACAGAGATGAGTTTGCTAGTCAGAACAACAATAGGGCAATAACTTCTTTAGGTCAGGGAACAAACAAGCTGAATATTAATACGGAGAACCTACCTCAGGTTAAGGCTTTTATTGAAGAAAATAAACATTCTTTCAGAACTAAGTTTTCACGTATTGTATCAACTGGTGAAAGACGTAAGCTAGCCATTCAAAATACTATTAAGTCTGCTTGTAAGACTGGTGGAAAGCCACTTCATCTTGAATATGAGAAGAAGAAAAGGTCTAAGGCTAATCTATTATTACTATTAGATGTATCAGATTCTTGTTCTGCTTCTTCTAAGGTTATCCTATCACTAGCCCACGCCTTTAAAGAAGTTTTCCCAGCAGGGTGTCAGGTTTATGCCTTCGTTAATAGACTGTATGATATCTCTGCCATTATGGAAGATACAAATATAGAAAGATCTATTGAGAATGTATTTAAGAAAGTACCAACATCGGGTGCTTATTCTAACTACTACAGACCCTTAAAATCTTTATGGGAAGATTATCACAATAAGATTAATAAGGATACTATTGTGATGGTAGTAGGAGATGCTAGAAATAATAGGCTAGATACTGGAGAAGAATACTTTAGAGCTATATCGAGACGTGCTAAGAAAACTGTATTCTTAAACACGGATCCTAAGGAAACGTGGGATACTGGTGATTCGATAGCTAGTGTCTATGCTCAGTATGCAAAATCATTCGAAATAACAACCCTAGGTGAACTAGAATACGCCTTGGTTAATATATAAAAAAGAGTCTTCTTTTGAAGACTCTTTTTTAGTAATGTAGTGATAAAATTATAGTAAAAATAGTGGTATAGAAATATATTATTATCTTATTATATTTTATTGACATGGCAAGGTGAGTTTGCTATAATATATTTATCATTTGTGATTATTCCACAGTAGCTCAGTTGGTAGTAGCATCTGACTGTTAATCAGAGGGTCG
>JAUMWC010000006.1 GCA_030529855.1 Gemella sp.
CAGTGATTGGAGTTCCTTCTGGTACTTCTACTGTTCCTACTACTGGTGTGTATTTATCTGCATCTGTTGGAGTTCCACCTGTTGATGGTTTTGGTGTAACTTTAACTGGTACTTCAACTTCTTCTGTTGTTCCGTCTGGGTACTTGATTTCTACTGTTACTGTTCCTTTATCTCCTGCAGTTCCTGTTCCTGGTAGTGGATCTTTTACTGTTAATTCTAATCCTGGAGTGTTTTTGTCTAATCCTGGGATTGTTACTTTATCAGTAATGTCTTTATCAGTGATTGGAGTTCCTTCTGGTACTTCTACTGTTCCTACTACTGGTGTGTATTTGTCTGCATCTGTTGGAGTTCCACCTGTTGATGGTTTTGGTGTAACTTTAACTGGTACTTCAACTTCTTCTGTTGTTCCGTCTGGGTACTTGATTTCTACTGTTACTGTTCCTTTATCTCCTGCAGTTCCTGTTCCTGGTAGTGGATCTTTTACTGTTAATTCTAATCCTGGAGTGTTTTTGTCTAATCCTGGGATTGTTACTTTATCAGTAATGTCTTTATCAGTGATTGGAGTTCCTTCTGGTACTTCTACTGTTCCTACTACTGGTGTGTATTTATCTGCATCTGTTGGAGTTCCACCTGTTGATGGTTTTGGTGTAACGTTGATTGGTACTTCGATTTCATCGATTGTTCCATCTGGGTACGTTACTACTACTGTTACTGATGGTTTAGTTCCTGGCGTTCCTGTTCCTTTTTCGTCAGTTCCTGGGATCTCTGATGGATCTTTTACTGTTACTTTTGTTCCTGGAGGGAATTCTCCGTTAGGGTTGTACTTAGGATCGTTTGTTACTTTATCAGTAATGTCTTTTTCAGTGATTGTAGTTCCTACTGGTACTTCTACACCGTCTGTTACTGGTTCGTTGTTTAAGTTATCAACTGGCGTAACATTGATTGGTACTTCGATTTCATCTGTTGTTCCATCTGGGTACTCTACTACTACTGTTACTGATGGTTTAGTTCCTGGCGTTCCTGTTCCTTTTTCGTCAGTTCCTGGGATCTCTGATGGATCTTTTACTGTTACTTTTGTTCCTGGAGGGAATTCTCCGTTAGGGTTGTACTTAGGATCGTTTGTTACTTTATCAGTAATATCTTTCTCTGTGATTGGAGTTCCTTGTGGTACTTCTACACCGTCTGTTACTGGTTCATTTCCAACGTTATCTTTTGGTACATACTTGATTGGTGTATCAGGTTGTCCGTTTGTTGGAACGTCTGGTGCGATGTATCCTTTAGTTGGATCTGTTGGATCTACTGGTTTTAATGGTTGACCGTTTCCATCAACTGGAGTGTATCCATCTACGTGAGGAATTGTTGGTTTGTCATTTGTTACCTTAGTTGGATCTGTTGGATCGTTCTTGTATGGAGTTTCAGTTGTTGATCCATCTGGGTTAGTTACTACGAACTTACCTACTGGTTTGTAAACAACTTTTTCTACTACATCAGCATCAGTTGCGTTTACATCTCTAGCTGGTACTTCTGCTCTATCAGCTAAGTATCCTTCTACTACTGGTGATTTCTTAACATCAAATGTCTTGTCATCGTTAACAGCTGTCCATGGAGTGTAAGTTACTTCTCCTGTTACTAAGTTAACTTTCGCTTGTCTTGTAAATGTTACTTTATCAGTTACAGTTGTTGCTACTTCAGTTCCGTCTTCTTTAACGTAAGTTACTGTTTGCGTAACTTCTTCTTCAGTAGTTTCTAAGTTAGCGATTGTATCAGGCCATACTGGTCCGTTTGGATTGTTTGGATCCACTGGTTGTCCTGGCTTAGCATCTTTAGGTACGTCAACTACTCTTGGTACTAATACTACTTCGAACTCTTGGTCTTTAGAAGCATCTTTATCAAAAGTCTTGTCTGAATCTTTGAATTCATCAGTTTTTGCTTCGTATCCTTGTTTGATGTACTCAGCTAATTTAGTATCGTAATCAGTTGATGGAATTGTAGTTCCTGAATCTCCTGTTAGATCTACTTTATCAACTTCTTTACCATCAATTTCAAATACGATAGTAGCTTTTTGCTTGTCGATTACATATTTGATTGGTGTGTTTGTTGTTCCATCAGTTGGTACTGGTGGTGGGTTGTATCCTTTAGTTGGATCTGTTGGATCTACTGGAGTTAATGGGTTACCATTTCCATCAGTTGGAGTGTATCCTGGTACATAAGGAATTGGACCTGGAGTTCCTGGTTTCGTTGGATCTGTTGGATCGTTTGGATATGGAGTTTCAGTAGTTGATCCATCTGGGTTAGTAATTACAACTTTACCGATTGGTTTGTAAACAACTTTTTCTGTTACGTCTGCGTCAGTTGCAGTGATTCCATCTTTTGTAGGAACTTCTGCTTTATCAGCTAGGAATCCAGTTACTACTGGTGATTTTTTAGCATCAAATGTAGTATCGTTGTTTACTGGAGTCCAATCTCCGTAAGTAGGTTCTCCTGTTACTAAGTTAACACTTACTGTTCTAGTAAATTCAACTTTATCAGTTACAGTTGGTGCTTTATCAGCTTCTACTGGTGTTCCATCAGCATACTCGTAAGTTACTGTTTGGTTAACTTCTTCAGTTCTTACTAATTTATCTACACCTGCTGGCCATACTGGTCCGTTTGGATTGTTAGGATCTACTGGTTGTCCTGGTACTGCATCTTTTGGTACTTCAACAACTTTCGGTACTAATACAACTTTGAAGTCTTGATCTGTAGCTGCATCTTTATCAAAAGTCTTATCAGAATCTTTGAATGTATCAGATGTTGCTTCGTATCCTTGTTTGATGTATTTAGCTAATGTGTCTTCGTATTGTTTTGTTGGAATATTAGAGCTTGAAGCACCTGTCTCAGTGAATTTCTCAGCATCTTTTCCATCTACGTTAAATACGATGTTAGCTGTTTGTGTTACTGGTGTAACGTTGATTGGTACTTCAACTTCGTCGATAGTTCCATCTGGGTACGTTACTACTACTGTTACTGATGGTTTAGTTCCTGGTGTTCCTGTTCCTTTTTCGTCAGTTCCTGGGATCTCTGATGGATCTTTTACAGTTACTGTTGTTCCTGGAGGGAATTCTCCATTCGGGTTGTACTTAGGATCGTTTGTTACTTTATCAGTAATGTCTTTTCCAGTGATTGGAGTTCCTTGTGGTACTTCAATACCGTCTGTTACTGGTTCGTTATCTCCGTTTAATGGTTCTACTGTAATAGTAGTTGTTTTTGGAGCTGACTCTTTACCTTGGCTATCTACTGCTACGTAAGTAATAGTGTAAGTTCCTGGTTTAGTTGTATCTAATCCACCTTTGTCTGTTACTTTGATAGTAGCTTTATCACCACGGATACCTGTTACTGAATCATCTTCTTTATCAGTTTTTGTAACACCGTTTAATAATTCTTCATCAGTAATCTGAGTTCCATACTTAACAGTTTTTGGAGCTGGTAAGTTTTCTACTACTGGTGCTTCGTTAGTGATGTTGTTTGTAGATGATGCTTCGTTTCTAGCTGCATCTTCAACTTCAACTTTAACTTGAGATCCTTCTGGGATTACTACTCCAGCTGGTACTGGTAATGTAAGTTTTAAATCAGTCTTTTTAAGTACTACATTTCCTCTTGCATCATATGTTGGGTTTTCGATAGCTACTACAGAACCATCTTCACCTTTATAAACTGGTGCTTTAGGATCTGTTGTGTCTAGTACATACTCAACAGTCTTAGCTGGTCTACCATCAGAATCTGGGTAAGTTACTTCTAACGCTACTGGAGCTACGTTATCAGAAATTGTTGTTTTGATTTCTGGAGTTCCTGCAACGTTATCTTCAACAGTTACCACTGGTGGCATAGTGTCATTAACAACAATCTTAACTTGTTGTACAGATACTAATTTGAATTTATCTGTTGGCTCTTCTTTAGTCCCTACATACTCAGTAAATAAGTCTCCACCTACATATCCGTTTCCGTCACCATTTGGTTGTGGTTTATCATATTTTGGATCTGTTGAAATATTATCGGCTACGTTATCTCTAGCTGCTACTACTAAGAAGTAAGTTCCTGGCTCAGCGATTGATCCTTTAATTACCCCTACAGTTTCGTTAGCTTCGTTCTTAGTTAACTCAAAAGTTAAACCTAAAGCTGCGATATCTCCAAGTGAATCAGTTGTTACCTGAATGTGGTCAACTTGTCCATTTGTAGATTTAGTAGTGATAGGAATATCGATCATTTGTTTTCCTTGATCAAATCGACGGTCTGGTGCCATTGCTCTTAAATAAGCGAATCCAGTTATTTCTCTATTTGGATCGTTAGGTAAGTTTCCATCTACTGATAATTCTGGTTTAGTGTTATCGATGAAGTACATGTTATCTTGTACTTGGTAGTAGTAACCTGACCCATCACCGATACCAGCGTAGAATTTAAGTTGGTTGTTACGGTCTAAGTCAGTTGGAACTACTACACGTGTAGCTGCATCTGTGTGTACATCATATTTAATTGATGAAGTCACTTTATCATCAAAGAAAGCACCTTTAGACCATTTTAATGCCGTAGGAACTGCTCCAACTTGTAATTCTAATGTAGGCGAAGTTTGGAATGTAGATCTTGTGAAGATAGACCCTGTAGCTACTTGTAAAGTATAAATCGGAGATGGATTAGTTCTAGTTGCTTCTGTAATAGTGTATACATCTGACCTCTTAACTTCTTTAGTTAAGTTGTTAACACCTTCTAGATATACTTGATCTCCAACTTTAAGGTCAACTCCTGTAGGACCACCAGTTTCAAATGGACGTAAATGGTCAATACCAGTTGCACCTGGTGCTGTAACTTTTGCATACGTAAATGGAATTATAGAATCATCAGCTGCATTTTTCAGTGTGTATTCTACACCTGGTTGTGCATAGAAGGCTACGTTAGCCGCTAAAGATCCAGTTCCTGGACGTTGTGCTACCACTTCTTTGAATTGTGGTTTCATCGTTTTCGTAGGGTCAATGAATAATATTTGATCTCCTACTTTATGAGCAACAGCATTTGGTTGAGATAATGGGTTACCAAACTCTTCCTCAGCTGTTGGGTTTTCTGCAGAGAAGAATACAGGAGCTTCTTTTACTACTGGTGCTTCTTCATCTTTTCTAGTTGCTACTGGTAAAGCTTTAACTACGTCAAAGTTTACAGTTTTGCTAGTAGCTCCTTTTTCTAAGATAGAAGTAATGATTACTTCACCTTGTTCTGGTGCTAATGTATATTCAGCTAATTGAGGAGCTGCTTTTAAGTTAGCTTTCTCAGTTACTGGAATATTAGCTACTGCTACTGTTGTTTTAGTATTAGCTGATCTGTTAGCGCTAAATACTACTTCTTTTGTAGCTACGTCAGTGTAAGTTACTTTGTAAGTAACAGATGCTGTACGAGTAGCTTCTGCTTTAGGAACTTCTTTTGCTACTGGTGCAGTTTCTTCAGCCTTTGGAGCTGGTGTTGTTTCTGTTTTTGGTGCTACATTTGTTGACTCAGTTTTTGGAGCCGCTGTTGTAGCTGTAGTTGATTCTACTTTTGGCGCTGCCGTTGTAGTGTCAACTTTTGGTGTTTGAGCTGCCGCTGATGATGTTACCACTTCAGCAACTTTTTCAGCCGCAGTTGCAGCCGGAGCTACTACTGATGTTTCCGGAGTTGTTACTTCATTTGCTTGAGCTGTTGCTCCTGCAAAGAAAATACCGATTAATGCTGATGCAACACCAAACGAATATTTCTTAATAGTGAAACGTTGTTTCGTTTCGTTGTGTTTATTAAACATATATTTCTTGTTTCCTTATAACTTTTAAAATTTACACTTACTTTAAATAGTGTTTTATTATTATACCCCCCCCCGACAAAATTGTCAAAGAATTTAATGTGAATTTTATGTACTTTTTCAACAAAATTTTAATTATTATATTTTACTTATAAAAAAACTGGTTTAGTAAAATCTTACTAAACCAGTATATATATATATATATATATATATATATTCTTCTATAATATTTTCAGTTTAAATATTTATTTAAATTTTAAAGTTCTTGCTACTAGTAATGCCATCAAAGCAATTACTGCTGAGACACCAAATACCATCTCTCTACTTATATCCCAGATATATCCTACTATATACATACCTACAAAAGCAGATAACTGGAAACCTATAGATGAATATAGATTCTGCATACTTAATAGTTTATTCGACTCGAAGTTTTTATTAAGTAATAAGATAAAGGCTAATTGAGCCATCGCAAATGTAATAGCATGTAATGTTTGAGTAAAGGCAAAAACATATACATTTGGAAACACTGCTAGTAATGCCCATCTAAATATTGCAACTGAACAAATAAATACAACTAACTTTTTAGCATTTATCCTAGCTGGTATTCTATTAGAAAAGGCAAAAAATACAATTTCTGCTACTATCGAAATACTTACTATAGTTCCCAGTAACCATTTAATAGATAAATTTAAACTTTCTACATATAGAACACTATAATTATTATAGGCTGCGTGACTCAATTGTAATAAGAAAAATACAAGAATTAATAAAATTGCATTTTTATCATCTTTTAGCCAAGCAAAAGATAAGGGTTCTTTTTCTGTACTTTCCTCTTCTTCTAATGAAGAAGGGAATTTCCTAAAGATAAATACAACGTGAGCTAATATCAGTGCTATTAATATATAGAAGATATATTCTTTACTAATGTAAGCCAGTATCGTTCCAACTATTAATCCAGTCAACATATATGATGCAGAACCAAACATCCTAACCTTACCATAATCTAGGTTTTCTTTTCGTAAGAATATAGATGCTGCTGTTTCTGTTAAAGGAGACAGTGAGAAGAAAGTCATTCCTATAAGAAGAGTCGCTATACTCAGACTTAAATTAGAATCTGTAAAGTTATAAAGTAAAGCCGAGAAAAGACCTGCAATACTCAGTATTTTATAAGACATATTCATACCAAACTTATTAACAAGTTTAGTAACTAAGACTACCCCACCTAAAAATCTTCCTATATATACCATAGCAAAAATAGACGATGCTTCTAGAACTGAAAATCCTTTTGCAGTAGTTAGATATACTAACCAATATTGGAAGAATACCCCCTGTACTGCAAATTGTAAGAAATAATTAAGTGACAACCAATTTTTTGAACTCATATACTACCACCTATACCAAATAAAATTGTACCAATACTACAGCCAGATTCATTAATACGTGTGCTGTAATTGGAGCTACTATATTAGATGTTTTCCTATATAAATACGCAAATACAAGAGACATAACTACATAAACAACTGCGATTGGAGATATACCATCGTGCGGTATAGCAAAAGCTAATCCCGATAATATTCCTGCCAATATAAATCTTATCCACTCTTTAGATGTGTCTATAATGTCATATAAGTATCCGAAAATTGCTTTCCTAAATACTAACTCTTCTAATATTGGAGCAAATAATACTACATATAGTATTAATATAGGTGCTTTTTTCATAGCTGTCGAAATATCTTGAGTATTTTGACTAATTGGATTAAATCCGTAAATACTTGCCAAAATTTGCAAGATTATACTTAGCACCATTTGAATCAGCATCATTATAAAAAAGAATGATATCCCTGCTCCTATAGCTTTTAGAAAACTATATCTTTTCGCTGTATTCTCTACAGTATTAAGTCTAGTATTTCTAATAACTATACTCATGATAGTTATTGCGATAATTTGCCAGAATAGTAGAACATAATATCTATGTTCTATGCTAGTAACATTTATTAGTTTTAATGTTAGATACGGCATTAAAACTAAAGATAAGATATATATTGAAATTATGGATATTACCGGAATAAAATTACCTTTTTTTAGGTTAATTTTCATAGATTTCACCACTTTCTCTTATGTAAAATTTTATAGAATTATTTGTTTTTCTTTGTTTTCTACAAAATCTACATACTCAGTAAGTAATGCTTCCATTTCTGCATAAGTATTCATTTCATTTAACTTAGCTTTTACTTTTGCCCCGCCTTTGATACCTTTCATGTAGTAAGCTGCGTGTTTTCTCATTTCATGAACTGCAACTTTCTCAGGTTTGATTTCCATTAATCTTCTTAGGTGTAATAAACATACATCAATTTTTTCTCTTGGTGTTGGCTCTCCAGCGATTTCTCCAGTTTCTAGATATTTAACTGTTCTGTATAACATCCAAGGGTTTCCTAGAGCGGCTCTTCCGATCATTACTGCGTCGCAACCAGTTTCTTCTAATCTCATTTTCGCTTCTTCTGGTGTTGTGATATCTCCGTTACCAATTACTGGAATTTTCAGCATTTCTTTTACTTCTTTTACATATTTCCAGTCAGCTTTTCCTGTGTACATTTGCATCTTAGTACGCCCGTGAATTGCTATTGCTGATGCTCCTGCTTTTTCAGCATTTAAAGCATTTTGGTGGATATATATTTTATCATCATCCCAACCTGTACGCATTTTTACAGTTACTGGTTTACCTACTGCATCTACTACTCTTGAAACTACTTCATAGATTTTATCTGGATCTAATAGTAACTTAGAACCACAGTCACTCTTTGTAATTTTTGGAACTGGGCATCCCATGTTGATATCAATGATATCCGCTTCTGTATTTTTATCTACATATTTAGCAGCTTCTACTAATGTTTCAGCTTCACTACCAAAAATTTGTAAACTTAGTGGTCTTTCTCTTGGGTCTATGTACAACATGTTCATAGTTTTTTGGTTATTAAATAAGATAGCCTTATCACTTACCATCTCTGCACAAACTAGACCTGCTCCGAACTCTTTTACAGTTAGTCTGAATGCTGCGTTACATACACCTGCCATTGGTGCTAATACTACTCTGTTTGATATATTTACATCTCTAATTTTAAACATTTCTATACTCCTATATCTACTTTTTCTATTTCTTCTTTAATATTTTCTAGCCACTGGCTTAATTTTTTACTATCTAATTCTATGTCTCCAGCCACTTCTATTAATGGTTTCAAGACAAAGTTTCTTTCCTTAATATATTTATGAGGTACTACTAATTTATCATCATTGTATACTTGATCATTAAATAAAATTATATCTATGTCTATTGTTCTATCAGCCCAGTGCTTTTCTCTAACTCTATCAAGTTTGTATTCTATCTTATGGCACTCCTCTAATAGTTCATAAGCATTATCACAAGATTCTATTGCTATACACATATTTAAAAATTCATTCTTAGCTACTCCGCCCCAGGCAGAAGTTTTATAAACAGAACTCTTTTTTAATATTTTGTATTTCTTAGAAATTTCTTCTAGCGCATCTTTCAAGTATTGTTCTTTTGGTTCTATGCTAGTTCCTAATCCTAATACAATCACTATAGCGCACCAAACTCTTGTCTATCTATCTCTACCACTACTCCGCACTCTTTAAATACTTGTCTCACCGGTGCGTTTGGTTTATTAATCACTATTTTAATACTTGAAATTAATTCGTGATTTGTGAAAATAGTTTTTATTATTTCATAGGCTAGTCTTTCTAATAATTTATAAGTGTTTTGGGTTGCTACATCTGCAACTATCTCTGCTATGTCTCCATATGAAACACTTGAATCTAAATTATCATTTAACATTGCTTGTTTAAAATCCAAAGAACATTCTACATCAAAAATAAACTTTTGACCTAGACGAGTTTCTTCAGGGAATACACCATGATAAGCATAGACTTCTATTCCTTTTACATAGATTTTATTTTTCATAGTTTTACCTCTATAATGTATAAAATTCATATCTTTTTATTTTAACATATATTTATTTATTTCTCTAAAGAAAAAGTACTATAGTTGTCTAACTATAGTACCTTATTTTATTGCCCCAAAGTAAATACATCATCAGGATTTGGGATTTCTTCTTTTTTATTATACCTACTTAAAAAATTAATTTGATGAGCTATTAATGATAATTGATAATGATTCACTCCATTTTTATCTGTATAAGTGCTATTTGATAGTGAACCCAGTATATTAATCATACTTCCTTTATCACAGTACTTCACTGTATTATGTGCAACTTTACCAAAAGCTGTAAAGTCAATAAATTCAGCAGTTCCTTCTTTTGCTTTATATTGAGATTGGACTGCTATACTTGCTTTCAGATATTCCATACCTGATTCACTAGTTCTAAGTTCTGGTTTCTTCACTAATCTTCCTATTAATGTAACTTGATTTAGCATTTTTTCTACCTCTCAATGTGATTATTATGTTCTTAATTTCATAATAATCAAAGAAAATATAAATGTCAATGGAGATTTTTCTAGCACTGAAAACTGTTGAAAACAATTTTTCAAACGACTTTTACTACATAATACTATTTTATCTTTTAGATACATTAATAATCCCTTAAATGTGAAAAAAAGAAAATTATTATTTCTAATAATTTTCTATGAGTATATAAGTACTATATAAATCTTGTTACTTCTTCTGCTGATAATCTTACAGATGGACGACCTGCTTCTGCGGCTTTCCCTAGAGAAATAATCATCACAGGTACATATTTTTTATCATCTTCTCCTAATGCTGCAACTATTTCCTTAGTATTAAATCCACCAATAGCATTAGTATCGTATCCATGCGCCCTTGCTACTAACATAAACTGCATTGCTGCTAATGATGCATCTACTTTTACAACTTCTCTCATCTGCTCCATAGAAAAACTGTCATACATTTTAGCATACATTGGAAATAATTTGTCTTTAATTTCTTGTGGCATATAACCTTTTTCTACTGATTGATTATAAATTTTTTCAGCAGTATCTTGTGGTCTCACGTTTCCTAAGACTACAATCATAGCCGATGATGTGTCATTTTGTGTTGTATTGAAACTTACCAGTGGTCTTAATTTTTCTTTTCCTTCTGGAGTATTTACAACTAGAAATTTCCAAGGTTGAAAGTTTACTGATGATGGAGCTGTAATAGCTTCGTTAATCATTTCTAAAATTTCTTCATTAGAAATCTTAACACTTGTATCGTAAGTTTTAATACTTCTTCTTCCTTCTAAGATATCTTTGAAATTATTATTTACTATAGTCATTTCTATCTCCCTATTTTTTATATAACTTGTAAAAGTATAAAGTAGATACCTTAGCTTGTCAATTAATTCTTCTTGTTTAGTATCCCTAAAAATTAACTGTTATAGTTATCACTCTATAAACTCTTTATCTAAAATTTGAATATTTATAAATATTTTCTTGTCTATTTTTCTCTACTGCGTCTATCATAATACTTGCTAAATCTGCTGGTTTTATTGGTCTATAGTCAATAAATCTCCCTCTTGTCAATAAATTAACTACAGGCACTAATTTCACACCTAAACTTTCAAAGAATCGTCCTTTTCTTTCTACTATTAATAGTGATGGTCTAAAAATTCTTAGTTTTCCTAATTCTAATTTTGTTACACTTTCTTCTAGTTTCCCTTTAAGTGATCCATAGAAATTTTTTGAGTTTGGATTAGATTCTATAGCAGAAACTAAGTTAAAAGATTTAACCTTGTTTTCACATTTTTTAGCGAAATTATAAACATAAGTATAATCTATTTTATATTGAGCTTCTTTTGAACCTGCTTGTTTTAGAGTAGTTCCAAAAGCTACAAATACATCTGCATTTTCTAAGATACTCTCATCAAATACCATTTCATCAAAGTTAATTACTATTGCTTCAAACTTATCTCCATTAGGTAAATTATTAATAGAATTTCTTCCAACTACATAAATTTTATCATAAGTTTCTCTTCTTATAAGTTCTTTTAATATTTCTTTCCCTACTGCTCCAGTAGCACCTAAGATTACTGCTTTTTTCATTATCACTTACTCCTGTTTAATATGTTTTCATATTTTATTTTCATTTTTCCTAGTATAGTACACCACACATCAAATGTCAAGAATAGTCAATTTTTATATTTAAACTATAAATAAAAAACATTCCAACAAATTTTGTTGAAATGTTTTTCTTTATTATCTAATTTCTGCACCGTTTGGAATTTCAGAATTGATTTCTACAAGTCTTAATACCCCATCTTTTTCTGCAGATAATATCATACCTTCACTTAGTTCTCCCATTAGTTTAACAGGTTTTAAGTTTGCTACTACTGCTACTTTTTTACCAATTAATTCTTCTGGTTTGTAGAACTTAGCGATTCCTGATAGGATTTGACGTTCGTGGTTCCCCATATCAAGTTTGAATTTTAAAAGTTTAGATGATTTCTTAACTTTTTCACATTCTAATACTTGTCCCACTCTTAATGAAGTTTCGAAGAATTTATCAATGTTAATTTCTTCTGCTAGTGGTACATAAGTATCTTCTTTTTCTTCTGTTTCAAGATTTTCTAATGCTTTTGGAGACATTTGTGCTTTGATGTATTCTACTTCAGCATCTTTATCAAATCTTGGGAAAATTGGTTCTGCTTTCTCAACAACTTTTGTAGTACCATCAAATACACCAAAAGTATTTACAGTTTCATACTCTAACATTGCATCCGTTAAGTTTAACTGTTCTTTGATTTTTGCTGGTGCTTGTGTTAAGAATGGTGTAACTACAATAGTAGCTATACGTAATGATTCCACTAAGTAGTTCATTACCTTATCTAATTCTTCTTTTTTAGACTCATCTTTAGCTAATATCCAAGGACATGTTTGGTCAATGTACTTATTAGTTCTAGAGATGAATTTCCATGCAGATTCTAACGCTTTAGAGAATTGCATTGATTCCATGTAAGTTTCGTATTCTTCTACCATTGTTTTAGCTGTAGCGATTAAGTCATTGTCAACTTCATCTTCAGTCTTAACAAAGGCTGGAATTGTTCCACCGCAGTATTTGTTTACCATGGCGATAGTTCTGTTTAACAAGTTACCTAAATCATTAGAAAGGTCAGAGTTAATTCTTTCTATAAAACTTTCAGGTGTAAAGACACCATCTTGTCCAAATGGTACTTCTCTCATTAAGTAGTACCTTACAGAATCTAGTCCATATCTTTCGATTAACATATATGGATCTACTACGTTTCCTTTAGATTTAGACATTTTTCCATCTTTCATTAGTAGCCAACCGTGAGCAAATACTTTTTTCGGTAATGGTAAGTCTAATGCCATAAGTAAGATTGGCCAGTAAATAATGTGGAATCTTACAATTTCTTTACCTACAACTTGTACATCTGCCGGCCAGTACTTGTTGAATAGTTCTTCACTTTCTCCAGTTGCATATCCTAAAGCTGTAATATAGTTAACTAATGCGTCAATCCAGACATAAACAACGTGTTTAGGATCAGAGTTAACTTTTACTCCCCAATCAAATGTAGTACGTGTTACTGCTAAGTCTTCTAAACCTGGTTTGATGAAGTTGTTTAACATTTCATTTTTTCTGCTTTCAGGTAGAACGAATTCTGGGTGTTCTTCATAGTATTGTACTAATCTATCAGCATACTTACTCATTTTGAAGAAGTAACATTCTTCTTTTACTAGTTTTACTTCATTCCCACTTGGAGCAATCCCACCAATCATTTTTCCATTTTCATCACGGAAAACTTCTTGTAATTGTGTTTCTGTGAAGTACTCTTCATCACTTACTGAATACCAACCTTCGTATTCACCTAAGTAGATGTCTCCTTTTTCTACTAATTTATCAAATATTGTAGCAACTGCTTTTTTGTGGTAAGAATCTGTTGTTCTAATAAATTTACTGTAGTCTATTTCCATAGCTGACCATAATTTCTTGATGTCAGCAATCATTCCATCTACATACTCTTGTTCACTTATACCTTTTTCTTTTGCTTTTTCTTGAATTTTTTGTCCGTGCTCGTCAGTTCCTGTAAGGAAGAAAGTATCGAAACCTCTTATTTTTTTATATCTCGTTAAAGAATCACATGCCACTGTTGTGTATGCATGACCTATATGTAAATTACCACTTGGATAATATATAGGCGTCGTAACATAAAATGTTTTTTTTGTCATAACAATATTCCTTTCTAAAATTGTATACTATCCTAATTATTTTACCACAAATAGTACTACTCTGTATATATGTAAACATAAAAAATAGACTATCAATTATTGATAGTCTATAAAAATTTACTATTATCCTAAGTTTTTTCTTTCGTAAGCTTCTTTTTTGTATAATTTTAAAACATCTCCGAAAAGTTTGTCGAATACAAAAGCAGCTCCGAATGGAATAACAAAGTAAGTTAATAAGGCTACTAAAACACTAGCCCCTTTTTCAATAGCTTTAAGTGGTCCTACAAGTCCTATTACTCCGAATCCTGCACTTGTATGGTCTCCTAAAACATTAAAGAACCAAACTCCAAGTCCGCTGACTGCTGCCGTGGCGAAAATTGGAACTAATAATAATGGGGTTTTGGCTACGTTAGGCATCATAAGTTTGATTGCTCCTAGTAATATAGCAATACCTACACCTGATGAGTTTTTAGCTTTTATAGATCCCATTATTAATACTGCGGCTGCTGATACTACCCCTATAGCTGCTGCTCCTGCTCCTAAGTGGTTAGCGTTAGAGAATAATACTATCCCCATCGCTACTGTCGATAATGGCGTTACGATAAATAATGAAAACGAAATTGCTATTAACATCGACATAGTTACTGGTTGTAGCGTAGTGAACGTCATTACTCCATCAGCTAATAACTTAGATACTTTTTTCACGTGTGGTAAAGTGTATAAACCTACTAAAGCTGGTACTCCACCACCTATAATTGGTAGTAGGATAATTGTTAAGTGACCAAATTTATCTCTTAATTTAGTTATTAAGTAAGTTGCAAATAATGCAATTAATAATACGTTAATTAAATCACCCATTGGTGTTGCTACATATGCTTTTAGTTCTGGTTTGTAAACAATTGAACCTGAAGCTACAAGTAGTGAAGCTCCTAGAACTGTATTCTCTAAAGTTGTAAACTTCATAGATATACCTATTGCTGTTCCAACAAGAACTGGAACTGCAAATTGTAATAAGTAAACTGCTTGTCCTGCTGTTGCGAAAAATTCTGGTAGGAAGTACATACCTGCATATTTAAATAATGCAGTCAATACTACATTGGCAATAAGACCAGAAACAACCCCTATCGCCATACCGTTTAATACGGTATTAAATAAAGATTTGAATGTTACTTTCTCATTCATAATACTATTTCTCCTAAAGTATAAATTGCATATCAAAATATAAATACAAAAATGATATAAAAATATTCTAACATATTTTCAGAATATTTCAAGTGTTTTTTGTAAAAAAATACAAAAATGAAAAACAAATACACTTCTTATTTTCAAAGAAGTGTATTTAATCATCTATATAATTGGGTTCTTTAACGGTGTCCCTGCTTTTCTAGGATACTTGTTAGGTGTTTCTTTAGTCTTTTTAATTCTTAGAATATGTCTTTCTTCTCCATCAATATAGAATTCAGAATCATCTTCTAATTTAGCACCGAATAATTTTATAGCTTTATCCGCTTCTAATTTTTCTTCATCAGATTTTTGCGCTTTAAGACTTAAGAAGTATCCACCTTTTTTTACAAGTGGTATACAAAATTCTGATAAAACATTAAGTCTTGCTACTGCTCTTGCTGTAACAACATCAAACGACTCTCTGTATTCTTTATTTTGTCCAAAATCTTCTGCTCTAGAGTGTACAAAATTATAATTTTCTAGACCTAGTTCTTCTGCAAGAAGATTTAAAAACTTGATTCGCTTATTTAATGAATCTACAATTGTAACTTCTAAATGTGGGTAAACAATTTTTAAAGGAATAGATGGGAAACCTGCCCCACTTCCCACATCACAAATTGTTTTTACTTCTGTGAAGTCAAAATAAAATGATGTTGCTATTGAATCATAGAAATGTTTTGTGTAGAAGTCATCTTCTTCTGTTATAGCAGTAAGATTAATTCTTTCATTCCAATATACAACTAGTTCGTAATACTTTTCTAATTGTTTTTTTTGTAAGTCACTAAGAGTAATTCCATTACTTTCTAGATTCTTGTAAAATTCTATCTTATTCATTTGCTGTTCCTGCTTTTCTTTGCTCTAAGTAAATTAATAATATAGATATATCTGCTGGGTTAACCCCTGAAATACGTGATGCTTGACCAATAGTTAATGGTGCTACTTTGATAAGTTTCTCTCTAGCTTCTAAAGCTAAACTTGGTACTTCATTGTAGTCTATATCTAAAGGAATTTTCTTAGCATCCATTTTCTTCATTTTTTCTACTTGTTGAAGTGATTTCTTAATGTATCCTTCATACTTAACTTCGATTTCAATTTGCTCAATAACTGTCATTGGTAAAGTTACTTCTTGATCAGCTAGGTGCATAATGTGTAAGTAAGTTAATTCTGGACGTCTTAATAAATCAATTGCTAAGATACCGTCACGAAGTTCAGCAGTATTTAATTCTTTCATTTTTTCTAATGTTGCTTTTGTTGGTGTAATTCTAAATGTTTTTAATCTTTCAATTTCATTGTTGATTAAATCACGTTTAGCTTGGAACTCTTCATATCTTTCATCTGTGATAAGTCCATTTTTATAAGCAATATCAGATAGACGCATATCTGCGTTATCGTGTCTTAATAATAATCTATGTTCTGCTCTTGATGTTAATAAACGGTATGGTTCATTAGTTCCTTTTGTTACTAAATCATCAATCATAACTCCGATATAAGCTTCATCACGTCCTAAGATTAATGGATCGTGTCCTAGAACTTTTGCAGCTGCATTAATACCAGCCATAATTCCTTGTCCAGCTGCTTCTTCATAACCAGACGTTCCGTTTAACTGTCCTGCTGTGAATAGACCTGAGATAAGTTTAGTTTCTAATGTTGGCCATAAAGTTGTCGGATTGATTACATCGTACTCTATTGCATAACCATTTCTCATGATTGTAGCATTTTCTAAACCTTTGATAGATTTAATCATATCTCTTTGAACATCATCAGGTAAAGATGTAGATAAACCTTGAACATAAATTTCCTTAGTTCCACGTCCTTCTGGCTCTAAGAATAATTGGTGTCTTTCTTTATCGTTAAATCTTACATATTTATCTTCAATACTTGGACAGTATCTTGGTCCTGTTCCTTTGATAACTCCAGAGTACATAGCTGAACGACCTAAGTTATTAGCGATAATTTCGTGTGTTTCTGCATTTGTATAAGTTAACCAGCAAGGTACTTGATCTTTTACGAATTCAGTCGTTTCGTAAGAGAAGGCATATTCTTTTTCATCACCAGGTTGGATTTCTGTCTTAGAAAAATCTACTGTATCTGCCTTAACACGTGGCGGAGTTCCAGTTTTAAATCTTAATAATTCAAATCCTAATTCTTCTAATTGTTTTGGTAAGTCAATAGATGGTAATTGGTGGTTAGGCCCTGAAGAGTATTTAGTTTCTCCAATTACTATTTCTCCACGTAAGTAAGTACCAGTTGTAATTACAACTGCTTTCGCTCCATACTTAGTGTTTAACATAGTTTCTAAACCTACTACTTTATTATCTTCTATTAATAGTCTTTTTACCATTGCTTGTTCAATATCTAGATTTTCAGTATTTTCTAATAATCTCTTCATTTCTAATTGATATTGAACTTTATCTGATTGTACCCTTAGAGCACGAACTGCTGGTCCTTTAGCAGTGTTTAACATTCTTGTTTGAATATTAGTTTTATCTGCGATTCTCGCCATTGCTCCACCTAGAGCATCTACTTCTCTAACAACTACTCCTTTAGCAGGACCCCCTATAGCAGGGTTACACGGCATAAATCCGATTGTATCTAAATTTGTTGTAACCATAAGTGTCTTAGCACCTTTTCTACTAGAAGCTAAAGCTGCCTCGATTCCTGCGTGTCCTCCACCTATTACAATTACATCATATTCTTTAAAAAATTGTGTCATAATTCCTCCAAAATATTTAATTAAATAAATATCAAAATTATGCTTTCACCAAAATTTTGAATAAAATTATTTTTATAATTTACTTAGTTAATATTAACATAATTTTATATTTTTAACTAATAATTACCCTTTATTAAAGTAAAAAAACTAGCCATTAGACTAGTTTAATGCATTCGCAAAATCTTCTACGAATTTTGCTAAATTTTCTTCCTCTTCTTCTGTATCTACTTCAAATTCTACTTTCAGATTTTGAGTTGGGTTAGTAGCTCCTGCTGATTTAATTTGTGCATCAAATTGATCTACAGCTGAGCAGAAGTGTTCATAAATAGTGTCCCCTGTTCCTACTACTCCAAAGATTTTTCCAGATAAGTCCATATCTGCTAATTCTTCATAGAATTCTTCCATCTCGCTTGGAAGATCTCCTTCGTCATATGTATAAGATGCTACTATAAAAGCATCTGATTCTTCTACTACTGAAAAATCATCCATATCTTCTATAAAATGTAGGTTTACTTCTATACCTTTTTCACTAAATTTTTCTACTACAAGCTCACTCAAAGCCTCTGTATTTCCTGTTAAACTTGCATATATTAAATTAACACTCATCTTTTTTCTCCTATTTTTATGGGTAATATCAACTAAAGAATATTATAAATTATTCTTTAATCCATGTAAAGTCCTTGTTTTCTATATACACCTTACTTAAACAAAAGGATTGTAAAATTAATTACAATCCTTTTTCTTCATCCATTCTCTTGTAAATGTTAGCTAGTTCTTCTTCCCATTTGTTCCAGTCTAATTTTATACCTGCATTTTCTTTTAGGATATTTGCTACAACATCATCAATTGAAAATGAATCTAACGCTTCTGCTAAAGCTAAATTTATAGCATTTAAATTTTTTAAATATTCCTCATATCTTGAATCAGTGTTTCTTACACCTGTGAATATTCTCTTAATGTAGTCAGATTTCAGTACAAAAATTTCAATTTTTCCATTAATTGCTTTGTATATTTGATAGAAAGTTACTTTTTTCTTAGGACGATATTTATATCCTCCACCTACTCCAGGGTTAGCTTTAACTAGTTTACTTAAAACTAACTTTCTCATAATTTTTTTTAAATACGTTGGTGAAATATCTAAACGTTCACTGATTTCTCTTGAACTTAAATAAACATTTCTATCTTGTATATAAAGCATAATCATTATACAAATTGCTTGTTCTGTTCCTTTTGTTAAATGCATACACTGCTTCCCCCTTTATTCTGCGTTTTTCTTTAATCTTTCTCCCCAGTACTGATAGTAAGTACACTCTATAGAACCATTGAATAATTTTCTACGTTTAGTTGCTTTTTTACCATATAAGTTTTCAAATAACTTATGCGATGTTAGAAGATATAGTGACCAGTATGGCTTATCTTTTAAAGCTTGTCCTAGAAATCTATACATCTTTTCAACTTCTGCTTTCTCTCCTATACGCTCACCGTACGGCGGGTTTGCTATTATACAAGCTGATTCAGCTTTAGCAACAAAGTCGTAGACTGTCATTTGTTTTAATTCTATCAGACTTCCTAAACCTATTTCATCGATATTGTTTTGTGCTGTTGCAATCATTTTTGGATCTAAGTCTGAACCATATAGTTCTAATTCTTTTTCGTAATCAATTGCTTCTTCAGCTAGATTTCTTTCTTCTTCTACTAAAGCTTTTGGCATCCAGTACCATTTTTCAAAATCAAAGTTTCTATTTATTCCAGGCGCCATATTTTGAGCCATCATAGCTGCTTCTATAAGTAACGTTCCCGATCCACAGAATAAATCATAGAATGGTACATCACCTTTCCAGTTTGTTAATTTTACCATAGCTGCTGCTAATGTTTCCTTAATTGGTGCAACCCCTTGGTTAGCTCTGTATCCACGTTTGTGCAAACCATCTCCAGACGTATCTAAAAGAATAGTTGCTTCATCGTTAAGCATAATTATTTCTAATCTAAATCTTGCTCCTGTTTCTTGTAACCATCCAGAAACACCATATGATTTTTTCATTTTTTCTACTATTGCTTTTTTTACTATTGACTGACAGTCAGACACACTGAATAATTTTGACTTGTGGCTTCGCCCATCTACTGGGAACTTAGCGTCTTCTGGTAGATATTTACCCCAGTCAATTTCTTTTGTTTTTTCAAATAGTTCTTCGAAAGTCACTGCTGGAAACTTAGCTACAACTATCTTTACCCTGTCAGCACATCTTAGCCAAAGGTTTGATCTTACTATAGCTCTTTTATCTCCTGAATAATACACTCTTCCATTTTCTACTTTTGTTTCATATCCTAATTCTTGTACTTCTTTAGCTACAATTGATTCTAGTCCCATAGGGGTTGTAGCAACTAAATTATAATTCATTATTTTCTCCTAATTTGTATTAATATACTTACTTCTATTTTACTATATATTTCCTATTAAATATAGTAAAACACATAAAATAAAAAAGGTAGAATAAAAATTCTACCTTTTTCTAGCTATTTACTTTATCATAAGCCATATTCTGTATCTATCCTTACTCAAACAAGTGCTAGTACTCTCGTAAAAGATAGCTGTGACCATCTGTCTAGATAATATTTCTATTATCTCCTATTTCTATATTCATTTCTATGAAATAAGTGCTTCTACCAAAATTTGAATTGCTCGCTCAAGGGGTTTACCGCGTTCCACTTCTTATATTTCTATAAGAACTCCGTCACTGTGGCACTTTCAAGATATAATATTCCATATAGAAAACTACTTAGGAATATTTGTCTGCCGTTACAATATAATTGTACCTAAACTTATTGTTTCGTTTAGCATGAACACTACAAGCATCTCAGCTTGTGCGAGTATGGACTTTCCTCACCTAAAAAGGTGCGATCACATCAAAAGTAATTATAATTATAACATAATAAATGTTATTTTAAAACATTAATTTTTCCGTTTGCGATTTCTTCTAATGCTTTACCTACTTCTTTGTGTGAAACATAAGAGTCTAATTTTGCAGTTTCTGGATTTTCGAATAATTCTCTAGCTCTCTTACTTGCTAAAGATACTAACATATATTTTGAATTAACTTCTTTTTTTAATACGTCTAATTTTGGGTATAACATTATTTTTCTCCTTTATATTTCATCATCTTCTAATTCTAATAAGGCACGACGGTATTGCATTTCAACACGTTCTCTCTTTAGGTGTTCACTCATAATAATAGCATTAATTCTATCTACTGCTAAATCTACTTCGTCGTTAACTACTACATAGTCATATAAATACATCATTTGTATTTCTTTTCTTGCTTTAGCCACTCGTTCTTGAATAACTTCTTCTGATTCAGTCCCTCTTCCTTTTAATCTACTTTCTAGATCAACTATACTTGGTGGTGCAAGGAAAATAAATAGAGCTTCTGGCATCTTGTTTTTAACTTGCTCTGCTCCTTGAACTTCGATTTCTAAAAAGATATCTTTACCTTTTTCCATCGTTTCTCTTACATATTTTACAGGCGTTCCATAGTAATTATCAACATACTTAGCATATTCTAATAATTCTCCCTGCTCAATTAATTCTTCAAATTCTTCCTTCGTCTTAAAGAAGTAATCTACTCCATCTACTTCTCCTTCTCTTCTGTAACGAGAAGTCATAGAAATAGAATATTCATACTCTACATTTTTTTCAAATAAAGCCTTTCTTACCGTACCTTTACCAACACCTGAAGGTCCCGATAATACAATTAATAATCCTTTTTCAGTCATATAGTATCCTTCGCTCGATTTTTATATTTAAATAATATATTACCACATCTGCACCATTTTTAAAACTGATTATGTGTATATTTTTCAAATTTTATGTTATTATTAAATGAAATGTAAATAAGGAGGATAATTATGGCATTCGATGGTTTTTTTATAAATAAATTAGTCACAGAATTAAAAGCCGAATTAGAATTTGGTAGAGTAAATAAAATTAACAATATATCTAATAATGAATTTATTTTTACTATTAGAAAAAATAAGAACAAGAAACTACTAATATCTTTAAATCCACAACGTTCAAGATTGCATATAACTAGCAATAGTTATGAAAATCCCAAAACTCCTTCTAATTTTTGTACTTTATTAAGAAAACACCTTACTAACGCATTATTAGAATCTATTGAACAAATTAATAATGATAGAATAATAGAACTTAAGTTTAGAACATCTGACGAATTAGGATATAGAAAATATATTTATCTAATAGCCGAGTTAATGGGAAAACACTCTAACCTAATCTTAACAGATGAAAATAAAAAAATTCTTGATTCGGTAAAAAATGATTATGATATAGAATATGCAAGAGCAACTATAGCTGGTCTAGACTATAAATTACCACCAACTACAGATAAAATTAATCCTTTTGATTTTGAGAAATATAACTCTATTGATGAATCTGATTTTTCATTCAAAACATTACTTAATAATTTCTATGGAGTATCCAAAAACTTAGCTCTGCAATTTGAATCTCTTGAAGAATTTAAAAATTTCTGTAAAACTTTTGATTCAACCGGTAATCCTATTGCCCTTGAAGTAAATAATAAAGCTGACTTTTATTTCTTAAATCTTAGAAATTCTAGAGAAAAGTTTACTTCTAACACTTATTCAGAACTTTTAGACCTACATTATATGAATATATCTGATACAGATAATTCTATAAAAAATAACAAAACTTATCAGTTTGTAACTAATCGTATAAATAAATTAGAGAAAAAAATTATTATATTAGAAAAAGAAATAGAAAAAGCGTCTTCTACAGATATATATCAAATAAAAGGAAATCTTCTTTTAGCTAATAATTATCTATATAAAAACTTTATTCCTGAAGAAGTAGAATTACAAAACTTTTATTCAGAAGACTTAGAAAATATAAAAATAAAACTAGACCCTAGCCTATCAATAGAACAAAATGCTGAAAAGTATTTTAATATAGGAAAGAAAAATAAAAAGAAATGTGAAGTATTAACTGAGCAAATAGAAATTAGTAAGAATGAAATTTCATATTTCAAAAATCTAGAAAGCCAAATCGAAAAAGCTGATTTGTCTGACTTAGAAGAAATTAAGGAAGAATTACTTTCTTATGGTTATATAAAAGAAAAAATTAATAAAAAACATAAGAAAACAAAATATACTATTATCACTTATGAAGGAACTGACATCTATGTCGGAAAAAACAACTTACAAAATGACGCAATAACCAATAAGTTAGCAAAAAAAAGCTACCTTTGGTTCCATATCAAAGATTTACCAGGGAGTCACGTTGTTGTATTCGATGATAATCCTAGTGAAGATGTAATGAATATTGCAGCTATGTTAGCAGCATACTACTCTAAGTCATCTTCTGAAGATTCAGCTATAGTAGACTATACGCAAATCAGATACGTTAAGAAGATTCCTTTCGCTAAAAAAGGAATGGTTACTTATACTAACCAAACATCTATAAAAGTAAAAGTTGATAAAGCCTTACTTCTACAACTTTTAAATAATTAAAAAAATACTAAGTTCAAATTTTTGAACTTAGTATTTTTATTTTATCTCATTGTTACAAATTCTTCTGAACCTGTTGGATGGATAGCAACTGTATTGTCAAAGTCTCTCTTAGTTGCTCCCATTTTGATTGCTACTGCAAAACCTTGGATCATCTCATCAACACCGTATCCTATACCGTGTAATCCGATAACTTTTTCTTCTTCACCTAAACATACAAGTTTCATAACAGATGGTTGTCTATGAGCTGTTACTGCAGAGTACATTGGAGTAAATGATGATTTGTAAACTTTAATGTTTTCTGCTCCGTATTCTGCAATTGCTTGTTCTTCTGTATAACCAATAGTTCCAATAGCTGGGTGTGAAAATACTACTGTTGGTACATTAGTGTAATCTAAGTGTTCTTCTGGCTTATTATTGAATAATCTTTCTGATAATCTTCTTCCTGCTGCAACAGCAACTGGAGTAAGTTCTACCTTACCGATAACATCACCTACTGCATAAATTCCTTCTACATTTGTATTTTGGAATTTATCAACAGCGATATATCCTCTATCATTTAATTCTACACCTGTTACATCTAGGTTAATTTCTTCTGTTAAAGGTTTACGTCCAATAGCCCAAACTAGGAAGTCAACTGTAAATTCTCTACCATCTTCTAATACTAACGTTAGTGACTCATCAGCATTCTTAACAACTTTCTTAGGCACTGCAAACGTGTGTAAATTTGGTCCTTCTTTTTCAATGATTTCTTTTAATGTTTCTACAATTGTTCCATCAAAGTTTCTAAGTGGAGCGTGTTGTCTTACGAATAAGTGAGTTTCTGAACCTAGTTCGTGTAATACTCCAGCTAATTCTACAGCAATATATCCTGCACCTACTACTGCAACACGTTTTGGTAATTCTGTAAGATCAAATACTTCATTTGAAGTTACCCCATACTCAGCTCCTTCGATGTTAGGAATTACTGGTTTTCCACCAGTTGCGATTAGAATATGTGGTGCAGTATATCTCTCACCATTTACTTCTACAGTGTTTTTATCAACAAATTTTGCATATCCTTTAACTACATCTACTCCATTGTTAGTTAATACTCTATCGTATGATGCGTGAATTCTTTCGATATATGCTTGTCTATTTTTTACAAGTGTTGCGTAATCGAAGTTTTTAACTTCTACATCAAAACCATAATCAGGTGAATATTTATTAATAGCTTCTGCTACTTGAGCTCCGTACCACATAACTTTTTTAGGAACACAACCAACGTTAACACATGTTCCACCTAGGTCTTTACCTTCAATTAATAAACATTTTTGCCCGTAAGATGCCGCTCTATTTACAGAAGCGATACCCCCACTTCCACCACCAATTGCTATGTAATCGTATTGTTTAGTCATAATAATTTTTCTCCTTCTTATTTTAATTTTAATCCAGCTAATAGATCTTTCATTGGATTATGTTCTTCAGTATCTTGTTTCATATATTTCTTCATATCTTTGAATGAAGCCTTATCTTTTTTACTAGACTTAATATTTTTATCTACTTCTTTTTGTTTTATAGAGTGCCCACATACACATCTATATGTAGCATTTTCTCCATTTCCAAACATTGTCATTTTTTTCTTACAGTTTTGACAACGTAAGTTTGTAAGTCTACTTAGGACTTTTCTATTTTTACACGTTGGACTAGAACACTTAAGCATCTTAGTTCCTTTTTTATCAACTTCTAACATGTAGTTGCCACAATCTTCACACTTTTTACCAGAAATATTATCGTGTTTAAATTTATCTTCACTATCTTTTATTTCAGAAATAAAGTTGTGCGTGTGCGATTTTACTTCGTTTAAAAACTTATCTTTAGACAATTTATTCTTAGCAATATTATCTAAAGATTTCTCCCACAGAGCTGTTAATGAGGGACTCTTTAACTTTTCTGGAACAAGATTTAACAATTGCTTAGCCTTATTAGTAGTCTTTATTCTTCCATTATCTAAAACTAAATAATCATTAGTAAATAATTTTTCTAATATATCTGCTCTTGTAGCAACTGTACCTATTCCATTTGTTTCTTTAAGTATTTTCTTTTCATCAGCACTATCAACATATTCAAAAGGATTTTCCATTGCATATATTAAAGTACCTTCTGTAAAGTAAGCTGGTGGGCTTGTTTCTTTTCTCACAAATGCTAATTTTTCTAATTCAAAATTAGTGATCATTTTGTTTAAAGTATTCTCTTCTTTTTCAAATACTTTATATCCGTCTTTTATGTTTATTTTACTCGTATTACTAAATGTCTTACCAGCTAATTTAAATGTCATTGATATTTCTTTATATTCATTATTAGGTAATAAATTTTCTAAAAATCTTCTACTTACTAAGTTATATATTTTTAATTCCATATCAGACATAGCCATAAAGTTAGGTCTTTCTTCTGTAGGGATAATTGCATGGTGATCTGTTACCTTGCTATCATTAATTATTCTCTTAGTGTCAAAAGACTTAGACTTCAATATTTCCTTAGCAACCTCTCCGTATTCTCCATAAGATATAGCTCTTAATCTATCACTTATTGTCGACTTCATATCACTTGTTAAATAACGACTATCCGTTCTTGGATATGTTAGGACTTTATGTCTTTCATATAAAGATTGAATTATATTTAGTGTTTGCTTAGGCGATATTTTGTATAGAGTACTGGCCAATTGTTGTAAGTCTGTTAAATTATATAAAGACTTAGGAGATGATTTTTTTATCTTCTCTTCTTTTTTTAAGTCATCAATTTTACTAGATAAGTTAACTTTAACAAATTTTTCTGCTTTTTCTTTATCAAAATCACTGTCATTCGACATGAATTTTACTCCATCCACCAATGCTTCATAAGTAAAATACTCTTTAGCTTTGAAGTTTTTTATTTTTTCTTCTCTATTTAATACCATTTGTAAGGTAGGTGTTTGTACCCTACCACAATTTAATGAAGCATTATATTTTAAAGTTAAGGCTCTCGAAGCATTTATACCAACCAACCAGTCTGCATTAGCTCTAGCTATACCTGAATGGTATAACCCTTCATAATCTTTGGCATTTTTAAGGTTTCTAAAGCCATCTTTTATAGCCTTATCTGTTACAGATGAAATCCATAATCTCTTCAATGGTTTATTGGTTTTTGTTTTATCAATAATATATCTGGCAACTAGTTCCCCTTCACGACCAGCATCTGTTGCGATAATTATTTCTTTTATATCTTTCCTGTTTATCGCTTTTTCTACAACTTTATATTGCTTAAATGTTTTTCCTATAATCTCAGTTTTCATAAATTTAGGAACCATTGGTAATGACTCTAAAGTTACATTAGAAAACTCTTTATACTTATCTGGTGTTTGCAGAGTAACTAGATGACCCAATGCCCACGTTACTACATAGTCTTTACCTTCTAAGCAACCATTTTTATTTTCTCTTGCTCCGAGATTTCTAGCAATATCTCTAGCTACCGAAGGCTTTTCACAAAGTACTAAACTTTTCATATCTCCTCCTAATAATATTAGTGTTAATCTAATTATAAATCTTCTACAGTATTTTGACCACTAATTGAACCGCAATAAAAAAAGAGATAGTTTTCACTATCTCTTTATTTAGCAATCTTGACTGCTCGAACTTCTCGAATTACGTTTACTTTTATGTTTCCTGGATATTGCATCGTTTCTTCAATTTTATTTCTGACTTCTTTTGCAATCTTGTATGCTCTAGTGTCATCAATTTCTTCTGGATTAACGATTACCCTAATTTCACGACCTGCTTGAATTGCATAAGTTTTTTCTACTCCCTTATGCTCATTAGCAATTTCTTCTAATTTCTGTAGTCGCTTGATATAAGTTTCTAATGATTCTCTTCTCGCACCTGGTCTTGATGCAGATAGAGCATCAGCTGTAGCTACAATAACAGAAATTGGATTATCTGCTTCATAGTCACCGTGGTGAGATGCGATAGCATTTATTACTATATCACTCTCTTTGTATTTCTTAGCAAGAGCTACCCCTACTTCAACGTGTGATCCTTCTACTTCATGATCCACAGCTTTACCTATGTCATGCAGTAAACCAGCACGTCTAGCTAATGTTACATCTAGACCTAATTCTCCAGCAATAATACCTGAAATATAAGCTACTTCTATAGAGTGTTGCAGACCATTTTGTCCATAACTTGTTCTATATTTCATTTTACCTAATATTTTTATCATATCAGGATGCATGTTGTGAATTCCTAAATCAAAGGTTGCCTGTTCTCCGGCATCCCTAATTGTTTGATCTATATTTCTTCTAGCTTTTTCTACAGTTTCTTCTATTTTAGCAGGATGTATTCTTCCGTCTTCAATAAGCATGTTAATTGCCGTTTTTGCAACTTCCCTTCTTATTGGATCATATCCAGAAAGCAATACTGCTTCCGGCGTATCATCAATTATTAAGTCTACTCCTGTTAAAGTTTCAAGGGTTCTGATGTTACGTCCCTCTCTACCGATAATTCTACCTTTCATATCATCTGAAGGTAGATTTACTACAGAAACTGTTGTTTCACTTACTACATCTGCAGCAAGTTTTTGCATTGATTGTACAATCAATTCCATTGCGCGTCTATCAGCTACATCTTTAGCTTCGATTTCTCTATTTCTTATATAGATAGCTGTTTCTTTAGACATCTCTTCTTCTAATGAAGACATAATTTCATCTCGAGCTTGTTCTTGAGTAAGATTTGCAATTCTATGCAACTCATTTTCTTGTTGAATTTTTAACTCATTCACTTCATTATTTTTTTCTTCAAGTAGTTGTAATTTCTCATCTACTTTTAATTCTCTAGAACTAATAAGCTCATCTTTTTTATTGATCAGCTCACTTTGTCTCTCTAAAGTGGATTCTTTTTGAATAAGTCTTTCTTCTTGTTTTATAATATCTTGTTTTTTAAACTCTATTTCTTTATTTGCTAAGTTTACTATTTCACTAGCTTCTTTTTTAGCTAATAATGTTTCTTTTTCAGAAATAAATTTAGCTTCTTTTTTAGCTTCATTAATAATATGATCAGCATCTTGTTTAGATTGAACTAGTTTTGCTTGAATCGCATTTCTAGCAACAAAATATCCAAATAAAAGACCAACAAGTAAAGTTGCAATAATGCTTCCTATAAACATTTGCAACCTCTTTCCTACTAAATAAAATTTGATAAGACATTACATCTCATCACTTTCTAAATTCTACTATATAATAGAATAAAAGTCAATATTAAGAAAAATTTCTAATATAAATACTTGCACAAGCCTCAGGAATGTGCTAGAATTATTAAGTATTTGATTTAAATACATATTGTTTGAGTGGGAGAGCAAAAAATTAAATTGTTCATAGACCACATCACGAAAATATAATTAGGAGGATTTATCGTGGCTAAAAAAGTTATAAAATTAGTTAAGTTACAAGTACCAGCAGGTAAAGCTAACCCAGCTCCACCAGTTGGTCCAGCGTTAGGTCAAGCTGGTGTTAACATCATGGGATTCTGTAAAGAATTCAATGCTAGAACACAAGACCAAGCGGGATTAATTATCCCTGTAGTAATCTCTGTATATGAAGACCGTTCATTTACATTCGTTACTAAAACTCCACCTGCTCCAGTATTACTGAAAAAAGCAGCTAAAATCGAAAAAGGATCTTCAGTTCCTAACAAAGATAAAGTTGCAACAGTAACTAAAGCACAAGTTCAAGAAATCGCACAATTAAAAATGGAAGATTTAAACGCGGCATCTATTGAAGCAGCTTCTCGTATGATCGAAGGAACTGCACGTTCAATGGGTATCTTAGTATCTGAATAATAGGAGGAGAAATTAAAATGGCAAAAGGTAAAAAATATCTTGAAGCAGCTAAATTAGTAGATTCTTCTAAATTATACTCAGTATTAGAAGCTATCGAATTAGCTCAAAAAACAAGCGTTGTAAACTTCGACGCAACAGTAGAAGTGGCATTCCGTCTTGGAGTTGACACTCGTAAAAACGACCAACAAGTACGTGGAGCAGTAGTTCTTCCAAAAGGAACTGGTAAAACTGCTAAAGTTTTAGTATTTGCTAAAGGTGATAAAGCTGCAGAAGCAGAAGCAGCTGGAGCTGACTACGTAGGACAAGGTGAATACATCACTAAAATCCAACAAGGTTGGTTTGACTTTGACGTAATCGTTGCTACTCCAGACATGATGGGAGAAGTTGGTAAAATCGGACGTCTATTAGGACCTAAAGGATTAATGCCAAACCCTAAAACTGGAACTGTAACTATGGACGTTACTAAAGCAGTTAATGAAATCAAAGCTGGTAAAGTTGAATACCGTGCTGAAAAAGCTGGTGTTGTTCACACTCCAATCGGTAAAGTTTCATTCTCTAAAGAAGATTTATTAGAAAACTTCAACGCAGTTCAAGACGCTATTGCTAAGGCTAAGCCAGCAGCAGCTAAAGGAACTTACATCAAGTCTGTAGCTGTAACTACAACTATGGGACCTGCTGTTAAAGTTGATACTGCAGAATTCAAATAAGAATTAAAATTAAAACTAGGATTTATATAAATCCTAGTTTTTTTATATTATTTATAAACAAAAAAACTAATCACAAATGTGATTAGTTTTTAAATATATTTAGATACTCTCCATATCCTTCTTCTTCCATTTTTTCATATGGAATAAATTTTAAAGCAGCAGAGTTTATACAGTATCTTAATCCCCCTTGGTCTAAAGGACCATCTGGAAATACATGCCCTAAATGAGAACCAGCTTCTCTACTTTTAACTTCTACTCTATGCATATTGTGTGAAAAATCTGCATGATTAGTTAACATTCTATTTTCTATTGGCTTAGTAAAAGCTGGCCATCCACAACCAGAATTATATTTATCTTCTGATGAAAATAATACTTCTCCACTTACTACATCTACATAAATACCTTTTTCAAAGAATTCATCGTATTCTCCTGTAAAGGGACGCTCTGTTGCTGAATTTTGAGTTATTTCATAGGCTAAATCACCTATTCTTGCTCTTAGTTCTTCTTTTGTTTCTTTCATAATTATGCGTTCTTTTCTATGTGTTCTACTAAATCAGAGATTTTTTTGATATTTTCTGCATCTTCATCAGAAAACTCAAAACCATATTTTTCTTCAATATCCATTACTACTTCTGCAATTTCAATTGAATCTGCATCTAAATCTCCACTTAAGTCAGATTCTAATTTAATATCTTCTTCCTTAACATTAACGTGTTTTACAATAATTTCTTTTAATTCATCTAAAATAGCCATTTTTTTATTCTCCTTTAAATTCTTCTATCATTTTATCATATAATTTAGTTTTATGTATATTTTTTGCTTGCTGTACTGCATAATATACAGAATTTTCATCTGATGAACCATGCACTTTTATTGCAGGTTTTTGTAGTCCTATTAAAATTGCTCCACCATATTCACTATAATCAAATTTCTTTTTAAAGTTTTTTAATCCTGATTTTACTACTAGAGCCGCCATTTTCGTAAAAATATTTTTTAAGAATACTGGTTTTAGTAATGAAGATAAAGTCATAGCAACACCTTCTATTGATTTTAGAAGGACATTCCCTGTGAATCCATCTGCTACTACTACGTCATAATCGTGTTCTAAAATATCTCTAGCTTCAATATTCCCCTTAAAGTTTTGAAGATTTTCTTTTAAAAGTTTATGTGCATCCTTATACAATTTATTTCCTTTATTCTCTTCAGAACCTACATTTACTAGAGCTGTAGAAGGATTTGTTACATTATATATATTTTTAACATATAAATTTCCTAGTTTTGCATAATTTAACAAGTCTGTTTCTTTAGCTTCTACGTTTGCACCTAGGTCTGTCATTAAAAACTTGTGATCTGTTTTTGTTGGCAACATAGTAGCTAGGGCCGGTTTGGCTACCCCTTCTATTCTCCCAAGGATAAATAATCCACTCGCCATATAAGCTCCTGTTGAGCCTGCAGAAATTGAAGCATGTATAGAATCATTTTTTAAATCTTCTAACATTCTTATCATAGAAGCATCTTTCTTCTTGCGGTGTACTCTTGCCGCATCATCAGAAATCAATACTTCTTCTGTACATAAAACTTTTTCTACATCTGCAGTAACATTTTTCAAATCTTCTTCTAGACCATATACTACTAACGTTACTTCACTATCTTTAAAATTATTAACAAAATTTATTATTTTACTTTTATCATCTGCACCTAATAAATCTATTCCTATTTTCATTCTGTTCTCCTTTTAATAAGTTCTTTCCGATAAATCTACATATCTCTGTAGTCTTTCTTTATCATCTGTAACTTCAATTATTTTAGTGGCTAATTTCTTAGCTAAATACATTAATTCTGTATCATTCAACAAGTCCGCTACTTTAAATGATGGTACACCACTTTGTTTAGTCCCAAAGAAGTCTCCTGGCCCCCTTTGTTTTAAATCAAACTCCGCTATTTTAAAACCATCATTTTCTAGGCACATAATATCAATTCTTTCTGTTTTAGAATCTGACACTAAGACACAATACGATTGATACTCTCCACGACCAACACGACCCCTTAATTGATGTAAGGTCGCTAATCCAAACCTGTTGGCATCTACTATTATCATAAATGAAGCATTCGGAACATTGACCCCTACTTCTATTACTGTTGTTGAGATTAATACGTGTGTTTCTTTTCTCACAAACCTATCTACTACTTCATCTTTTTCTTGATTTTTCATCTTACCATGAAGCATTTCTATTTTATATTTATCTGGTAGATATGCTTGCATTTTTTCTAGCATTTGTCCTACATTTTCTAAATCCATTTTTTCTGATTCTTCAATTAATGGACAAACAACATAAGCCTGTCTTCCCTTATCTAACTCTTTTATTAGATTATCAAAAACTGTATCTAGTTGTTTTGATGTAGCTTTATAAGTCTCAATTTTCTTTCTTCCGCTAGGTAATTCATCTATGGTCGAAACCTTTATATCTGTTATAAGAGTTATTGCTAGTGATCTAGGGATTGGTGTCGCGGTCATCATTAGAGAATTTACTTTCTCTCCTTTTTCACTCAACAATTTTCTCTGATTCACACCAAATCTATGTTGTTCGTCAGTGATTACAAATTTTAAATTTTTAAAATTTACGTCTTTTTGAATAAGTGAATGTGTACCTACCAACAGATCAATATGTCCTTCTTCTAACAATTTTAATATTTTCGTTTTTTCCTTTTTAGGTGTAGAACTTGTTATTAATACCACACTTAAATCTAAATCTTTAAAAAAGTTAAAAAATGTCTCAAAATGCTGAGCTACCAGTATTTCAGTAGGTGCCATAATAGCTGCCTGATATCCTTCTTTTACAACTCCGTAGATCAAACTAGCAGCAACAACAGTTTTACCGCACCCTACATCTCCTTGTAGCAACCTGTCCATCGGATAAGGACTAGCTAAATCCTGTCTAATTTCTTCTACTACAAACTTCTGTGAATTTGTTAATTCGAAAGGTAGTGTAGAAGTAAATTCACTTATACAGGATTTATCAACTGTAACACTATAATCATAATCTTCTTGTTTCTTTTGATAATTCTGCAACTGTAATTTTATCTGATATTCAAATAATTCATGGAAAGCAAACATTTTTTTAGCTTTTTCATAAACTTCTATTGACTCAGGATAATGTAAGGCTCTAAAAATTTTTTCTAATGACCAAATTCCCTTAAAGTTTTCCGGTACTAAACTTATAAAGTTTCTACCAGGTTGTATTAGAGAGAAACAACCATCTACTATTTTTTTATATTTTTTTTGAGTCATCCCTTGCTTTAAATGATATACCATTTCCAAAGAAGGATTCTCAATATCTACTTCTTTATTTTCTCCCTTATCTAAAGAAACACTTGATGCAGTTATAGTGTTATTACTGGCATTATATACACCTTTTACAACCACCATATTTCCTTCTATAATCATCTTTTTTAAGTATGCTTGATTAAAAAAGATGATTTTTATTGAACCAATATTAGATTGCAGCGAAAAGAAAGATCTACTTCTTCTATTTCCATAAAATTGTGTAACTAATCTACTTTCAACCTTACCTACTGCTATAATTTTTTGACCAGACTTTATGTCTCCACTTAGACTAGCAGCTGATTCTACTCGATAAGGAATATTACTTAATATATCCTTTATTGTATATAAATTCATAGATTTAAGAACTTCTACTGTCTTACTACCTACTCCATTTATACTTTCTAATGGGATATTTAAAACATTATCCATGATTTACACCTATCTAAATATACTTATTTTAAAATATGAGCAGTATGATTACTCACACTGCTCATATACTAAACTTCAATAATAGCCGGAACTACAACTGGACGACGTCCTACTTGTTTTTCAAAATGATTTACTAAAGTATCAATTATCGTCTGTCTTACTGTAAACACTGACGCTGATTCTTGTGATAAATTATTTGCAATTGCTTCTTGTAAAATTGATTTTGATGCATTTATTAACTCTTTTGAGTTGTCATCTTGCCCAAATCCACGAGCAATGATATCTGGTTGTGCTAATAAAATTTTCTTTTTCAAGTTAACTACAACAGAAACAACAGCTACACCGTTCTCTGATAATTCTTTTCTATCTTTGATAACTACGTTTCCGATATCACCAATTCCTAGTCCATCAACATAAACGTCCCCTGCTTCAATTTTACCAGTAACTCTTGCAGAATCTTGCGTTAATGCTAAAATATCACCGTTTGAAAGAATAAATGTATTTTCTTCTTTAACATCACACTCTACAGCAGTTTTAGCGTGTAAAACTTGCATTCTATGCTCACCGTGTATCGGCATGAAGTACTTAGGTCTAATTAATCTAAACATTAATTTTTGTTCTTCTTTAGCTGCGTGTCCAGAAGTATGAACATTGTTAATACTTGATGTAATAACATTAGCACCTAATTTAGATAATAAATCAATATTTTTATTAATTGATACTGCATTTCCTGGAATAGCTGAAGAAGCAAATACTACTGTATCTGTCGGCATAATTGTTATCTTCTTATGCGTTCCATGTGCAATTCTAGTTAAAGCTGCTAATTCTTCACCTTGAGTTCCTGTACATAGAATTAATAGCTTATTCGGATCTATTTGCTTCAATTGTCTTGGATTAACAAAAGTATCTTTAGGTGCTTTTATATAGCCTAAATCTGTACCAATTTTAATAGCCTTCTCCATTGAACGTCCAAATACAGCAATCTTTCTACCATGTTCAATACATGCTTCAACTACTTGCTTAACCCTAAATACGTTAGATGCGAATGTAGCAAAAATTATTCTGTGTTTAACAGTACGTAAAATATCTGAGATTGTGTGACCTACTTCCTTCTCACTCATAGTAAATTCACTTCTCTCAGAGTTTGTAGAATCAGATAGTAAACATAAAACGCCCTCTTCTCCTACTTTAGCCATTTTGTAAAGATTAGCTGGCTCTCCTACTGGTGTAAAGTCAAATTTAAAATCTCCAGTATGAACTATCTTACCTTGTGGTGTATTTACAATTACACCGAATGCATCTGGTATAGAGTGAGTAGTATTATGAAATTCTACGCTTAAATTTTTAAATTGCAATACTGTATCTTCAGTAATTTCGTGAAATTCTGCTCTTGATAACAGATTGTGTTCTTCTAATTTTGATTGAATTAATCCAATCGCTAATGGTCCTGCATAAATCGGAAGAGATACCTGTCTAAGTAAAAATGGAATTCCTCCTATATGATCTTCGTGACCGTGAGTAATTATTAATGCTTTTACTTTGTCAATATTATTTACAATATATGTATAGTCTGGAATTATATAGTCAATCCCTAGTATGTTATCTCCAGGGAACTTAACCCCAGCATCAATTATAATTATCTCATCTTGGTATTGAATAGCATATGTGTTCTTTCCAATTTCACCCATTCCACCGATAGCTGCAACTCCAACTTCGTGTTTTTCGATGAATCTATCCATTTACTTTCTCCAATTTGAAATTAGCTGATTCTTTTTCAAATTCTAAATGTTGTTCACTTAATTCTTGAACAAACTCTACATTGAAATTTTTGTCCTCTGCATATTTTACTACTTCTGGAGCATTGTTAGCTTCTACATATAGTACTTCTGTGTTTTCCCTTACAGGAATCTCTTTATTATTTGCTTGATAAAAAACCTTAAATACTGGCATTTTTCTGTCTCCTTATTTCTTTAATTTATAATATAAATACTTATATATATTACCATATTTTTAAGTATTTTACAAATTTTCAAAAATAAAAAGAGAAGCGCGCAGGCTTCTCTTTTCATAATATTAAAGTATTCTTTGTGCTTTAATCGCAGTTTTAATATCTGTACATTCAAAGATTGCTTTAGCTTCGATTGCTTTCTTAGTTTTAGCTGCTAAGAATCCTTTGTATTTGAATTTACCAAATGTAAAGGCAATTGCATCTTTAGCTCCTAATGAACATACAACTCCACGGTTGATGTACTTAAAGTTTCCGATTGTGTTTCCTACTAATCTGTTTTCGATGTGTTTTCCAACGTAAGCTCCCATTTGGTTAGCAATTTGTGCTGTTGTTGGGTACGGTCTTTCTTGACCTTCTTCGATAAAGGCTGCACAGTCTCCAACGATGTAGATTTCTTCTAATCCTGGTACTGTTAATTGTTGCGTAGTTACTAAACGACCATTTTTAGCTTGATCTGGGAAAGTAGCATCCATAATTCTGCTTCCTTTAACTCCAGCAGTCCACACTAATGTAGAAGCTTTAAGTTCTTTTCTTTCTCCTTCTACTTCAATGATGAATGAATCAGGAGTTGAACCTTTAATTCCAGCTCCTAAAATGATTTCAATTCCGCGGTCTTCTAGGAATTTTCTAGCGTAGTCACTGTATTCTTTTTCAAACATTGGTAATAATACAGGAGCAGCATCTAATCCATAGATTTTAACTAATTTTTCGTCAATTCCGTATTTAGAACATAATTCTTTTCTTCTTTCAACTAATTCTGCTAAGAACTCGATTCCAGCAAGACCAGTTCCACCTACTACGATTGAGATATCTTTTACATCTTTTTCTGTAGATTCTGCATATTTCTTGAAGTTAGCTTCAATTCTAGCAGAAATCTTTTCAGATGCTTCAATATCAGTGATTGGTAGTGAGTTGTCTAACATTCCTTCAATACCGAATGTGTTAGATTCGAATCCTAATCCTACTACTAAGTAGTCATAGTCTAATTCTTTTGTTTTTGTGTAAACAATTTTCTTAGCTGTATCGATTTTGATAACTTCATCTTGTACGAATTCTGCACCTTGTGGTAAGATTTCAGGGATTTCGATACAGATTGCATCACGGTTAATTGTTCCAGCCGATACTTCGTGTAAGTTTACAGTATCATAGTGGTAAGAGTTCTTGTTAACAAGAGTTACCTTTACATTTCCATCTTTAATTACTCCTCTTAAAGCCTTTAGAGTTGTTAATCCTCCGTATCCAGCTCCTAAAACAACGATATTTTTCATTATAAATACTCCTTAATGTTTGGTAATAAATAAATTAAGAGCAGCAGCTACAACCACCTGTATGCTCCAACTCGAGATTATGAGGATTTTCTATTACAAAACCCCCTCCAGCATCATCTTCTATATAATCAATCTTTGTTCCACTTAACAAATTCTTATCTTTTTTCTCGATTAGAAACGTCAGTGTCTCAAAGTTTAATTCTATGTCATCTTCATAGGCTTTCTCTTGTATTTCAATACTATAGTAATAACCAGTTGATGAATTATCAATAGAAATTTTTATTGCTGATCCCTGACTACTAGAGTCTAATAGTAGTTTTTTAAATTCTTGTATAGCTATATCAGTTATCGATAATAGCTTTTCTTTTTCAAAATTCATAGTGATCCTCTTAACTTTTTCTACGTTTAATTATAACTTATTTCAATCTATTTTTTCAAGTGTTATGTAACATTTTTTGATAATAATTTACAATATTTTGAAAGAGATTAAATAGTTGACAATAAAATGTTTTCGTTATATACTTAACTAGTTAATTAACCGGTTAATTTTATGGAGGTGTATATGTCTACAACAGAAATATCAAAAAAAATTGAAAAAACAATTAATGACATAATATTACAAGCTGGGAACAAAAATGAAATCCTTGTTGGAGATTGTCATTGTAATCACGATTACACAAATACTCAGAAGCACATATTAATGTTATTAAAAAACGAGAATATCAGTAACAAAGAATTGGCTTACAACCTAAATATCAGTCAAGCCGCTGTTACAAAGGCAATCAAATTCTTATTAAGCGAGAACATGCTAATTTCAGAAAAGGATTCTAACGACGCAAGAGTTATTAAATATAGCTTGTCAGAAGAGGCACTGCATATAGCCAAAGAACATGAAGAACACCACAAAAGAACTATACATCACTATGATAGTCTACTATCTAAATACTCTGAATCTGAAAAAGAAATAATTTCTAACTTTCTTGACGATTTAATAAAGAGCATCAGGAGGTAATCAGTGAAATATATATCAATTAATAATGTATCTTTTCTTTATGATAAAGATCCTGTTTTAGAGGGCGTCACCTTTGATATTCACAATGGTGAGTTCATCACATTAACTGGAGAAAATGGTGCTGCAAAATCCACTCTTGTAAAAATAGTTTTGGGGATACTTAGAGAAAAAACTGGCAGTGTATTTAGAAGCGAAAAAAATATACATGGGAACGACTTTAATGTATCTTACCTACCACAGCATGCCGTCCATTTTAATTCTGGGTTTCCTACTACTGTATATGATTTTGTAAAATCTGGACTCTTCAGAAAAAATTCATGGTTTAAAAGATTTTCAAAAGAAGACCAAGAATTAGTAAAAAAATCACTTGATTCTATGGAAATTTGGAATTTGAAAGATGAGAAAATTGGGAATTTAAGTGGTGGACAAAAACAAAGAGTTATCTTAGCAAGAATGTTTATGTTCAAATCCGATTTACTTATTCTAGATGAACCAACTACTGGGATGGATGAAAAAACAAGAAATAGTTTTTACAAATTACTATATACTATGGTTAAAGAATCAGGTATCTCTATACTTATGATTACTCACGATAGCGAAGTCGTTGAAAAATATGCAGATAAGAACATTCACTTATGTAAATCAGAAAATAATTCTTGGTGTTGTAAACTCAATGTAAAAAAAGGAGATAAGCAATGTTAGAAATATTTAAATATCAATTTATGCAAAATGCTCTTTTCGCTGTTATTGCGATGAGTATCTTCACTCCATTATTGGGTTCTTTCCTAATTCTTAGACGCCAAAGTTTACTTAGTGATACTCTTGGCCATATCTCTTTAGCTGGTATTGCTATCGGTATATTATCTGGTTTTTCAACCACTCTTTCTACAATTCTTATAGTTGCTATTGCAGCAATATTCTTAGAATATTTAAGAACCGTGTATAAAAACTTCTTGGAACTTGCCACTGCAATTCTAATGTCTGCTGGACTAGCTATTGCAATGGTGGTGATAAGTAAAACATCATCTAGTTCTATAAGTTTAGAGAATTATTTATTTGGTTCTATTATAACAATCAGTTTTGAACAGCTACTATATTTATTTATAATAGGACTTATCATCGTATTATTTATGGGGATTTTCTTTAGACCCTTATATATTATGACCTTTAATGAAGATATTGCTTTTTCTGAAGGATTAAACGTTAGATTACTATCTATTTCATTCAATATTATTACAGGAATTGCAATTTCACTAATGATACCAGCTGTTGGGGCTTTATTGGTATCCACTATTATAATACTTCCTGCTAGTATCGCTTTAATCATAAGTAAAAACTTTAAAACTGTAATTATTATAGGGACTCTAGTTTCATTTATAGGTATGTTTCTAGGAATAATAATCTCATATTATGCAGAAACTCCTGCTAGTGCAACTATAACCTTAATTTTCATAACAATATTTATATTAACCAACATAATTAATAAATTAAAAAAATAAGGAGAGATTTTAATGAAAAAATTATTACTAATACTAACTTCTATATTCACTATTTTATTAACAAGTATAAATAATTTAAATACTACACAGGCTTCTAATAAGGATACGATTGTTACTACTTTCTATCCAATATATGAATTCACAAAACAAATTGTAGGTGATCAAGCAGATGTTGAATTACTTATCCCAGCGGGAACTGAAGTTCACGGTTTTGAGCCATCTACAAAAGATATGGCAAAAATCCAAGAAGCGTCTGTATTCGTTTATCAAGATCCAAATATGGAAATGTGGGTAGATAAGGTATTAGAAACTACAAAAAAAGATTCTAATAGCGTAATTAAATCTACTCAGAACCTTGTATTACTACCAGGTCAAGAAGAAGAACATCACGACCATGATCACGCTGGAGAACACCATCACCATGCTTTCGATCCACACTTATGGTTATCTCCTTATCGATCAATTAAGATGGTAGAAAATATTAGAAATGGATTAATTAACAAATATCCAGATAAAAAAGAAGTATTTGAAAAAAATGCTAGTGAATATATAAACAAGCTTACTGCTTTAGATAATGAATATAAAGAAAAACTTTCTAATGCTAAACAAAAACACTTTGTAACACAACACACAGCCTTTTCTTATTTAGCTCTAGATTATGGACTAAAACAAGTGTCTATAACTGGTTTAAATGCTGATACAGATCCTTCAATATCTAGATTAAAAGAATTAACTTCATATATTAAAGATAATGAAATTAAATATATCTACTTCGAAGAAAATGCTAAAAAATCAGTTGCTGAAACACTTGCAAAAGAAACTGGAGTAGAATTATCTGTATTAAACCCACTAGAAAGTCTTACTAAAGAGCAAGCTGACTCTGGAAAAGATTATATATCTATTATGAAAGATAACCTAGCTAACCTTGAAAAAACTACAAGTCAAGAAGGAAAAGATATTAAGCCAGAAAATGGTGAAGATACAACTAAGACTGTTTACAATGGATATTTTGAAGACTCTCAAGTAAAAGACAGAGAATTATCTGACTACGAAGGAGAATGGCAATCTGTTTATCCTTACCTAAAAGACGGTACATTAGACCAGGTATTCGATATTAAATCTAAGAAAACAAAATCTATGACAGCGCAAGAATATAAAGAATATTACGATATTGGTTACAAAACTGATGTTGAAAAAATAGTAATCAAAGGAAATACAATGGAATTTTTCCAAAATGGACAGTCTAAAAAATTTGAATACAAATATTCTGGACACAAAGTCCTAACATATAAAAAAGGAAACCGTGGGGTTAGATTCTTATTTGAATCAACAGATCCAAATGCTGGACAATTCAAATATATTCAATTCAGTGATCACAATGTAGCACCTGTTAAAACAGGTCACTTCCATATCTATATGGGCGGAGAAAGTCACGAAAAACTATTTGATGAGTTAGAAAACTGGCCAACTTACTACCCTTCTAAGTTCAGTTCATTTGAAATTGCACAAGAAATGGTAGCTCATTAATAAAAATAAAACGTACTTGATAAGGTTCAAGTACGTTTTATTTTTATATTTATCTACAAAAAAATGAGAGACAAAGTCTCTCATTTTTTACTTACCTTTTACTTCTTTTCTAATTCTATCGTAAGCTCCTGCTTCTACTTTTTCTAAAGAATTTTTAATAATATCTAGTGTTTTATTATATCTATATTCTTTATAATATTGCTCTGCTATCGATAATTGCTTGTGTAAATCAGTATGGTCTTTTCTATATCTGTTAGAGTATCTTATTAATCTCTCAACTAACTCGATATCCGTTAAAATATTTTCAACTTCATTTTTATAAATACTTAATGACTCTTCTGCTTCAGCTACTGCTTCTTTTACAAGATCTATATTCATAGGTTCTTTTTTCAGTTCTTCTAAAGCATATTTATACGAATCTGCAACTTCTTTATATAGAACTACAAATCTATCACTAAATCCTGGTACTCTTGAATTAGAAAGTTTTCTTCTAACAACTTCTTTTTCTTGATTAATGAAGTTGATTTTATTTCTAGCAGTTACTTCTTCTTCTCTTAAACTTGTTAAATATCTTGAATATGCTGCTTGTTCTTCTTCAATTTTCTCTACATCTTGCGATAATTTTTCAATTTTTTCTTTCAAGTCTTTATAATTAAGTCTTGGCTGATTACTAATATATACATCTATATCGTGCTTAACATCAATAATGTTACCTAGTAAATCATAATTTTTAGTTATCATTTCCTCATCTTCTGAGTAGATTTGATATCTATTTTTTATTTCTTGTATGTTATTGTATAAAGCTTCATTTAATTTATCTTGATTCTTTATCTTATTACTTACTTCAGAATAATTTTGTTCTACATATTTTTTGTAATCAATTTCTTTCTTAAGTCCGTTAGATACTTCCTCAATTACATCATAAATTCCATCTAAGATAGATTCAATTAAATCTATATCTCCAGTTTTAACTTTTTCTCTAGCATCATTTAATTGCCAAACACAATTTTCAACTTTTGATGATATTTCTAAATGACTTAATTTGAATCCTTTTTTCTCCATTTCTTCAACTTTCAATCTTAATGATTGAATTTGAGCTGGAGTTGTTTTTTCAATTTCTTTTAGAATTTCAGGTAATATAACCATTCTTTCTTTTAGATTCTGAATTTTTAAATTAATATCTTGAATAGATTCTTGTGCTTCAATGCACTTTCCATTTGCAGTTAGAGCTTTGAATTCATCTAATTCTGGAGCTAAGTTCTTAATATCTTTTTCGAAAGTATCTGCAGCCCCACCATATTGATGTCTCTTAGCTAGTAGTTCTCTATTTAACTCTTTATATTCTTTAACTACTTCTTCATACTGTTCTTTATTCTTAGGCTCAACTTCTTTTAACTCTTTAATTTCTTTTCTAATAGTCGCTATCTTTTCATTAATATTATTAATATTAGAATCACAGTTGAATATTACTTCTTCTGCATGTTTAAAATTAAATTTATCAATATATGATTCCGCCATCTCTAGATCTTTATCTAGTTCATCTATATCAATACTTTGAATTTCATACCAAGAACTCTCCCAGTCTTCATATTTATTCAGAGCTTTTCCTGCTAAGTTTAAATTCTTAACTTCTTTTAATTCCTCTGATAAAGTTTCTCTCTCAAGATTATCCTTTATCTCTAGGAGTGGTAAAAGATCTTGTTTTTTTCTATTTCTAAGCATAAACAAGTAGACAACTACTGCTATTATTGCTATACCTAGAAAGGAATAAAAGTAAATCATATTTATCCTCCGTTATATTATATTTTAATAATGTGCAAAAATAGATTATTAACAGCATTATACCACTTTTTCTATTAAAAAAAAAGTATTTTTAGTTTACTTTAAAGAATTTATTGCATTATTTACTTCTTCATTATCATAATATACTTTTTTCAAATATAAACCACTTGCATCTGCTGTTTTTCCAGCAAATGATCTATCTTTTTTAGCTATAATTTCTTCAACGTATTCTGCTGAATATTTCCCATTAGCAACTTCGATAACAGTCCCTATGATTATCCTTACCATATTATAAAGAAAACCATCTCCACTTATATTAAACACAACTACATCTCCCTCTTTTTTCATAGTGAATTCTGTAATAGTCCTTACCTTATCTTCTACACTTGATCCTGCTGAACAAAAAGATGTAAAATCATGTGTTCCTAAAAAATATTTTAAAGATTTCTCTGCTTTTTCAAAATTAAATTCATATTGATAGTGTCCTACATAATTTACTAAAAATGGATCTACATATTTTCCTAGATACAATTTGTATTCATATGTTTTTGATATAGCATCATATCTAACATGAAAATCATCTTCTACTATCTTAGCACCCGTTATTCTAACATCTGCTGGTAAATTAGCATTCAGTGACTTTACCCAGGCGTCTTCTGGTATTTTATATGGTGTATCAAAATGAATTGGTTGCATATAGGCATGAACCCCACTATCAGTTCTACCACTCATATAAATTCTTATATCTTGACCCTTGTGTATTCTTTTTAAAGCTTTTTCTATTACTTCTTGTACTGTTATCCTATCTGGTTGTATTTGGAATCCAAAATAGTTTGATCCATCATATCTACAAAATAATACTACTCTCATTTTTTTCTCCTAATTTTCTATTCAATTAATTATAACTTATGTAGAAAATGCACTCAAGAAAAATAAGAAATCCTACTCTAATTTCTTAGAATAAGATTTCATATTTTAATATTTACAATTTAATAACTCTTCCAAATATCGTTATTGTATTGTTCTATAGTTCTATCTGAAGAGAAGAATCCTGCTTTAGCAATATTGTGAAGAACTTTTTTATTCCATGATTCTCTGTCTTCATACTCTTCAAATACACGTTCTTTTATTTCTATGTATTCTCGTAAATCAATTAATGTCATAAACCAATCTTTATTTATTAATTCATTATGAAGCCTGGTTAATTTTTCTTCATTTCCAACATTCTTCACTTCATCACTTAAAATAAAGTCAACCGCTCTTTTGATAAATTCATCTCCATTATAAAAATCTGCTGATTTATATGCATGTTTATCATATAGATCAATAATATGGTCAGAATCTTTACCAAATGTATAAATGTTTTCATGTCCTGCTAACTCTGCAATTTCTACGTTAGCTCCATCCATTGTTCCTAAAGTAAGTGCACCGTTAAGCATAAATTTCATATTTCCTGTTCCTGACGCTTCTTTTGATGCAAGAGAAATTTGCTCAGAAATATCTGTTGCTGGTATTAATTTTTCGGCAACTGTTACATTATAGTTTTCTACTAGGAATACATTCAGATATTTACTTACTTCTGGATCATTATTAATCAGCTCTGATAGACATAAGATTAAATGTATTATATCTTGAGCTATTGTATAAGCTGGAGCTGCTTTCCCACCAAAGATTACAGTAATCTTTCTCTTAGGAAGTTTCCCTGCTTTAATCTCTAAATATTTATGAATTACATAAAGTGCATTCATCTGTTGACGTTTATATTCATGGAATCTCTTGATTTGAGTATCAATAATTGAATTTTCATCAAGCTCTATTCCCTTATTGTCTTTCAGATATTTCTTAAGAGCTACTTTATTTTTAAATTTAATTTCTTCTAATTTTTCAAGAACTTCTTTATTATCAACAAACTCTAATATTTTTTCTAATTGTGTTGCATCAGTTAAATAACCTTGACCAATTAATTCTTTTAGATAATCTGCTAAATCTTGATTAGCAAACTCTAACCATCTTCTAAATGTTATACCATTTGTTTTATTATTAAATTTATCTGGATAAGTTTCATAAAAATCTTTTAATTCCGATTTTTTCAGAATATCAGTATGTAATGCTGCTACTCCATTTACTGAGTTAGCTATGTGGATATCCATATGTGCCATATGTACACGTCCCGCTTCATCAATAATATGAAGTGCTTGATTTGAGAAGTATTTCTTAACCAATCCATCTAATTCTTTAATTATTCCTACTAAATGCGGAACTACTTCTTCTAAGTATGATAACGGCCATTTTTCTAATGCTTCAGCTAAGATAGTATGGTTTGTATATCCTGTCATTCCCATAACTACTTCTACCGCTTCAATAAATCCTAAACCATGCTTTTCAGTAAGTAATCTAATTAATTCTGGTATTACTAAAGATGGGTGTGTATCATTAATTTGAATATAAGCATACTCTGCTAAGTCTCTTACATTTGATCCACGTTCAATAGCTTCATCTAAAACAAGTTGTGCTGCATTTGATACCATGAAGTATTGTTGATAAATACGTAGTAATTCTCCATTTTTATCAGAATCATCTGGATATAAGAATAATGTTAAATTAGATTTGATATCTGTCTTATCAAAAGATATTCCTTCTTTAATTAATTTATAGTCAACATCTTTAATATCAAATAAGTTTAAATAATTTTTAGTATCTTTCCCATACCCTAAAACATCTAACCTATCTAATTTAGATTTTAGTGTAAAATCTTTGAATGGTACTTCATAGCTAACATCTGTTGGAATTAACCAAGAATTATTTTCAATCCAAAAGTTTGGTTCTGTTTCTTGAATATTGTTTTTGAATACTTGTCTAAACAATCCACAGTGATAATTTAATCCAACACCTTCTCCATTAATACCTAAAGATGACATAGAATCTACAAAACATGCAGCTAATCGTCCAAGTCCACCATTTCCTAACGATGGTTCTGGCTCTACATCTTCAATCTTACTAATTGATTTTCCTACAGCTTCTAATTCTTCTTTAATTTCTTTATATATCCCTAGATTAATTAAATTATTAGATAATAATTTTCCAATAAGAAACTCTGCTGAAATATAGTAAACTTTTTTCTTGGCAGTATTTTTTGTTTTTTCTTTACCTAATTCTTTTACGTAATTTAGTAATTCTAAGTAAATTTCTTCATCACTTAATTTAGCAAGTTTTTTATTTAATTTTTCTTCAACATATTTTGTAAAATTCATTTATTTCCCTCTCTGATATAGATTAGTTAATTCTTTAAAATAAGTTTTTCTTTCTTCAGTTAAGTCTTCCCACTTCATTCTCCATTTCCAGTTTTCCCCAACTGTATTTGGAGTGTTTATTCTACTACTTGCAGGTAGGTCTAAAATATCTTGCATACAAGCAATAGCAGTATCTGCAACTGATGAATATACTGACCTTAACATAGCCCTTGTTATAAGTTCATCTTCTACTTTATTCAGATACTTATCAGCAAACTCTTTTTGCTTATCAGTTAGTGAATCATACCAACCATTAACAACTTCATTATCATGAGTTCCTACATAAGCTATAGAATTAGCCTTATAGTTGTGTGGTAAATATGAACTTGTTCCTGAATCATCAAAGAATGCAAATTGTAAAACACTCATTCCAGGAAAAGCTGTATCAGCTAATAACTTCCTAGTTTTGTCATCAATATCTCCTAAATCTTCAGCAATTATTGGTAGCTCCCCTAATCTATTCTTAATTACCCAAAATAATTCATATCCTGGCCCAGGTTGCCATTTCCCATTTTTTGCAGTATCTTCACTTGCATCTACTTGCCAAAAATCAGAAAAACCTTTGAAATGATCTATTCTCAATACATCATACATTTTAAAGCTTTCTTGTATTCTATATACCCACCAGTCATAATTACTTTCTCTGTGTTTTGCCCAATCATATATTGGATTCCCCCAATACTGACCATCTTCTGAAAATCCATCAGCAGGAACCCCTGCAACATATATAGGATTTTTAATCTCATCTAATTTAAATAAATGAGGCATTGTCCATACCTCAACACTATCAGCAGACACATATATTGGCATATCACCTATAATTTCTATATCCTTTTTATTAGCATAGTCTTTTAATTCTTTCCACTGTTTAAAAAAGAAGAATTGTACTACTCTGTGATATTCAATTTCCTTAGATAATAAACTTTCATATTTTTGTAAAGAAGCTATTTCTCTCTTAATTAATGAAACATCATCCCATTCTTGTAAAGGTTTATTCTTGAAATATTCTTTATATGCCATAAATTGTGCATAATTATCCAACCACGACTCATTTTCTTTTTTGAAAATTGCATACTCTGTAGTAAATTTTGAAGAATTAGAAAAATTTTCTACAGCCTTTTCTAAAATAGGTCTTCTAGTATTAAATAATAATTCATAATCTATATATTCTTCATTATCTGTAAACCTTACTTTACTATAATCAGTTTCATCCAATAATGAATCTTCTTTAAGTAATTCAAAATCTATTAAATTTGTATTTCCTGCTACAGCAGAGAATGATTGATATGGGGAATCCCCATAACTTGTTGTTGTCAATGGAAGTATTTGCCAATAAGTTTGATTTGTCTCTTTTAAAAAATCTACAAATTTATAGGCATCTTTTCCAAATGTCCCTATTCCAAGATTTCCTGGTAAAGATGTTATATGCAATAACACACCACTTGCTCTGTTCCCCATTTCTATACTCCTTTTTTCTCCCTATACATACATTGTAACAAAAATATGCTTACAGTCAAATTTTTTTCATTAAATTTTCTTAACAAAATGTACTTTTTACAAATAATGTCCGTACTAAATTTAAACTTTCATTTCACAAAATAATAAAGAGTCTAAAATTTTAGACTCTTTATTTTATTAACATATATCCAAATTTTACCGAGATTATTCCTATAATAACACTAGCCATTATATAACATATAGCAGTAAAGATATTCCCATTCTGAAATAAATTAACATTTTCATTTGCAAAAGTAGAAAATGTTGTAAAAGATCCACAAAATCCTATCACTAATAAATAATTCCATACGGAATTTCCAAGATTATATTTATCTAATATTCCATACAAAATTCCAATTATTAAGCATCCTATAATGTTTATAGTATATGTCGATACAGGGAATACTGTATTAAATTGATTTTTTATATATAATCCTAGTGAGTGCCTCGCTATAGCTCCTAGTGCACCACCTATTCCTATAAATATTATATTCATCATTTCTTCCTCCCTAAAGAAAAGAAGTATAGTCTTTTAACTATACTTCTAAATCACTACATCATTGGCATTTGTGGTGTGTTATCTTCTGGAGTGATATCTGCCACTACTGCTTCAGTAGTTAAGAATAAACTAGCAACTGACGCTGCATTTTGAAGAGCAGAACGAGTTACTTTAGCTGGGTCTACTATTCCTGCTTTAATCATATCTACCCACTCATCTTTAGCAGCGTTGTACCCAATTCCTACTTCAACTTCTTTAAGTTTAGATACTATTACACTTCCTTCAAGTCCTGCATTTTCTGCAATTTGTCTGACAGGTGCTTCTAGAGCTTTCTTAATAATATTAATTCCTGTTTGAACATCTCCTTCTTCAGTTAAAGTATCAACTTCTGAGATAACTTGAACAAGAGCTGTTCCACCACCTGCAACAATACCTTCTTCTACTGCTGCTTTAGTTGAGTTTAATGCATCCTCTATTCTTAGTTTTCTTTCTTTTAATTCCACTTCTGTAGCAGCTCCTACTTTAATAACAGCTACTCCACCAGAAAGTTTAGCTAATCGCTCTTGATATTTTTCCTTATCAAACTCTGACTTAGATTCCGCGTGCAGTGCCTTAATTTGCTTAGCTCTATTTTGAATCTCTACCTTGTCTCCCTTACCATCAACAATAACAGTATTGTCTTTTGTAACAGTAACCTTAGTAGATGTTCCTAACATTTCTAATGTTGTATCCTTAAGTTCTAATCCTAAGTCACTTGTTATTAATTTAGCTCCAGTTACAATAGCTATATCTTCAAGCATAGCTTTCTTTCTTTCACCAAAACCTGGCGCTTTAACTGCTACAACATTAAATACACCTCTTAATTTATTAACAACAATTTGTTGTGTAGCCTCTGATTCAAAGTCATCTGCGATTAATACCAACGGTTTAGACGTTTGTACCACAGCTTCTAATACAGGTAACATTTCTGATATATTAGAAACCTTCTTATCAGTTACCATAATAAATGGAGACTCTAAATTAGCAACCATTTTTTCTGTATCAGTAACCATATACGGCGAAGTATATCCTCTATCAAACTTCATACCTTCTACTATTTCTAAAGTAGTTTCAAATCCTTGTGATTCTTCGATAGTAATTACTCCGTCATTCCCTACTTTTTCCATAGCATCAGCTATGTAGCTTCCCACTTCTTCATCAGCTGCTGATATAGCTCCTACTTGTGCAATCTTATCCTTAGAATCAACTGTGACACTTATATCTTGTAATTTCTTAACTGCTGTTTTTACAGCTAGTTCCATACCTTTTCTAAGTCCGATGGGATTTGCACCTGAAGTTAGGTTCTTCATACCTTCATTAATCATAGCCTGCGCTAATATTGTTGCAGTTGTAGTACCATCTCCAGCAATTTCATTTGTTTTATTAGCTACTTCAGCAACTAATTTTGCCCCCATATTTTCATAAGGATCTTCTAACTCGATTTCTTTAGCGATAGATACTCCATCATTAGTAATAAGTGGTGCTCCAAATTTTTTATCTAATACTACATTACGTCCTTTAGGTCCTAAAGTAACCTTAACAGCATTAGCTAATTTATCAACACCACGTTTCATACTTTGACGTGCATCTTCTGAAAATTTGATATCTTTTACCATATTAATACTCCTTATTAAACTATCCTAAAATAGCTAATAATTCCTCTTCGTGTACTATGTAGTACTCTTCTCCCTTATAGTTAACCTTTGTATATTTATCAGAGAAGATGACTTGAGATCCTTCTTCCAATTCTCCACCATTTTCTACAGATAGTACACTTGCTTCTCCTATTGCATAAATTGTTCCAATGTTTGCTGTATCTTCTTTCGCAACATTTAATACGATACCGCTGTCTGTTGATTTATCTTCTTCTATTTTTTTTATAATAACATTATCAAATACTGGTCTAATCATTATTATTCTCCTTAATATATATTTACTATAATTATATTAAAACAAATATCAAAAAATGTCAAAAATGACAAACAAGAAGAGGTCTAATTTAGCCTCTATACTTATTCCGATATTACTGGATCCAATTTAGATACTATTCTAGCACGTCCTATAACCTTGAAGTTTAGGATATCTTCATGCATATTTAGAACTAGGACATTACCTTTTTCTAATATTTCCAGCATTTCTTCATTATTTTTCTTTTTACTTATAATCTTAACTTGTTCAGATTCTGCTCTGATAATTATATAGTTCATATTTTCCATACTACTACCTATAATTTAATTTTATATTCTATATCTCTGACTAATTCAATATCTTCTCTAAATATACCTGTTTTCTTACTCGTTACAGTTTTAGAACCAAGTTTTTTTATCCCTCTCATAGCCATGCACATGTGCTCTGCTTCAATAATAACATATACACCTTTCGGTTGTAATTGTTCTTCCATAGCCTTAGCAATCATAAGTGTCATATCTTCTTGAATTTGTAGTCTTCTAGAAGCACTTTCTACAAGTCTAGCTAACTTGCTTAGCCCTGTTATTTTTCTATTATTAGGTACATATGCAATGTGACACTTACCATAGAATGGTAACATATGGTGTTCACATAAAGAATGAAATTCAATATCCTTTACTAAAATTGGTTCATCATTGTCTGATTCAAAGAAAGTATTTATTTCTTCTTTAGGGTCAACTCCCGTTTTAGCCAATAATTCTTCATACATTTTTACACATCTTTTGGGTGTATCTAGAAGTCCAGCTCTATTAGTATCCTCACCAATATTTTCTAAAAGCTGCTTTATTAATTCTTTTGATTCTTCAATATTTTTCACTTTGATCTCCTTATAAGAAAAAGTTACCGATATTACTATCGATAACTTTTAAATAATTTATATTATTTAACTGCGTCTTTAAGAGCTTTACCAGCTTTGAATGCTGGGATCTTGCTTGCAGCGATTTTGATTTCTTTCCCAGTTTGTGGGTTACGTCCTGTACGAGCTGCTCTTTCTCTAACTTCAAAGTTACCGAATCCGATGATTTGGATTTTTTCACCTTTAGCTAAAGTTTCTTCTACAGTTGCTACGAATGCTTCGATTGCTGCAGTAGCTTGTTTCTTTTGTAATCCTGATTTTTCAGCTACTGCTGAAATTAATTCTGATTTGTTCATTAATAATTTTCCTCCGTTAAGATTTAAATAATAGTAGCTTGTACTACTTTACTCAATACATATTATCACATAGATATTTAATTTGCAAGTATTTTCAACTACTTTTTAATTTATTTTTAACTATTTTTGATTTTATTCAAATTTATTTAGTTCGTTAGTGGCAATTCCTGACATAAGATTGTTTACACAGTCTTCTAATGACATACCTTCATATAGCACTTTATATATATTTTCTGTTATTGGCATATACACATTATTTTCTTGAGCTAATTGATGAGCTACTTTAGCTGTTCTGACACCTTCAGCCACCATGTTAAGTTTAGCAACAGATTCTTCTAAAGAATATCCCTTACCGATTAACAATCCACAATTATAATTTCTTGAATGAATAGATGTACATGTTACAACTAGGTCTCCTATTCCTCCTAGCCCCAAAAATGTTAGTTCCTTTGCACCTAATTTTTTACCTAATCTAGTAATTTCAATTAAACCACGAGTGATTAAAGCTGCCTTGGCATTATCTCCTAAACCTAGACCATCAATAATTCCACAGCCTACTGCTATAACATTTTTTAAAGCACCACCAATTTCTACTCCAATAATATCTTGGTTTACATATATTCTAAAGTATTTATTTTGAAATATATTCTGTGCTAGTTTGTTTAACTCATCATCTTCAGATGCTATAGCTACTACTGTCGGGTGTCTTAATACTAATTCTTCTGCGTGAGAAGGACCTGATAAAATACCTACAGCCTTAAGTTTATCTTCATCTATCGCTTCTTTGATTACTTCTGACATTCTTAAATTAGTATCTATTTCTAATCCCTTAGACACATGTATAACATACTTGCTTTCAGTCATAAAGTTGTTAATTTCTTCACAAACTTCTCTCATTACTTTGGTTGGTACAGCTACAACCAAGACTTCCCCATATTCTACTGCTTCTTTAAGTGAAGAAGTTGCGACTAATTTTTCTGGTAAGACTACATCTTTCAAATATTTTTTATTAGTATGTTTTGTGTTTATCTCATCTCTGACTTTCTCGTCTCTAGAATATAATAAACAGTCATGACCATTATCTATTATTGCCTGTGATAAAGCCGAACCCCAAGATCCAGAACCAATTACCGATATTTTCATAATTATACCTCTTATAATCTAATTACTATATATTATAACAAAATTTAATATATTATTCATTAAAAAAATGAACAGCAGCCAAGCTACTGTTCATTTTTATTAGTTACGTTTTCTTGCTAATAATCTAATTGGTGTTCCATCAAAGTAGAACGCATCTCTTATTCTATTCTCTAAGAAACGTTCATAAGAGAAGTGCATTAATTCTGGATAGTTAACAAAGAATACAAAGGTTGGTGGATTAATTGCAACCTGAGAAGCATAGAAAATATTTAATCTCTTACCTTTATCTTGTGGTGTTGGATTCATAGAAACTGCATCTACAACAACTTCATTTAGAGTTGAAGATTGAATTCTTCTATGTCTATTTTCATATGATTCTTTGATTAATGGGAAGATGTTGAATACTCTTTGCTTAGTTTTCGCAGAAACAAAGATAGTTTTAGCATAGTCTAAGTAAACAAATGAATCACGAATTTTTTGTTCAAATTCTTTCATTGTTTTATCATCTTTCTCAATAGCATCCCACTTGTTAACAACGATAATTACACCCTTACCTGATTCATGGGCATACCCTGCTACTTTTTTATCTTGCTCAATGATTCCTTCTTCAGCATTGATAACGACTAAGACGACATCTGATCTTTCAATAGCCTTTAATGAACGTAATACAGAGTATTTTTCACAAGATTCATATACTTTTCCACGTTTACGAATACCTGCTGTATCAATAACTACGTAGTCATCACCATCATGACGGAAATCACTGTCAATAGCATCACGTGTTGTCCCTGCTATTTCAGATGCAATAACACGCTCTTCACCTAAAATTGTATTAATAAGCGAAGATTTTCCTACGTTTGGACGCCCAATAAGAGCAAATCTTATCTTGTCATCCTCTTCCTCTTCTTCTGATACTTTGAAATTTTTACAAACTTCATCTAGTAAGTCCCCAATTCCTAATCCGTGTGACCCCGAAATTGGATATGGATCTCCAAAACCTAATGAATAGAAATCATAAATCATATGATTCATATCAAAGTTATCAATTTTATTTACGGCTAAAATAACTGGTTTAGTAGTTTTATATAATAATTTGGCAACTTCTTCATCATCAGCAGTTACTCCATCACGACCATTAGTTAAGAAGATAATAACATCTGCCTCATCAATCGCAAGTTCTGCTTGAGCTCTGATTTGTTCTTGGAATGGAGTATTCTCAATTTCAATCCCCCCAGTATCAATCATGAAGAATGAATAGTTTAACCACTCTGCTTTTGAATAAATTCTATCTCTAGTAACACCGGCAACATCTTCTACAATTGATAATCTGTCACCGATAATCTTATTGAAAATAGTAGACTTCCCTACGTTTGGCCTACCAATTATGGCTACTGTTGGTTTTCCCATATTTACACCTTCTTTCTTATACTTTATAAATAAAAATAATAGCAATAGACATGTAATAATCTATTGCTATTACTCATTCAGTTATTACGAATATCGCAATATCCTATTAGTTAAATATTATTGTAAGTCTTTAAATTTATCTGCTAAAGAGAATTCTGTATCTTCTGCTTTTAAATAAGATGAATCAAAATCTGCTTCTTCTTTAACTTCTTTTTCTACTACTGGTTTAGCAACTAAATCTTTAATTGATAATGATAATCTCTTAGCATCAAAGTCAACATCTAGTACTTTAACTTGTACCTTGTCTCCTTGTTTTAATACGTCAGAAACTTTTTCAACACGCTCGTGTGAAAGTTGAGAAATGTGAACTAATCCTTCAACACCATCTTGAACTTCTACGAATGCACCGAAATCAGTAACATTTCTAACAGTACCTTCTAAAGCTTCTCCAGCTTTAATAGTAGCTTTTGCTAATTCCCATTTAGTTGGTAATAAAGCTTTGATTGATAAAGCAAGTTTTCCTGTTTCTTTATCTGCAGATAATACTTTAACTTTTACAGTTTCTCCAACTTTTAATACGTCTTCAACTTTACCAAATCTTTCGTGAGAAATTTCTGATAAGTGAACTAATCCGTCAACTTGACCAACGTTTACGAAAGCTCCAAATTTAGCTAAACGAGAAACAGTTCCTTCTAGAACATCTCCTTCGTTTAATGTAGCAAATGCTTCAGCTAATTTCTTAGACTCTTCTACTTCTAAAACAGCTTTTCTGTTTAAGATTAGTTTGTCAGCAGCTTTGTCTAACTCTTCAATCTTGAATGTGTATTCGTTGTTTACGTATGCTGCAAAGTTGCTAACGAATTTTGTATCTACGAAAGATGCTGGTACGAAAGCTCTAATTCCTTTAACATCAGCTAATAAACCACCTTTAGTTGTTGCTGTAATTGTTGCGTTGATGTACTCACCTTTTTCAAATAAAGCTACTACTTCATCCCATGATACTTCAACTAATTTTTTGTACTCTAAGTTTTCGATTGCTTTACGTGATAAGTAAATTACACCTGGTACATCTTCTGATCTTCTTTCTCTATCTGCACGTACACCTGTTACGATTGCTTCAATTTCTTGACCAACAGTTAAAACTGTTGTTAAATCTTCAACAAATTTTCTAGATACTTGGTTTTTTAAAATAACACAGTCGTATTGAGCTCCTGCTACGTCAACATAAGCTTGTTCGCTATCTACTCTAGAAACAACACCTGTTACTTTATCTCCTTTTTTTAACATTTCTGTACTATTTAATAGTTCTTCAAATGAACTTGTCATGGGCAATTAATCCTCCTAATATTTACAATTAACATTATATTATCATATTTTTCTAAAAAAGTCACTAAATAAGTCATTAAATAAGTTAGTTTAATTTATTTTTTATTATGTCATTATATTTTTTAAGAACATAATAAAAACAAGTTCAATCAAGAACTTGCTTTTATTATAATTTTTATTTGTTATTTTCTTCTTGTTTCACTTCTTCTAGTAAAATTTCTTCTTCTTTTGTAAAAGTATAATTTTCAAATAAATCTGGCCTTCTAAGATACGTTCTTCTCAGACTTTCTTTTTTTCTATACCTTTCTATATTTTTATGATGACCTGATGTTAATACATCTGGAACAATCATCCCCCTAAAGTCTTTAGGTCTAGTATATTGCGGATGTTCTAACAATCCTGTAGAGAATGAATCATCTTGGTGAGACTCTTCTTTACCGATTACATTAGGTATTAGTCTAGCCACACTATCTATCATCGTCATAGCAGCAAGCTCACCACCAGTTAGGATAAAGTCACCTATAGATAGTTCATCTGTTACTAAATGTTCCCTAATTCTTTCATCATAACCTTCATAATGACCACAAATAAAAATCAAGTGCTCTTCTTTAGCCAACTCTTCTGCTTTTTTTTGGCTAAATCTCTCTCCTTGCGGACACAGTAAAATAATTCGTGGATTTTTCCCCTTATCAATACTTTCTACAGCATTAAATATCGGTTCTGGTTTCAAGACCATTCCTTGACCACCACCAAACGGATAGTCATCTACTTGATTATGTTTATTTTCAGCAAAATTTCTAAAATCAATAGCATTTATATCTATTAAATTATTTTCTTTTGCTTTTCCTAATATTGAGTGATTCAAAGAATTAAACATATCAGGAAAAAGCGTTAATACATCTATTTTCATTAAAGTAGACCTTCCATTACTTCTATGTTTATCACCTTATTTTCAATATCTATCTTCTTAACAACATCCTCTATATAAGGAATTAACACTTCTTTATTTTTATCGGTTTTTACTACCCAAACATCATTAGCTCCTGTTTGTAGAATATCTACGATTTCTCCGATAGTAGCGTCATTCTCATCGACTACCTTACATCCGATAATTTCATAGAAATAGAATTCTCCATCTTCTAATTCTTCTAAATGTTCTTCATCTACTTTAAGCTGTAAATTTTTAAACTTCTCAGCTTCTTCGATACTATCAATCCCTTCAAATTTCACAAGAAATGCACCCTTGTGTTCCCTAGCAGATTCTACAATTACTTCTTTAACTACTTGATTCCCTCTTGTAATCAATAACTCTGATCCAACTTCTAACCTTTCGTCAATAAAATCACTGCTTGAAATTATTTTTAATTCACCTTTTAAGGCGTGTGTATTTACTATTTTCCCTACTTTTAATCTCAAAATTCAAACTCCTATTTTTTAATTCTCTCTCTTGTGTAATAGGACATATTTTCTATTACAATAATCGTGACTGATAATATTATTAATAAAATTGATAATCTATCCCAATTTCTAAACTCAACATTATTTACTATCAGTTGTCCTATTCCACCAACTCCTACCATACCTAGTATAGCAGAGTTTTTTACATTCATTTCAAAACGATACAAGACTATAGATATAAACTCTACTAAATTTCCTTTGAATATTACTTTCATATATGCAATAAAAGAACTAATCCCCATACTCTTCGTTGAAAATAATATATTATCTTGTATCTCTTCTAGTACCTCAGCAAACATTTTACTAGTTAAACCAAATGTATAGAAATACAAGGCGAAAAAGGAACTAATCATTCCCGGACCAAATCCTCTGAAGAATATGATTACCACAATAATCGGCGGTACTGTTCTAAATATATTAATAATAATTTTACTTACATTCGCGTAATACTTATTGCTAATTTTTGCAACAGCAAAGTATGTGAATATAATTGCACTAAGTGATGCAAAAAATGATGCAGCTGAAGCTACCAATAAACTATCCGCTAAAGCTGCTATAGATTTATCGAAATATGTCATATCAGGATGCAACATCCCTTTCAGCATAACACCTATATTAGTTAATCCTTTAGATATTCTATCTTGACTTATATTCAATATATTTACAGAATAAATTATAGATGTCAATAAAATTAATACAGATAGTACATACTTTTTATTTTTCAATCTAAAGAATTCACTGCTTCCGGTTAATTTTATATCTGTCCTATTTCTAAAATAATAACTTATGAAATCAATTATTCCTATAACAAGAATCAAAGCTAAAACTATTAGAGAAACCCTGTCATATCTTAAGTGATTAAGTTCTTTCCATAGCAACTGTCCAATACCACCAGCTCCTACTAAACCTAAAACACTAGCTCCTCTAATATTAGATTCTAATGTTAAAAAGAATACCGAATATATTTTATTTTTTAAATTTTTTAAGATGGCCAGATTATAAATATTAAATAAACTAAATCCCTGACTTTTGGCAGAATCTAGATGTTTTTTATCTATTTCTTCCGCGTATTCTTTCAGTATCTTAGTAGAAATAAAGATGGAAATTAGATATAGCGCTAAAAATCCACTAAACTCTCCTACTCCAAATAATGCAACCAATATCGAAGCAATTATTAACGCGGGTAAAGTTCTGAATACTGAAAGAATAGCACTAAATACTTGTGGTATAAACTTGTTATCAAATAATAAATTAGTAATAAAAGGTAAAATTACTAATGTTGTAATTAGACCAAATATACTAGCAAATAAAGCTATGTTTATCGTTGAAACAAGAGAAATACTCATTTCACTCACTATAGAAAAATCCATAGGAAACATTCTATAAAATAGATTTCCTATCCGTGAAAATGATTTTATAAAATCGACTTTAGAAAAAATAGATGTAGAGTAAAAAATAAATAATAGACCTAAGGCTACTACAAGTAGTCTTTTACTATATTTTTCTATTATATAAGTCTTTAAATTCTTCTTCACTTACCTTCTCCGTTTCTTTGAAAAATAGTATTTTTCCATCTTTTAAAGCAAGTATCTTATCACTATATTTTTTAGCTATTGCTACATCATGTAAATTCATTAAAATTGTTAAATTTTTCTTTCTATTCAATCTTTTAAAAAGTTCCATAACACTTTCAGCATTCGCTTCATCCAAACTACTAATCGGTTCATCAGCTAATAGTAATTCTGGTTTCTGACATATTGCTTTAGCTATTGCTACTCTCTGTTTCTGACCACCTGACAAGTACTTAGACTTTGTATATGCAAAATCAGATAAGCCTACTCTATCTAAATATTTTAATGCTAATGCATACTCTTCTTTAGTATAAAGTGATAGAAGTGATTGAAAAATATTTTTGTAAGCCAAAAATGGTGACAAGACATTTTCTATAGTATATAGACCATCTATAATATTGTAATCTTGAAAAATAAAAGATATTTTTCTTCTAAAATTCTTTAATTCCTTATTATTTAATTTATTTATATCCTGGTTATTTATTAAGATTTGACCATCTGACTCAGTCAATCTATTTAAAGATCTTAATAAAGTAGATTTACCTGCTCCACTAAGCCCTAAAACAGCCACAAATTCTCCCTTATTCAGAGAAAATGACAACTCATTCAGAACCTTAACATCCGAATATGATACACTTAAATTTTTAACTTCTAATGCTTTCTCCAAATAATCACCACCTAAAAATTTATATACTTTTAATTATAGCATTATACAAAGAAAAATAAAACTTAATATTACAAGAATTTATATACAAAAAAACCTATGAAGTTAACTTCATAGGTTTAATCAATTATTTCGTATATTCTTCTAATAATTCTAATACTTCCTCAGTTGTTGAGCATTCTAATGCTTTTTCAACTAATTCTTGCATCTTAGGAACTTCTAAGTTCTTAATTTGACTTCTTGCTTGAAGAATTGAAGTTGCTGACATAGAGAATTCATCTAATCCCATACCTAATAGTAATGGAATTGCTAATGGGTCTCCACCCATTTCTCCACACATACCAGTCCATTTTCCTTCTTTGTGAGAAGCTTTAATTACGCTGTTGATTAAACGTAAGATAGCTGGGTTGTATGGTTGGTATAAGTAAGATACTTTCTCACTCATACGGTCAGCTGCCATTGTGTATTGAATTAAGTCGTTAGTTCCGATTGAGAAGAAATCAACTTCTTTCGCGAATAAATCAGCGATAACAGCTGTTGATGGGATCTCAACCATGATTCCTAATTCGATATCTTCACTTACAGCAACACCTTCGGCTACTAATTTAGCTTTTTCTTCTAAGAATAAAGCTTTAGCAGCACGGAATTCTTGAACAGTAGCAATCATTGGGAACATTACACATAATTTACCGTGTACAGATGCTCTTAATAATGCTCTTAATTGTGTTCTGAATAAGTCTTTTTCATCAAGACATAGACGGATAGCTCTAAATCCTAAGAACGGGTTCATTTCTTTTGGTAAGTCAAGGTATGGTAATTCTTTATCTCCACCGATATCTAATGTACGAACAACAACAGGTTTGTCACCCATTCCTTCTAATACAGCTTTGTATGCTTCATATTGTTCTTCTTCTGTAGGAAGAGAATCACGTCCCATGTATAAGAATTCTGTACGGTATAAACCTACAGCTTCTCCACCATTATTTTTAACTCCTTCTAAGTCTTCTGGAGTTCCGATGTTTGCAGCTAAAATAACTTCATGACCATCTTTACTTACAGTTTTTTCTGTTAATAATTTTGCCCACTCAGCTTTTTGCTCTTCAAATTTTGCTGCTTTTTCTTTGTAAACAGCGATTGTTTCTTCAGTTGGATTAACTTCTACAACTCCGTCAAGTCCATCAATAATTAAGAAATCACCATTCTTAACTTGCTCAGTAATATCACTAGTTCCTACTACTGCAGGAATTTCTAATGAACGAGCCATGATAGCAGAGTGAGATGTTCTTCCACCAATATTAGTTGCAAATCCTTTAACAAATTGTCTGTTTAATTGAGCTGTATCTGATGGAGTTAAGTCTTCTGCAATAACAATAACTTCTTCGTCAATTAAACTTGGATTTGGTAATTGTACACCTAATAAGTGCGCAAGTACACGTTTTGAAACATCACGAATATCCGCAGCACGCTCTTGCATGTACTCATTATCCATAGCTTCAAACATTTGAACAAACATATTAGACGTTTCTTTTAATGCATACTCTGCATTAATTTCTTTCGCTTCAATATCAGTTCTAACTGTTCCCATAAATTCTGGATCATCTAAAATTAATAAATGTGCCTCGAAAATAGCTGCTTTATCTGCACCAAGGTCTACTAAAGCTTTATCTTTAATGTTTCCTAATTCTTTTTTAGAAACTTCTACAGCTGCATCAAAACGTGCTACTTCTGCTTGAGTATCAGAGATTTTTTTCTCAACTACTGTTAAATCAGGTTCAACTAAGATGTATGCTTTAGCAAAAGATATACCTTGAGATGCGGCAATACCTTTTAATTGTGTCATCTTAGATTAGTCCTTCTTTCTTGAATGTTTCGTCAATTGCGTTGATTGCTTCTTCTTCATCAGCACCTTCAGCGTATACTGAAATTTCAGCGTCTTTACCAACACCTAAACTCATTACACCCATGATTGATTTTAAGTTTACTTTACGTCCGTTGTACTCTAACTCAATGTTTGACTCGAATTTAGAAGCAGCTTGTACTAAAAGTGTAGCTGGTCTAGCGTGAATCCCTGTTTCGTCTACGATTGTGTAATCTTTTTTTAACATAATTATATGTCTCCTTTTTTTATCTATAAATTTATAGCTTAATATTAGCATAAATTAATATCGTTTTCAAGTGAAAAAGAAACCACTTTCAAACTTGTGATCCGCTTACATTTCTTTAGAGTAAGCATTTTCTTTCAACAGTTGAAAATTTAAATTCTTTTCTTTTTCATATCAATTTATAATTGTAACTATATTATTTATCATAAACTAGCCCTAAATGTACATATGCTTTAGGTGTCGCTCTTCTTCCACGAGCAGTTCTTTCAATAAATCCTTCTTTTACTAAATAAGGTTCATATACGTCTTCTATAGTTATTGCTTCTTCACCTATTGTTATAGCAATAGTTTCTAATCCTACTGCTCTTCCATCATATCTCTTAACTAAACATTCTAAGATTTTATAATCAATATTATCTAGTCCAGACGCATCAACATTTAGTAAATCTAAAGATTGTTCTGAAATTTGTCTATCAATAATACCTTCATTTCTTACTTGAGCAAAATCTCTAACTCTCTTAAGTAATCTGTTTGCTATACGTGGAGTACCCCTTGATCTTTTAGCTATTTGATATGTAGATTCTTCATCTATTTCACATTCATATATATCAGCACTTCTACTTAGAATAGCTTGCAATTCTTCTGTATTATAAAATTCTAATCTACAGTGCACTCCAAATCTATCTCTAAGTGGTGCAGTTAAGGCTCCTGCTCTTGTAGTTGCACCAACCAAAGTAAACGGTGGTAAATCTATTCTTATACTTCTAGATTCTTCACCTTTTCCAATAACTATATCTAAATAGAAATCTTCCATAGCTGAATAAAGTATCTCTTCGATTGTCCTACTCATTCTATGAATCTCATCAATAAATAAAACATCTCCTGGATCAAGTGTAGTAAGTATTGCAGCCAAATCTCCTGATTTTTCAATAGCCGGTCCTGACGTGTACTTTATGTTAACTTGCATTTCATTAGCAATGATTGTCGCAAGTGTAGTTTTACCTAGACCAGGTGGTCCATATATCAAACAGTGATCCAGTACTTCATCACGCATTTTAGCAGCTTCGATAAATACTTTTAAATTTTCTTTAATTTGATTTTGTCCTATATAATCTTTTAAAAGTTTAGGACGCAAAGACTGTTCTTGAGACTCTTCTTCCATCCCTTGCTCATTCGATAATAATCTATCTTCCATACTAGACTCCCATCATTAATTTTAATCCTTCTTTGACATAAGAATCTGTCTTATCAAAGTCAAAGGCAGCTAATTTTTTCTCTATCTTCGCTAAATCTTTCTTACCATAACCTAATGCTTCTAATGCTAATAAAGCATCTTCTAAATATACATTCGATTTTACAGATGTAGTTTCTTCTGCAATAAAATCAACTTTACCTTGCAGGTCAAGAATAATTTGCTGGGCAGATTTTTTCCCAACACCAGGGAATTTAGTCATATAGTTAACATCAGAAGATTCTATAGCTGTAATAATCTCATCACTTTTAGCACCTGCCAAAATAGCTAGAGCTGACTTAGGACCTACTCCCTTAACTTTTAATAATAATAAGAACACTTTCTTTTGTTCCTTACTTCTGAAACCGTACAAAGTATTAGAATCTTCTCTTACTTGCTGGCTAATATGTACCCTTGCTTTTTCATCTAAACTATATTCATAAGGGTTAGGTACCACTATTTCATAACCAATCCCATTGTTATCTACTACTAAATTAGTAGGATTAATTTCTTTTACTATTCCATCAATATATGCGTACACTTTATTACTCCTAAAATATTTCTTATAAATGATTATATCACATTTCAATAAAAAATAAGGAACGATATCGCCCCTTATTCTTCTCTATATGTTTTTATTAATAATATCCCTACTCCTACACAAATAAAGACATCTGCAAAATTAAAAATAGGAAAATCATAAGCAAATATTTTGAAATCAAAAAAGTCAACAACTTCTCCATTTCTTAGCCTATCTATAAAATTACCGATTGCGCCACCTAATATTAAAGAAAATATTAGTTTATCCACAAGTGTAAGACTCGCTCTATATTTTAATAAATAAAATACTATCGCTATAAGAATTATCGTTGTAGTTATTATAAAAAATAATCTACTATCTTGTAATATTCCCCAAGCAGCTCCTCTATTTCTATGAGAAGTCAAATAGAAGAAGTCTTTAACCACTTCTAGTTGCTGACCAAGAACCATATTTTCTACAACAAAATTCTTACTGACCTGATCAATAATTACTAATATTAACGCTAGTATAAATATAGCTACCACACTAGACCTCCACTTTACTATGATATTTACAAATATCTTTCAGACCACAAACATGGTCTTTTTTCCCCTTAGCTAGACATTCATATCTACCAAAATGTATCATTTGATGATGTATCTTAGACCACTTTTCTTTAGGAAAAATTTTCATAAGCTTATGTTCTACTTCTAAAGGAGAATCTTTTTCAAAAGCTAAACCAAATCTTTTAGCTATTCTTTCAACATGAGTATCAACTGCAATTGCTGGTACACCAAAACCTACAGATAGAACCACATTAGCAGTTTTTCTACCGACTCCTGGCAGTTTCATTAAACTTTCTAGACTAGCAGGAACTTCTCCATTAAATTCGTCTATAAGCATCTGGGCCATTTTTTTTACATTTTTAGATTTAGCTTTGTAAAGACCTAAAGTTTTTATATAAGATTCAATTTCTGATACATCTGCCTCAGCATAATCTGTAACCGTCTTATATCTATCGAATAGACCTACAGTTGCTCTGTTGACATATTCATCTTTACATTGAGCTGACAATAATACTGCAATTACTAATTCTAATTCATTAGAAAAATTAAGCTCGCAGTCTACATCTGGATAATGTTTATCTAAATATTCTTCAAGTAGTCTTATTCTCTCTTTTTTAGTAATCAAGCCAGTCATAATTTAGTACATCATCCTCATTATTATCGTCATTACTTATTTTTTCCATCTTATTATTAAGAATCCCATTCACATAGTGAATATTATCTGATATCCTAAAAGCTTCATCAATCTGTTCTTTACTAAACTTTTTCTCAAACCAAGATGCAACTATGTCAGTTTCCTTAGCACTTAACATTCTATTTATAACTTTTTCTGCTAAAGCTAATAATTCCTTAAGGGTATAGTATCTAGCATCTGCAGAATCGATACTGAAAACTAGGTACCCTTGCTCCGTTATATAGATAACTTTTTTTGTATATAAAGCACTAAGATTACCATATAAATTTTCTTCATTTATCTGCAAAGCTTCTGCAAATTTTTTAGCATTAAAAACTTTTCTTCCATGATTAGAAACATAGCTTAATTGAAGAATGAAGAAGGCTTCACCCAAACTCAAATTATACTTTTTGTAGTTAAGTAAGAAGTCTTCTTCAACAAATAAACCTTTTATATCTAGGTTTTGCATATTATGGTAATAACCTGTTTAATAATCTTGGGAATGGAATTGTTTCTCTAACGTGTCCATTACCAGTAATCCAAGCTACTGTACGTTCTAATCCTAATCCAAATCCAGAGTGTTCTACTGAACCGTATTTTCTAAGGTCTAAGTACCATTGGTAAGCATCTAGGTTTAGGTCATGAGCTTTAATGTTTTCTAATAATACATCATAGTTATCTTCACGTTGAGATCCACCGATGATTTCTCCGTATCCTTCTGGAGCAATTAAGTCAGCACATAATACTGTACCTGGGTTTTCTGGATCTTCTTTCATGTAGAATGGTTTAATTTCTTTTGGCCAGTGCGTAATGAATACTGGTTTGTTGTAAGAGTTAGCGATAAATGTTTCGTGTGGTGAACCAAAGTCTTGTCCATACTCAATATCGTCAAATCCATTTTCTTTTAATAATTTAATTGCATCTGCATACTTAATTCTTGGGAATTCCCCTGTCGCAGATTTTAATCCTTCGATGTCACGTTCTAAAACTTTTAATTCAGTTTCGTTTTTCGCTAAAACATCGTTGATTAAGTAGTTTACATATCTTTCTTGTACACTTAAACTTTCAGCATGGTCACAGAAAGCCATTTCTGGTTCAATCATCCAGAACTCGATTAAGTGACGACGTGTTTTAGATTTTTCAGCACGGAAAGTTGGACCGAATGAGAATACTTTTCCAAATGACATTGCACATGCTTCCATGTATAATTGTCCAGATTGTGATAAGAATGCTTCTTCATCAAAGTATTTAGTGTTAAATAATTCTGTTGTTCCTTCTGGAGCAGAAGATGTTAAGATTGGTGGATCCATTTTTAAGAAACCTTCTTTTTCAAAGAAGTCATAAGTAGACTTGATAATTTGGTTTCTTATCGTTAAAATAGCGTGTTGCTTTTTAGAACGAATCCATAAGTGACGGTTATCAGCTAAGAATTCAACTCCGTGTTCTTTTGGAGTTATTGGGTAGTCTGTAGACTCTGAAATAACTTCAAATGATTCAATTTGTAATTCAATCCCTGATAATTCTCTTTCATTTTCTTTAATTGTTCCTGTAACTCTAACAGAAGATTCTTGACTTAAGTGTTTTAACTCTTGGAATTTTTCTTCTCCTAAAGCTTCTTTTAAAGCAACTGCTTGGATAAATCCAGCTCCATATCTTAATTGGAAGAAAGCAATTTTCCCACTTGATCTCTTGTTAGCAACCCAAGCACCAAGCGTTACAGTTTGCCCAATTTTTTCTTTTAAATTATTAATATTCACAATTTTTCTCCTTTAATATTTGTTACTAATAATATTATCAAATATCGACTTACTTTACAATATTTAAGTTAAAGTTCAAACTTCTTAAAAGAAATTATTTCATCAAATATTCTGTTAAGATAAATCGAATAAGCTTTTATCTCTGTAGCCGCATAACATACACTAATAAAATCAGATGTTTTTAACAGATCTTTATATAAATCTGCAAAAGATGATTCATCACCATATTGCTTGTATTTTACTGCTAATTTTTTATTCCTAGATAGATACTTCAAATCTCTATACTTTTTAGATTCAAATAAATACAAAACATTCTTCTCGTAACTAGACAAATCTAATTCACTTGATTTCACTTGTTTTATTGTCAATCTAGTAGGCTTTTTAAGATATTCTATTTTTCTTGTATGTAATTTATTAATTATTATTTTTTGATTCTTATTATCATAAAATTTAATATACAATGATCCTGCCATATTAAGGTGATCAAAAGAATAATAACCTTTATTCTCATCCGATAAAATTTGAAGTAGTAAATTTATAAATTTTTCTGTTTTAAATACTCTTATCTTCAGCCCTTCAACTAATTCCTTAATATAATCTATATCTTGTAATAAAAATTCGATAGCATCATAGTATAAGCCCCTACTCTCATTTATATATAATTCATGCAGGTAGTTTACTACACTTTCTAAATTTTCCTTTACAAGAGCCAACTTATCAGTAAAGTTATTGGTTAAGGTTATATTCAGTTCCGTTAACACTTCTTTATAGTGATAAGTTTTAATACATTGTTTCTTAATTTCTTGTGCTAAAATATCCTTATTTTCAGCTACAATTCTATGATTATTTAAAACTTTCTCATTAAGTAAATTCATAACAGACTTATAATTTGTAACTATTGAACCTGCTTTACTAGCATATTCTAAACTTCTGTTGTAATAGTAGCTATCTAGATTAGAGTTACTACTTTCATACCAAGTTCTTAGTAATGCTTTTTCACTTGGATCAAGATTTACTTCATCAAAACTTCCGCTTCTAGTATACTGTATCCAAACAAGCATTCTCATAAGTAAAATAGCTTTTAATTTAGAGTACTTCTCATCATATTCTTCAGCAATCTTAAAAATATTTAATACTAGATATGAATACCTATCTTTCAATATACTTATATGCTCTTGATTACTCAGATGTAAATCAATATACATAGTTTCATCAATAGAAGAAAGGTATATATATTTTTCTCCAGAAACTGTTACAGTTTCCTGAATTACAGTTGAAAAATCTAATTCATAAGCTGTAAAAGTTCCTTTTTTAGTTGTTGCTTTTCCCTTTCTAAATTTCTTTAGAAAATCATAATGTTGGTATGAATACTCAAACATCAACTTCATAAGGTACTTATAATTTCTATCCGTTAATAAATTTAATTCCTTTAATATTCTTTGTACCAAATTATATGTCGCTTCTGTATCTACATCTGCCCTGTGGAATTGTCCTTCTAATGCCATACCAATACTTGCACTAATATCTCCTAGCCTATAACTTTTTAATGTTGGTAGAAAAATTTTACTTAACTCTACAGTATCTATTAGTGCCTTGGGTGCATAGTCTATACCACAAGATAGAAAAGCCTCTTTTATCATCTCATAATCTTGATTTACACCATGGCAAATTAAAATATCTTCTCCAAGAATTTCAAATATTTCTCTAGCTACCTGACTAAAGAAAGGTTTATCCTCAAGCATTTCCTGACTAATCCCCGTCAAGTTTTCCATAAACTTACTAATAGGACTACTTGATTTTAGAAGAAAATCATGCTTAGAAATAATATTAAATTGTTTATCGGTTTTAATAATAGCTATTTCTATTATTTCCTTATCTTCTGTCAACTCTATGTCAACAATCGAGTAATTAGTCATTATAAGCTACCTTTCTATAGTTTTTAGAAATTCAATAATCTGAGATTTTTCATTTTCTATTCTCTTATGTATTAACTCATTTTCTATTTTATATGTCAATTCTTTTATCCACGGTCCTGCTTTTCTCTCTGGATAAATAGCCAGTATATCAGCAATCACAATATCCGCTTCAGAAAATTCATTAATCACTAAGTCAACTTCTTCAATCTTTTCCTTATCTACAAAGTTAAAGATATCATTTACAAAACTAGTCTTGGTTTTACCAAAATCATAAACTAGTCTCTCAAGTGACTCAGACTCTTCAAAACTTTTCTTTATCTTAATATATTCTTGTATATCTGCATACTCTTTTTTCGAAAGTTTTAGTTGCTTAACTTCTGTAAAGTCAACCTTATTTTTATCCATAAGTAAGAATAAATTCTCTTCCCAAGAATATTCTTTACTCACTAGTGAATAATCACTCATCTTTTCAAAAAACTTAATATATTTATATAGACCAGACTTTAAAAATAAATCTAGGGCTTCTTTAAAATACTTACCCTTTAATATTTTTCTAAATTCTGCCACTACTCGCTCAACTGAAATAAATTCAATTAATTTTTTATTCTCTTCTATCGCTTTAAAAGTATTCTCTTTCATAGAAAAACCAAGTTTTGATACAAAACGAAATGCCCTAAGCATTCTTAGAGCATCTTCATTAAACCTTTCATTTGGTTCATTAACAGTTCTTATAATCTTGTTTTCAATATCATCTTGACCACCATGAAGGTCAATAACCTCACCCTTGCTATTTAAAACCATAGCATTAATAGTAAAGTCACGCCTTTCAAGGTCTAAATCTAAACTTCTGATAAACTCAACAGATTTGGGAGCCCTATGATTTTCATAATCAGATTCTGATCTAAATGTTGTGATTTCATAAGTATTCCCCTTGTGAATAACTGTTACTGTTCCGTGTTTTATACCTGTATCAAATGTCTTAGGGAATATTTCCTTTATTTCTTCTGGAGTAGCTGAGCTAGTGATATCTATATCATCAAAATCTTGATTCATTAAATAATCCCTAACACAACCACCCACGAAATAAGCTTCATATCCCCTAGCATTTATTATTTCTAGAATTTCTATAGAGTTTGAGAATCTTTCTTGGAAATTATTTTCCAAAAACTCTCTCATACACTTCCTCCAGACTTGAAATGTGGTATTGGTAGTTGAAACAATCATCTAACTCTTCAGTAGTGATATGTTTCATAATCTCTTCATCTTTTAATAATAAATCTTTGAAGAAGATTTTGTTTTCCCAAGCATACATAGCTTTAGGTTGTACAGTATCGTATGCAGTCTCTCTTGAAATTCCTTTTTCAATTAATTTAAGCATAATTCTTTGAGAGAAAATAACTCCATACGTTTTGTTGATGTTTTCTTTCATGTTTTCTTCAAATACAGTTAGGTTTGCTAAAGTATTTGTGAAACGAGTTAATTGATAGTCGATTAAGTTAGTCGCATCAGCAGAAATAATTCTCTCTGTTGATGAGTGAGAAATATCACGCTCGTGCCATAAAGCAACGTTCTCAAATGAAGTTACCATGTATCCACGTAATACTCTTGCTAATCCTGATAAGTTTTCAGACGCAATTGGGTTACGTTTATGTGGCATAGCACTTGATCCTTTTTGTCCTTTTCTGAAGAACTCTTCTACTTCTCTTACTTCTGTTCTTTGTAAGTGACGGATCTCAACTGCAAACTTCTCAATACTTGAAGCGATCAGCGCTAATGTTGAGTAGTAGTGAGCATGTCTATCTCTTTGAAGAACTTGCGTAGAAATTTTACTTGAGTTAATTCCTAATTTTTCACACACGTAATCTTGGATGTGAGTTGGAATGTTTGCGTATGTTCCTACCGCTCCAGAAATCTTACCAGCTTCAACTTGAGCTGCTGCATAGTCAAAACGCTCTAAGTTTCTTTGCATTTCTTCATACCATAAAGCCATCTTTAATCCGAATGTCGTTATTTCAGCGTGAACCCCGTGAGTTCTACCCATCATAAAAGTATTTTTGTAAGCAAAAGATTTTTCTTTTAATACTTCAATTAATTTAACAATTTTAGCACGGATAATTGTGTTAGCTTGTTTGTATAAGTAACCATAAGCTGTATCTACAACGTCAGTAGATGTTAAACCATAGTGTACCCATTTTTTCTCTTCTCCAAGCGTTTCACTTACTGCTCTTGTAAAGGCAATAACATCGTGTCTTGTTTCTTCTTCGATTTCATAGATTCTATTAACATCAAAAGAAGCTTTTTCTCTAAGTTTAGCAACGTCTTCTCTAGGAATCTCTCCTAAGTTTGCCCAACCTTCACAAGCTAAGATCTCAACTTCTAGCCAAGCTCTAAACTTGTTCTCCTCTGACCAGATTTCTTGCATTTCTTTAGTAGAATATCTTTCTATCATTAAAACAGTCTCCTTAATTAACTCTATTATAATAATTATTTTAACAAAAATTAGATATTTTTCCAAGTAAAGTTAAGTTTTTACTACTAAAAAATGTAAAAACTATAAAAAGATACGGATTTTACTTAGAGAATACTAGTGAGTACCACTCGTTTTCGCTAGTTTCTTCAACAAGTTTGAAACCTACAGCTAGAGCCTTTTCTAATAACTCATCTTTCTTATCTTTAATAATTCCTGATGTAATGTAGAAACCATCGTCTTTTAATAATTTGTATGCATCTTCTAACATTAACTCAATAATGTGAGCTAAAATATTAGCAACAATAATGTCATAAGATTCTTTTTCATTTTCTAAAAGACTAGCACACTCTACTTCTACTCTATCTTCAATATTATTTAAGGCAAAGTTTTCTTTAGATACATCAACAGCTAATTTATCTAAGTCAACAGCTTTTAACTTACCTTTTGTTAAGTATGATGCTGCGATAGCTAGGATACCAGATCCACAACCTACATCAATTACATCATCATTTTCTCTAACATATTTTTCTAAATTTCTAATACATAGAGATGTAGTTTCGTGTCCACCTGTTCCAAAGGCCATACCTGGATCAATGTTAATGATATATTTGTTTTCTGAATTTTCATACTCGCGCCAAGTTGGAACAATAGCAAATTTTTCCCCAACGTTTAATACATCAAAGTAATCTTTCCAAGAATTTTCCCAGTCACTATCTTTAATGATATTAGTATTGAAAGAATAAAAATCTCCAATATTAACATTTTTAGATAGAGCTTCAATCTCATCTTCAATATTTTTTCTCACTTCTTCAGTAAAGTTAAGTTCATTGATATATCCTCTTACGATAATCCCTTGGCTAGGAAAATCAGATGCATCCACACCAATAATAGTTCCAAAGTTATCGTCCAAGTTTTCTTCCAAAATAGAAGCATCCTCAACACTTACTCCAGTTGACTCATAATCTAATAAAATAGATTCAATAATTTCTCCAGCTTCTTTTGTAGTATTTATACTAATTTCTACCCAATTTTCCATAGTCTTCTCCTAAAAATTTTATTCTATAAAATTATAACACTTATATAGTGTAAGGTCTATAATTTCAAGAATGTTTTATTTTACAAAATTATAGTATAATTAATAAAGAAATACTCAATAAGAATGGAGTTGAAATTTTGGAAAGAAAACACTATGATTTTAATTTACAAAGCAAATACGAACCTAAGGGAGACCAGGTTAAGGCAATAGAAAAACTTACACAAGGAGTTCTAGAAGGAAAAAAATTCCAAACCCTACTTGGGGCAACCGGAACTGGTAAAACCTTCACGGTATCAAATATTATAAAAAACACTGGTAAACCTACTCTAGTACTAGCTCACAACAAAACCTTGGCAGGACAATTATACAATGAGCTTAAGTCCTTCTTCCCAGACAACAGGGTTGAATACTTTGTATCATACTATGACTACTACCAGCCAGAAGCATACGTACCATCTTCTGATACATATATAGAAAAAGATTCATCAGTAAATGATGAGATAGATAAACTACGACACTCTGCTACATCATCATTATTCGAAAGAGATGATGTAATAATAGTTGCATCAGTTTCGTGTATCTATGGTCTAGGATCTCCAGAAGAATATCAATCTTTGCAACTTGGACTAAGAGTTGGTATGGAAATCTCTAGAAATAAAATAATGGAAAAACTAATTTCTATACAATACATGCGAAACGATATTGACTTCTCAAGGGGAACTTTTAGAGTAAGAGGAGATATTATAGAAATCTTCCCTGCATCAAAAAGTGAAAATTCTATTCGTATAGAAATGTTTGGTGATGAAATAGATAGGATTAGAGAAATAAACTCTCTTACTGGAGAAGTCTTATACGAGCTAGACTACGTTACTATCTTCCCTGCCAGCCACTTCGTTGCAGGAGATGAAACTACTAAAGAAGCCATCAAGAGAATACGTGCAGAACTAGATACTAGACTAGAAGAACTAGCCCTAGACAATAAATTGCTAGAAGCTCAAAGATTAGAACAAAGAACTAATTATGACTTAGAGATGATGGAAGAAATGGGATTCTGTTCTGGTATAGAGAACTACTCTCTTCACCTTACACTTAGAGAACGTGGTTCTACACCTTACACTCTACTAGATTACTTCCCTAAAGACTGGCTACTAGTAGTAGATGAGTCACACGTAACAATGCCCCAAGTAAGAGCAATGTACAACGGTGACCAGGCCAGAAAACAAGTACTAGTAGACTATGGATTTAGACTACCTTCTGCAATGGATAATAGACCACTTAACTTTTCAGAATTTGAAGATAAGTTAAATCAAACTATTTTCGTTTCAGCAACACCAGCTGATTTTGAATTAGAAAAATCTAGCCAAGTAGTAGAACAAATTATCCGACCTACTGGATTACTAGATCCAGAAATAGAGATTAGACCAGTAGAAAGTCAGGTATTTGACCTAACAAAAGAAGCGGAAAAAATTATCACTAAGGGAGAACGTGTCCTAGTTACAACCCTTACTAAAAAAATGGCAGAATCTCTTACTGATTATCTAGTAGAAATGGGGCTTAAAGTTAAATACCTTCACTCAGATATTAAGACACTAGAGAGAACTGAAATAATAAGAGACCTTAGACTCGGAAAATTCGATATACTTATCGGAATCAACCTACTAAGAGAAGGACTTGATATTCCAGAGGTATCACTAGTTGCTATCTTTGATGCAGATAAAGAAGGATTCTTACGAGGAGACAAGGCACTGCTTCAAACAATAGGTCGTGCTGCCCGTAATGCTAATGGACGAGTGATTATGTACGCTGATGAAATAACACGTTCTATGAAGAAAGCAATCGAAGAAACTAACCGTAGACGTGAAATCCAGATGGCTTATAATGAAAAACACGGAATCACCCCTACTACTATTATTAAAGAAATCAGTGATTCAATTTCTGCTAAGAAAGAAGTCGTAGAAGAAAAAGTAAGTGTAGAAGAACAATACACTGACTTCTCTATTGATGATATCAAAGAAAAACTACAAACTATGGAGAAAGAAATGTTCGATGCAGCAGCTAACTTCAAGTTTGAAGAAGCGGCTAAGATCCGTGATGAAATCGCTGAAATAAAAACAACATATAAAATAGACTAATAAATTATGTTTATGGTATAATGGAAACGTATATTATAACAATCAGGAGATTAAAATTATGACAAAAGAAAAAATTGCTGTAATCTATGGTGGAAAAAGTGCTGAACACGAAGTTTCACTATTAACTGCAAAATCAATAATTAACGCTATTAACAAAGATAAATATGATGTATCACCTATCTTCATCTCTCACGCAGGAGAATGGGCAAAAGGTGCTGACATTACTGAAAAAATCGAAGATGAAAAAACATTAATCTTCGATAACTTCAACCCTAGCGTAAGTGAATTACTGTTTGTTGATGGACAAAAATACGACGTAGTATTCCCAGTACTTCACGGACCTAACGGAGAAGATGGAACTATCCAAGGATTATTTGAAATTATGGACCTAGCTTATGTAGGAAACAACGTTTTATCATCAGCTACAGGTATGGACAAGGCTGTATCTAAAAAATTATTCGCAGCTGCTGGTCTGCCACAACTTCCATATGTAGACTTCCTATCTTACGAATGGAAAAACTCACAAGATGCAGTTATTGCTAAATTAGAAAAAGAATTAGCTTACCCTATGTTCGTTAAGCCAGCTAACTTAGGATCATCTGTTGGTATCAGTAAAGCTGACAACAAAGAAGAACTAATCAAAGGTATTGAAGAAGCCCTTAAATTCGACAGAAAAATCGTTGTTGAATTAGGAGTAGTTGGAGCAAAAGAAATCGAAGTTGCTGTATTAGGTTACAACGAAGTAAAAACTACAGAACCAGGTGAAATTGTAAACATCGCTACTAGTGAATTCTATGACTACGAAACAAAATACACTGATGGTCAGTCAAGAATGGACATCCCTGCCCTAATTGACACGTCTCTATTCCCAACATTTAGAGAAATGGCAGAAACAGCATTCCGTGCATTAGACTGTTCAGGATTAGTAAGAGCTGACTTCTTCCTAACTACTGATGGAAAAATCTACATCAACGAAGTAAATACACTTCCAGGATTCACTCCATTCTCAATGTTCCCATCACTATGGGCTAACATGGGATTAGAATACGGTGACTTAGTAGAAGAACTAATCGCTCTAGCTAAAGAACGCTACAACGAAAGAAAAGAAATTCAAAACGAGTGCTAATATGAAATATACAATACAAGAACTAGCCCAAATATTAAATGCAAAAAACGTAAAAACTATCAATGATAAGTTAGTAACAGGACTAGAAATTGATAGTCGTAAAGTTAAAGAAGGAGACCTATTCGTACCCTTTATCGGAGAAAAGGCCGACGGTCATAACTTCATAACCAAAGCTATTGAAAACAAAGCTGCGGCTACCCTATCTTTAAAAGAAGATATAAACGAAGAAATCAATACCCTATACGTAGAAGATTCTCTACTAGCTATCCAAACATTAGCTAGAGATTACCTAACAAAACTAAATGCAAAAGTTGTTGCAGTTACTGGTTCTAACGGTAAAACTTCTACTAAAGATATTATCGCAGAAATACTATCAACTAAGTACAAGGTACATAAAACCGATGGTAACTTCAATAATGAATTAGGTATGCCCCTAACTATTCTAGCAGCACCAGAAGATACAGAAATCCTAGTATTAGAAATGGGAGCTGATGGTTTCAACCAATTAGACCTACTTTCTGATATCGCAAAACCTGACTTTGCAGTTATCACTAATATCGGAGAAAGTCACATCGAATTCTTCGGTGACCGCGGGGGTATCGCAAAAGGAAAATTCGAAATCGTAGAAGGATTAAAAGAAGACGGAATCTTCGTTTATAACGGAGATGAAGAATTGCTAAATTCTCTAGTAGAAAAATCATCTATCAAGGCTGTTAAATGTGGTTTCGAAAAAGGAAATGATATCCTAGTAGAATCATTCAAACAAGAAAAAGATCACATCACTTTCAAATTAAACTCATTTGAAAAAGAAGCTGTAAGTAGACTTAAAGGAAAACACAATCTACTTAACATTATGTACGCTAGCGTAATAGCTAAAAATCTAGGACTAAATGAAGATGAAATTATCGCTGCTTTAGAAAATCTTGATAAGATTACTAAGATGAGACTTGAAAGTATAAACTATGGTGACAACTCTCTAATCATCAACGATGCTTACAATGCAAGTCCTACATCTATGAAGGCTGCCATTGATGTATTAGAAGATTTAGAAGACTTTAACTACAAGACAATAATCCTAGGAGATATGTACGAGCTAGGACCAAGCGAAGCTGACTTCCATAAAGAAGTTGGTTACTACCTAAACAAAAATACAGATACAAGCATCAATAGACTTATATCTGTCGGAGATTTAGGAAAACATATTTCTGATGTAACAACAAACGAAAAAATAGAAAAACTACACTTCGACAACAAAGAAGACATAGCCAAATACCTACTTGATAAGAAACAAGATAAAGAAGTTATCCTATTCAAAGCAAGTCGTGGTATGAAGTTAGAATCTATTATTGAAGAGATGTTGAAATAGAAACAAAACCAAGTAGAAAATTTCTACTTGGTTTTTTGTTTATATTCCTTTAAATATATCAACTATTCCTTTTATTTTTCCAAAGATTTTTTGTTTTAATTTTTGTCTAATTCCACCACGTCTTCCTACTCCTGATGGAAGTAAGTCATCTAGTTCTGTACCCGCATCATTGACATAACCTTTGTCGATAGAACGATTAATAAAATTCTCTGCTCCTTCTTTTAATCTTTCATCTACGATTACTTCATCAACAGACTCTTTCTTTCTTCTACGAGCAAACTTATAGAATTCATCTTGAACATTATTTTCTTTTTGTAAATCTTGCATACTTACTTCATCAATAAATTCTTTTACTAACCCTTCTTTAGCACGCATATCAATACTAGTTCTTAATGTTCTACTAATTTCTTCCTTAAGTTCTTCTTTCGATTCTGCTTCTTTAGATTTCTTATAGATTAGATTTAAGATATAGTCTAGATTTATTTCTTCTGTTTTTAATAATTCAATTTGGAATTCAACGTCATCAAAGTTTAATTCAAGATCATCATTACCAGGTGGAGTAACAACTCTTAAATCAATATACACTGATTTAAAGTCCTGCATCATACCTTCTGGAATTATTTTCACTCTGTCATCAGTATAAAATTCATCAAAGTTACGAAGAATATTTTCAAATTTTAATACTTCTCCAAATAGTTTAATAAATTCTTTTTTGGCAGTTTCACCTAACGATAAAATTTCAGTAGGATTAGGATACTTCTCTAGCATTTCATTACATACATCAATATATCCTTTTTTCTTGATACCTGTCTCCTCATCAGTATATCCTTCTACATGGTCTTTAAATGAGCGTTCTTTTATTATATTAATAGAATTTTTATCTCCAAATAGCGAAATTGCATCATCTGTAGCTTTTTCTAAATCACGGAAACACACTATATTACCAAATGGTTTAACTTTACTTAGTATTCTGTTTGTTCTAGAGAACGCCTGTATTAAACCATGGTATCTTAAATTCTTATCAACAAATAGAGTATTCATTGTAGGTGCATCGAACCCAGTAAGGAACATACCTACTACAATTAATAAATCAACTTCTTTTTCTTTTACTTTTTGAGCTAGGTCTTTATAGTAATTTTGGAATCCTTCTCCCTCAATACTAAAGTTAGTTTTAAATGTTTCATTGTAGTCTCTTACTACTTTTTCTAAAAATTCTTTTGCAGTACCTGTTAAGGCCGTAGGAGTAAAGTTTTCTTCTTCTATCTCCCCTTGTACTGTCTGTTCTTCATTAGCTGCGTATGAGTAAATTGTCGCTACTTTCAGCCTTTTATTCTCTGGAAGATTAGCTTGTTGTTTCTCAAATTCTTCATAGTAGTATTTGGCAGCATCTACACTTTGTACTGCAAACATCGCATTAAATCCTGCCATAGTTTTACCTTTAACAATATGGTAAGTTGAGCGATTAGTTTTTCTAGCAAAGTTATCTAAAATATATTTAGTAATCTTGGTAAACCTGTCAGGGTGCATCAGCAGTTGTCGTTCTAAATATGATTGTTCTTTAGCTGTTAGACTTCTTCCTAACCCTTCTTCTATATCTTTATATCCAGTCAATGCTGAGTTGTAATCAATCTTAAATTTCAATACATTACCATCTCTAATAGCATCTGTAATCACATAAGAGTGTAATTGCTCTCCAAATACCCCTGATGTAAGTTCACCACTAATACTGTTTTCAGAAAATATTGGTGTTCCCGTAAATCCAAATTGATAATATTTTTTAAATCTTTTTGTAATATTCTTTTGTGCTTCACCAAATTGCGATCTGTGGCACTCATCAAATATTAATACACAGTGTTTATTATAAATTTCATGACTAGGATTAGACTTGATAAATTCATTTAATTTTTGAATAGTTGTAACAACTATTCTATTGTCTTCTTTTTCAATATTTTTCTTAAGTGCTTTAGTATCCGAGCTTCCATTTACAGAGTCAGGTTGGAAGTTTTGGTATTCCTTCATTGTTTGATAATCAAGGTCTTTTCTATCTACTACAAAGAATACTTTATCAATATACTCTAACTCAGTAGCTAATTTTGCAGTCTTAAATGACGTCAGAGTCTTACCTGATCCAGTAGTGTGCCAAACAAAACCACCAGCATTTACACTTCCATACTTATTACCTTGGTATGAAGTATTAATCTTTTGTAAAATTCTTTCTGTTGCTGCAATCTGATATGGTCTCATTATCATCAGCTGATTTCTAGCATTAAATACAGAGTACTTAGTAATTACTTCTAAGATAGTCTTCTTGTTGAAGAAAGTTGCTGTAAAGTCTTCTAATTCTCTAATACAATTATTTTTGAAATCTGCCCACTCACACGTGAACTCAAAATTCTTATGTTCTCTATCTACAGTATTAGCAAAATATCTTGTATTTGTCCCATTAGAAATTACATACACTTGTATGTATTCATATAGGGCATCTCCTGCAGAGAATGATTCTTTTTCATAACGATGAACCTGATTAAATGCCTCTGCAATACTAACTCCTCTTTTCTTTAGTTCAACCTGAACTAAAGGAAGACCATTTACTAAAATTGTTACATCATATCTATTAGTGTGACTCCCCTTTTGAGTTAATTGGTTGATCACTTGGACATAGTTGTTAGAAAGATTCTTTTTATCAATAATTTTTATATTCTTTAAATATCCATCATCGAATAGGAAATCATAGATATAATTGTCCTGTATTTTTCTTGTTTTTTCTAATTTTCCATCATTAGGAGCATTAAGATATTCTTTGTTAAATCTCTCCCACTCGGATTCTGTAAAACTTACATTATTTAATTTTTCTATTTGTACTTTTAGATTTTCTAATAAAGCTTCTGAACTACGAATATGATTAGCATATTCATATCCTTGGCTTACTAGATCTGATATAAAGTTCTTCTCTAGTTCTGCTTCTGTTTGGTAGCCTCTACTAACATTATATTCCGACTTATATTCAGCGATTATAATACCATTAGTTTGTTCAGCTATTGTTTTATTATAATTCATAAATTCTCCAATAAGTTTTTTGTTTTAATTATATCATAATAAGGTATAAATTTAATAGATATATCATAAAAAAGAAGCAGTCTACTTGCCTTAGACTGCTTTTTACTTAGCAAAATGTTTCTTACACTTCTTGCTAACTTGATTATATCATTATTATTAATATATTACTTTAAAACGTTAATAATTTCTCACGCCAATATTCATATTGTTTTTGTCTTAGTTCGATTTCTTTATTTAGTCCTGACTTAGTTGAGTTTACTAATTCATCGAACTTATCTAAGATTTCAACGATTTGTTTTTGTTTTTC
>JAUMWC010000040.1 GCA_030529855.1 Gemella sp.
TTTGGATATTTACCACGTACGTGTATATCAGAGAATAGATAATTTTGGTTTTCGAACTGACGAGCTGCTAAAACATCTAGTGGATTAGATGTCATTGCATAAGCAGGCATAGCAAGTACCATACACCCTATCTTGAAGTCAGGATTAATCTCGTGTCCTACTTTAGTAGCTAATGCTGACGCTACTAACTCGTGGTGCACAGCTTGGTATAAATCTTGTTTAGATAATTCTTTAGGATCTGTGTTAATTCCCCCACTCATAAATGGAGCGTGTAGTACAGAGTTTACTTCGTTAAATGTTAGCCAGTATTTTACCTTATCTTTGTAACGTGTGAATACTGTACGAGCATATCTTTCATAGAAATCAATTAATTTACGATTTGCCCAACCATTATACTCACGAGCTAAGTGAAGCGGTGTTTCATAGTGAGATAACGTTACTAACGGCTCTATTCCATACTTAGCTAATTCATCAAATAAATCATCATAGAATTTTAATCCCGCTTCATTAGGCTCTAATTCATCACCTTTAGGGAAAATACGAGTCCATGCGATTGATAAACGGAATGTTTTATATCCCATTTCTGCGAACAACTTAATATCTTCTTTGTATCGGTTATAGAAGTCTATTCCTACAAGTTTTAAGTTGTCTTCTGTTGGTACTTCTGTAATAGGACCAAAACCACCTTTTGGCGTTACATCTTGTACACTTAGCCCTTTACCATCTACATTATATGCTCCTTCTAATTGGTTGGCAGCTGTTGCTCCTCCCCATAAAAAGTTTTCTGGAAATTGTTTAATAGTCATTTTACTTACTCCTCTCGGTAATTATATATTTTTATTAAATTATCACTGCTTATTTTTCATATAAAAAACCTAGATAAATACAGTCAAATTTACATACTTCTAGTGTGAAAATTTAATTTTGTACTTATCTAGGTTTTGCCTGCTTAACCAGTAACAATCCGTTGTTACATTTTATTATAGTCTATCAACACAAAAAATGCAAGTGCTTTCTTTTGATATTTTATATTATTTTCTCAATAAAAAGTCAGCTTTCGCTGACTCTTAAATTTCCCAATCTAGATTTGGTCCTTTGGGAATGACACCTGTTGGGTTAATTGTTTTATGACTACCATAATAATGCGTTTTTATATGATCAAAGTTTACTGTTTCTTTGATTTCTGGTATATTGTATATTCTTCTAGTATAGGCCCATAGATTTGTATAATCTTTTATCATTTTAAGATTACACTTGAAGTGACCCACATATACTGGATCAAATCTTACTAGCGTTGTGAATAATCTAATATCTGCTTCTGTAAATCTATCGCCTACCAAATACTCTTTACCTTCTAATCTTTCTTCTAATTTATCTAAAGCCTCGAATAGTACTGTCACTTCTTCTTCATAAACATCTTGAGCAGTAGAAAAACCTACCTTGTAAACTCCATTATTTACCTTATGGTAAACAAACTCATTTATTTCATCTATTTTACTACGTAAATCTTCTGGATAATAATCTTCAGTATTTCCTGTTAAGTGATTAAAAGCCGTATTTAAAATTCTAATAATTTCTGATGATTCATTGTTAACTATTGTCTTAGTTTTCTTGTCGAAAAGAATCGGCACTGTTACACGACCAGAATAAGTTTCTTCTACATTAGTGTAAACTTGATGTAAGTAAGATGCATTAAATATAGGATCTTTTACTACTCC
>JAUMWC010000007.1 GCA_030529855.1 Gemella sp.
AAAAACCAAACACAAACGTGCCAGGATACGAATTCACAGGTAAGACTACAGTTGACAAAGATGGAAACACAGTACACGTATACCGTAAAGTAGTTAAGACGTCAGCTAAGCCAGAAGTTAAAGTAACTACTAAGAAAACTCCAGCAAAACCAGTTAAAAAAGCACAGGTAGCAGGAGAATTACCTAAGACTTCAGCAACAACACCTGAAACTAACTCTGCTATACCAGCAGGATTAGCAGCGTCACTTGCAGCAGCAGGATTATTGGCAGCTCGTCGTCGTAAAGAAAAATAATATATTGTTCATAATAGCAAAATAGACTAGAGAGAAATCTCTAGTCTATTTTTTATTAGAAATAGGTTTAAATATAAGTTTTCTGACAAATCGAACCTTAAATCGTTAAATTTATATTAAAATAGTGAATAAGAGATTTTTAAATTGAAAACTTGATATAATTTTATAATATATTTATAGAAAACCATATCTACTGCCTTTTGAAAACGGATAAGAAAGCATAGAAGCAAAGGGATTGTAAGTGAAATTATATAAAGAAAAGCCTGAAAACGTTACTTTAAATTAGACTTAAAAGAAAAAAAAAAAAAAAATAGCTTCAATTGCGAGGTTTATGCTTGATTTTAAGTTTAACTTTTGGTAAAATTAAAACACTGTTTAAGGATTAAGTTAATTTAAGGACAGAACATAAGATTTAATTATTGAAGAAAACAAACAAGGGGAAATACAAAATGTTTAACAAACACAATGAAACTAAACAACGTTTCACCATTAAGAAATATTCTTTTGGTGCTGCATCAGTACTAATCGGAATTTTCTTCGCTGGAGCAACTGCTCAAGCAAGTGAAACAAAACCTGTTACTGAACAACCAGCAGTAGTAGCACCAGCTTCACCAACAGCTGCTGATAAAGTAGCAGAAGCTATTACATCACCAGCTGTAAACCAAACACCAGCACCAGCTGCTAAACCAGCAGAAGAAGCATCTTCAGTTACAACACCAGCTGCAACTACTACAGCACCAGCTGTAACTGAAACAAAACCAGCAGAAGAAGCAGCTCCAAAAACACGTACTCGTCGTTCAGTAGATACTGAACAACAACCACCAGTTGCAGAAGCAGCTCCAACAGCATCTTCAGTTGACTCAGCAAACGATAAAAACGTTAACGGATTAATCGTTAATGCTACAGGAGAAGTAAAAGATACAGATCCAAGAACTGGAAATATATCTGAAGACCCAGTAGCAAATATTACTATGGATATCGAAATTCCAGTAGGTAAATACAAGGCTGGAGACACTCTAGATATTAAATTTGAAAACTTATTCACTGGAGTAGCTTTATCTCCTGTTTTACAATTAAAATCTACAAACCAAGAGTACATTTATGGAACACTTAAGGCTGAAAGAGGTACAGTAGAACAAGATTCGCTAGTAGCTGTAAATACTGAAAAAGTTACTGCTGTAACAGCAGCTTCTAGTAACAGAACAACTCTAGACGATAAATTAGCAGCTAACATCCCATTCCAAGGGGCTACAACTGTATATACTTATGTATTTAACTCAAACGTTGAAGCTTTAGAAAACATGAGATTATACTTCGAAGTTCAAAATGCTGCCCTAGCACTTCCACCAGTATCAAAAGAGAAATCTTTAACAGGTAGAGTATATGTAGATGGTGTAGAAGTATTAGAGTTACCATATTCTAAGGCGCCTGAGACTTCTATAGACGGAACATCTGGTCCATTTACAGTATCTAACTGGGGAACAATCTACCTAAATCCAAATAAAACTATCAACAGAATGGAAACAACTGTTGGACTAACTATGGGAGAGAACGCTCTACCAACAGGTGGAACATTTGATGTAACATTAAATGATACAGAATTCTCTAAATTCGTATCAACAGGACCTACAACACCATTCGCAATCGCAGCAACTCAATACCCAATGGTAGCTAATCAGAACGATGTTTACTTAAATACAACTGGTGGTCTTGCACCAAAAGTTCAAGTTGTATCTGTAACAGACAACAAAGTTACATTTAAAGTAGTAGAAGGAGAATTAGCAGCTAAGACGGCATACAACTTCTACCTACAAGGGAACAACCCTGACAAGGGAGCTCGTCGTATCTTCTCTACTGATACACAAGCCCTATTAAAAGCAGCTATTGAAAAAGGTGATAGATCTATAGCTTCACCAGCAGAAGCAGCAATCGCAGCAACTGGATTAACAGCAGCAGATGGAACGCCATCAATTGATAATACAGGTAATGTTGGATGGGCTATTAGATACCCAGCTAACGGATTCTCAACAGGTGATGAGAGACAACACACTGCAGAATTACTATTACGTATTGTAACTGAAGATACAGGAGCTGAAATCTTTGGATCAACACCTATCGTTGATACAACAGAAGGTATCTTATCTGGAACAGTAATTAATAGAGATAGATTCTCTTCATCAGCACCAACTGCTAACACTACAATCGTAACTGAAGCAGACATTAAGAACATTAAACCTACTCCAACAGAGGCTGGAGGAGTTACAACACTAGACGTAACAGCACCTTACATCGTAAAAGGAACTGATGGTAAACTTTACCAATTCGTTTCATACGCTAAAGATAGCCAATTCACACCAACAAAAACAGCTGATGTACTTAGACCAGAAACAGCTAACTTAGTTGCTCAATACAAAGAATTAGCATTCGGACGTGTTGATGTAAGATACTTAGACACACGTGGAAACGAATTAAGACCAACTGCAAGAACGTCATACAGAGGATACAACCAAAACAATCCAAACTTTGACCACGTAGTAGGAAAAGACTATGACGTAACAGGAGAAGCTCCAGTAACGACTAGACCAGAAGTAATCGAAAAAGATGGATTCACTTACATTTTAGTTAAAGAACCTACAAACTTAAAAGGTCAATTAGCAGCTGATACAATCTTTGCTGAATACTTCTACGACGTAGCACAAAAAGCTAACATTACATTCACTAAGCAAGAAGATAAATCTAACTTAGGAAATGTAACTGAGCAAGGATTAGCAACTACAGCTATTTCACCAGCTCAATATGCAGCTAAATTAAAAGAATTAGTAGCTCAAGGATATGAAGTAGTAACTGACGGATTCGGTACTTCAACTGGAACAACAGTAGTAGAAACTTCTGACAAGACTTTCGATAACAATGCAACAGTAGATCAAGCATTCGAAGTTGTATTAAAAGAAAGAGTTATCGATGTAACTAATCCAAACGATCCAGACCTACCACAAGAAATCAAAGATAAGTTAGAAAAACTTGCAGAACAAGTTACTCAAACAATCGAATACAAATACGAAGATGGATCTAAAGCAGCAGACACTGATACTACAACAGTAGACTTCACAAGAACTGCAAAAGTTAACTTAGTAACTAAAGAAGTAACTTACACTCCATGGATTACAACACTTAAATTTGATGCAGTACCTTCACCAGCAATCGAAGGATACACTCCTGACAAAGCTGAAATCGCAGAAACTCCAGTTTTAGCGGAAGATACAGATGCACAACACACTCACGTTGTAACATACAAAGCTGACGATCAAAAAGCTAACATCGTATTCAAGAAAGAAGGAGCAACTGATGCATTAGCAACAGTACCAGAAACTGGTAAATCAGCAACTTCAATTTCTTCAACTGCATACGCAGCTAAATTAGCAGAATTATTAGCTCAAGGATACGAAAAAGTATCTGACAACTTTGAAACTGCAGATAAAACTTTCGATAAAGACGCTAAAGTTGACCAAAACTTCGAAGTAGTATTAAAAGAAAAAGTTATTACAGTAACTGATCCAAACGATCCTCAATTACCACAAGATGTTAAGGACAAATTAGAAGCATTAAAAGAAGAAGTTAACCAAGAAGTTAAATATGTTAAATCAACTGATGGTTCAGAAGCAGCTCCAACTGTAACTGACAAAGTTGAATTCACAAGAACTGCAACAGTTAACTTAGCAACTAAAGAAGTTACTTACTCTGACTGGACTCCAGTAAATGCTGATAAGACATTTGACGCTAAGAAATCACCAGTAGTAACAGGATTCGTAGCTGATAAAGCAGAAATCGCAACTAAAGATGTTACTGCAACTGATGCAGATGACAAACAAGTTGTAACTTACAAACCAGTAGGTAAATACATCGTTGAAGAGCCAGGGAAACCAGCTTCTGAAACACCATACTCAAACGATCCACAAGATCCAACTAAGTTAGATCCAAACGGTAAACCAAACGTACCATTCGTAGAAGGATACACTCCAAAAGATGAAAACGGAAATGACTTACCACCAGTAGATCCAAACGATCCAACTAAAGGATATGTAGCACCTCCAGTGCCAACAGACCCAGGTAAAGATACTCCAATTCGTTATGTAGCAAATGACCAAAAAGCGATCATTACATTCGAAAAAGAAGACGGAACTGTACTTTCAACATTAAACGAAGCAGGTAAATCTGAAGGAGCAATTTCAGAAGATGCTTACAAAGCTGAATTAGCTAAATACAAAAAACAAGGATACGCAGTAGTATCAGATACATTTGATGGAGCTAACTTAGACCACAAATTTGATACAAAATCAGATGAACAAGCAGCAACTCAAACATTCAAAGTTGTTCTTAAAGAGCGTATCATTCCATTAAAACCAGATGCTCAGCCAGGACAGCCAGTAGATCCAAACGACCCAGAAGGACCAGTATGGCCTGACAACATCAAGGATGTTTTAGCTAAGGAAGAAGTAGTACGTACAATTAGCTACGTAAACGAAAAAGGTGAAACAGTAGCACCTAAAGCTGAACAAAAACTTGGTTACCACCGTCCAGCTATCCTTAACTTAGTTAACTTAGTAACAACAGTAATTACTGAAGGTGACTGGGCAGCTGATACAACAGATTCATTTACAGCAGTTAAATCACCAGTAGTAGAAGGATACTTAGCTGATAGAGCAGAAGTACCAGCAGTAGTTGGTGTTAAAGGAGATGCAGATGACATTACTGAGGTTGTTACATACAGACCAGTAGGTAAATACATCATCGAATTCCCAGAAAAACCAACATTAGAAGTACCATACAAGAACGATCCAAAAGATCCAACTCAAGTAGATGAAAATAACAAGCCAAACGTACCATACGAGCCTGGATACACTCCAGTAGATCCAAATGGACGTCCATTACTACCAGTTGATCCACAAGATCCAACTAAAGGATACGAAGCTCCACCAGCACCAGAAAGTGGACAACCAGATACACCAATCCGTTACGTAATCGACAAGCAAACAGCTAACATCGTATTCATTAAAGATGGAAAAACAGATGCAACAGTAACTGAAAAAGGAGACTCTGCAACTAACATTCCAACAACAGCATACGAAACTAAGTTAGAAGATTACATCAAACAAGGATACACAGTAACAACTGATGAATTCGCAGCAGGAGACAAGAAATTTGATAAAGATTCTACTAAGGATCAAGAATTCAAAGTAGTACTAGTACCATTAGTAGTACCAGTAACTCCAGGAGCTAAGCCAGGTGAGCCAGTAGATCCAAATAATCCAAACGGACCTAAGTGGCCAGCAGGTGTTGACCAATTAGTAACTAAAGAAGTAGTTAACCAAACAGTAACTTACGTTAAAGAAGATGGAACAGAAGCAGCTCCAACTGTAACTGATAAAGTTGAATTTACACGTGACGCTGAAGTTAACTTAGTAACAGGAGTACCAACATACGGAGAGTGGACTGCAGTTAACAACGATACTACATTTGACGCTAAGAAATCACCAGTGGTAACAGGATTCCTAGCTGATAAAGCAGAAGTAGCAGCTAAATCTGGATTAACAGCTACAGATGCAGATGTTGAAGAAGTTGTAACTTACTCACCAATCGGAGAATTCGTAATTGAATTACCAGATGGAAGTGTAGTAGTAGTACCATATCCAAACGATCCAACAGATCCTACAAAACCAGGAGTACCAACAACAGTAGTACCTTACGTGCCAGGATTCGTTCCAGTTGGTCCAGATGGAAACCCATTAACTCCAGTAGATCCAAACGATCCAACGAAAGGATATGTACCACCAACACCAACTAACCCAGGAGAAGACACTCCAATTACTTACGTACCAAACGTAGTAACTGAAGTACCATCTGACTTCCCAACAGTTGAGTTACCAACATTAGAAATTCCAGTTGAGCCAGCTAAGCCAACTACAAAACCAGCAGCACCAGCTAAGAAAGTAGCTAAAGCAGGAGTATTACCTAAGACTTCAGCTACAACTGAAACTAACTCTGCGTTACCAGCAGGATTAGCAGCAGCATTAGCAGCAGCAGGATTAATGGCAGCTCGTCGTCGTAAAGAAGAAGATAAATAATTATCTTTCGGCTGAAAGTTAAAAGACTAGAGATTTAATCTCTAGTCTTTTTTTGTTTTAAACATAAAAATACTTTAAAAATATTAATATAGCTTCATTTGCTGATTTTATGGTTGATTTAAAGGTATATTTTTGTTAAAATTTAAGTGATTATCATAGGCAAATTATGGACTATGATAAAAATATTAAGTTATATGAAAGGAAAAAGTCGAATGTTTAATAAGCATAATGAAACAAAACAACGTTTCACGATTAAGAAATATTCATTTGGTGCCGCATCGGTATTAATTGGTATTTTCTTCGCAGGGACAGCAGCTCAAGCTAGTGACAACAAGGTGACAACACCTGAAACGACAGTAGTAACAACTGCAGCTGAAAAGATTGCGGATGCGATTACATCATCAGCAACTAGTCAGGTAGCGCCAAAAGAAGAAACTACGACAGCACCAGCAACAACTACTGCTCCTAAAGCAGAAGAAGTTACAACTGAAGCACCAAAAGATGAGACTACAACTGTAGAGAAAGCTAAAGAAGGTCCATCTGAAGCTCCTAAAGTGGAAACTAAAAAAGAAGATGCTCCAAAAGCTGAAGAAACTAGTCGTAGAGCAGAGTTAACTTACAAAGTAACTTACACTGATGTTGCGACTAATACTGTTGTACACACTCAAACTCACGATTTAGCGACAATTAGTAAAAAAGCTAAAGAGGAAGCTGAAACTTTCAAAGTACAAGCATCTCCTAAATTAGAAACTGATTCTTTAGCAGGATACAGATTAGCAGATGGAGAGCCAACTTCTATTCTTAAAACTCTATTAGAGAATGATGTAGAAAATAATGTTTTCGATTTCAAGGTTACTAAGGCCCTACCAGTAGCTACTAGAAAAGAAGATGATGCACCAAAAGTACGTTCTCGTCGTGCTTTAACTGATACTGAGCAACCACCAGTAGCAGAAGATGCACCTACTGCAGCGTCTTCACAAGTTCCTTTAACGAACCCTAAAACAACGATTGTTAGGGATATCAGAAAACTTACTGAAGAAGAAAAATTAACAGTTATTAAAGAAGTTAAAACTGCCAACCCTTCATTAGATTTATCAGATAAAATAACAGTTAATGCAGATGGAAGTGTAACTGTTGAGTTTTCTAACGGTGGGAAATCAACTATTGATAGTCTTAACACAGTTACGACTCACCAAGGTGATTTAAATAATGATCAGTTAAAAGAAACAATTAACTGGTTTGATTTCACATCAGCTACAATTACATACAAAGATGGATCTAAAGCAGGACCTGAAGTAAATGGTGTTCGTGATATCACATTAACTGACGGAAGAATAATCAAGTCTGATTCGCAAGAATGGCGAGACCGTGGTGTAGCTAGATATGCACAACGTATATACATGGATGGAAATACATCTAATGGTGGTAGATACTTTGAAGTTCTTCAAGAAGGTATGAAGTTTACTGTACCTACGAAAGTTGATGGATATGTGTTAACAGCAACGGTAACTAATTTAGCGTCTAAACCAGTTGCGACTGACCGTAATAAAACTGCAACAGGAGAATCTGTGAATGCTCTGCGTAATTACGGTGAGTGGACTGCAGAAGACCAAACAAGATTGGATGCAGGACAAGAACCGAACTTCTCACCACTTAGATATGTAACTTGGGTGGAAAATGGTATTCAAAAAGCCAAAGAAGTTGATGCTAACTATGTACCACAAGCTGGAGAAAGTCCAGTAGTTACTAGAAAAATAAGTAACCACTCTAGAGCACTTGTTCGTAGAGTTATTAATGAATTCGGTGGTAATTTTACAGCAGATGTAGTATTAACACCACAGGACCCTAGATATTCTAACATGGCTAAATCTGGGTTCAACCTAGGAGAAAAACTTGTTGCCTTTTCTCCAACTCGTGATGATTCAAATATAGGGGTAACATTTGCTGTATCAGCATCTTACAATGGTAGACCAGTTGCGGTAAACGTAATTGCTTCTGACTCTGAAGAAGCACACCATAATGAAGTAGTGCAATTTGAGACAGACGGAACAAACTGGGAACGATTCATGAACTTGTCTATGGCTAATGCGGGTGTAGCTACTAAAGTTAACACAAACCACCAAGGTACTTTAGGAAGACCGTTAGGACTTTTCAAAGCTGCAGGTTATGAGGCAACTGAATGGACTGATGCAACATCAACTGATGAATCTGAATTATACGGAAGTAAGGTTTTTGGACCAGCATTAACAAGGTTCATAGGTCTGGCCAACCCAGATACGGTACCAGTAGGTATTTCACGTAATGTATCGAACTTATCTGTTTACATCAATACATCTGGTGCGCAAACTGCAACATTTGGTTTCGTAGTGTATGATGGTGGGGATGCACCGCTTTCTTATGGTGATGCTCAGCACATGATTGGTGAGTTTGAAACAGTAACACCAGACCCTAATAATCCAGATAAGCAAATAGTAAAAGTTCATACACAACCATACTTAGGTTCAACACCAGCGGACCCTGATTTCCAAACAATTGGATCGGATCCTAAAGGAGCTTGGGTACTTGATGATGTTGTATATACAAATGACTACAAAGAAACTGAATTAAAAGCTGGAGATAGTGTTACTACTGCAGATGGTACTAAGGGAACTTATACTATTAACAGTAATGGTATTGCAGTTCTTACATTAGCAGATGGTTCTACTAAAGCATTAACAAACAATGAAGCAATTACTCTTCAAAAAGATGGAACTACTTTAATTGGTATCTACAACGTAGCTAACCAAGCTATTGGTGTGGGAAGTTTACCAGATGAAGGTGAAGCACAATTAGTAGATGAAAATAGATTAAAAGAAAAGAATAAGGGAATTGCTGGATACCAACCAGGATATACGTTACGTCAAGCAACGGATACAGAATATAGATTAGAAGGTGTGGAAGCTCACCTTGGACAAAACAATGATACAGCTTATGTTCGTGCATGGGTAGACTTTAACAACGATGGTAAGTTCCAAACTTATGAAGCATCTGAATTAACAACAATTAAGGCAGATGGAACGTATGACATAGTATTCAAGAATACTCCACAATTATTAAATACTTCTGTTGATACTGCAGGTGTTCGTGTGCGTATATCTCTTACTGCAGATGAGTTAAATACTCCTACAGGTGTTGCTTCAACGGGGGAAGTAGAAGATTTCCAAACTAATGTTACGCACTTACCTCGTGGTTCTAGAGCAGAAACTAAAGATTACCAAGATCAAACTCAAAAATTCACGACACCAGTAAATGCTTTCTTCACAGCAAATGGTAAAGTATCTCCAGACTTCAAACAATGGGCTGAGATTGATACTACTTATACAAAACCACAAATTGTTATAACTGATTCTGTAGTGGCTAGTGAAGAACCAACTGGAAACAATGTAAATATTACAGATGCTAAAGGAAATACAATCTACAACGGACAAGAAGTTACAGTTAAAGATGCTAAAGGAAATACTTTAGGTACAGCTGTTAAGGTAACAAACCCATTAAACAATACAACAGAATACTACTTACAAGAGTTAACTGAGTATGACTCATTAAACAACAAAGTAGGGGTTTATACTCTTAAGACTGTTCCATCAGGAACGTTAACTAACTTAGAAATTACATTCGATCCAGAAGCGGGATATGTAGGTACAGCTAAAGGTATTGCGATCCGTGCTTGGGATACTAACCGTAACTCAACTGGATGGGAAGCTAGTCAAACAACTCTTGATGAAGCTGCTAGATTAGCAGGAGAAGGAGAGTTAGCACAAAAAGACGTTATTACAAACAATGTAAACGATTCTAAGAAGATTAATGGTCGTGTTTCTATGGACTCTGTATATGTACCAACTGTAGTTGATGTTAAGCCAATTGGTGAAGATACTAAGACTACTGATTTACAAGGTAAAGTACAAACAGCTAAACCAGAAATTCCAGTATTTGGAACTATCGAAACTGATTCTGGTGAAGGTGCGGAAGAAGTTTACATCAATAACAAACACGTAATCTTAAATACAAAAGAACCAGTAGTATTTAAACAAGTAGAGTCAGCTGATCGTCCATCTGATGAAGTACCAGCAGGAACATCAGTTGCAGGTAAGCGTGTATTATCAGGATCTGTTGTTGTTAACAACGTTCGTTATGTAAATGGAGATACAGTACCAGCAGGTGCTATATTAAATGGAGAATATCCAAAAGCTCCATCAAACGTTATTGTAAAAGTAAATGGTGTTGAACAAACTATCCCTCAAGGACAACCAATTCCAGCAGGAGCTGAGGTAGTAGTACCATTCGTAGCTAATGCAGGATTAACGTATAACAATGTTACGTTCACAGAAGGACAAGTAGTACACGATAGAACATCTGGAAATAATGGATTAGCAACGTTAGTATCAGCAACTACAGCAGATACATTCACGCCACAAGGTTCATCTATTACATTAGGTGGAAACACTTATAACAACTATGCAGTTGCAGAAACTCCACTAAACCAATTACCATTACCAAATGCTACTCACATTAATCCAGATTCAGGAGAAGTAACGAGCGTACCACGTTCATACACTACTCTATCTGATACATTAATAGTAATTGCTGGAGAAGGTAAGTATGAGCTAGATCAAGCAACAGGTGTTGTAACATTCACACCAGAAGCAGGATTCGTAGGTGAAGGTACAGGAGTATCAATTCGCCAACCTGATATTGACTATGATGTACGTAATGACGCTGATGAAGTTACAATTAAATACGGAAAAGACTACGGGGAAGCTAAATACATTCCAACAGTAATTCCAGTATCTGAAGCATCTATCACTCGTACAATTCACTATGTATACGGAGATAAAGGTGTATTTGCTGATGATTCTAAAGCAGCAGGACCAGATGTTGAAGCTACGTATGCTAACAACGAACCGCTATACCGTGTAGATAACAAAGAAGTTAAAACTACTCAAACATTATCTTACACTCGTGACTTCTTCATCGCTAGTGGATCAAAAGTTACTACTGAAGAGCCAATCGTTACATCAACAGAAATAACTGATGCAGCAGGTAAAACTTACAAAGTTGGAGATGCTATTCCAGTAGGAACAACATTTGCAGCTGGTACAGTAGTAATAGGAGCTTGGACACCAGTTAACGAAGCTAACGAGAAGATGAATGCAGTTATCTCTCCAACAATTGAAGGGTACAAAGCTCAAGTAGTATTAAACAACTACCAAGCAGATGCTAACGGAACAGATACAGCAACTCACACTTACATGTCACCAACTAACCAACAAACAGTTGGACGTTATACAAAAGTTGATGAGATTAACGTAGGGGAATATGTACCATTAGTATCAGAAGTTACTTCTGATGATACAGATAATGTTAATGTTTATGTAGTTTACTTACCAGAGAAACAAATTGCGAAAGTAAGATACTTCGACATTTACACTGGAACACCAGTAGAACTAAAAGTTGATAACAAAGATACAGCACCTACATTAGAAGGTAACGCTAATGCTGATATTACTTATGATACAGCAGCAACAATTGCTGATTACGTAGCTCAAGGTTACAAACTAGTTGTAGATGAGTTTACAACAGCTAACCCTAACTTCGATACAGATATCAACACTGAGCAAACATACAATGTTTACTTAACACACGCTACTGAGCCAGTAGTACAAAATGAAGAAGTAACACGTACTATTAAGTATGTAGATGATAAAGGAACAACAGTAGCACCAGATGCAACTGAAACTTTAACATTCACACGTACAAATACAGTAGATAAAGTTACAGGGCAACCAATTACAAGTACGCCATGGACTTCTCCTGATAACACATTCGGAGATGTTAAATCACCAAATGTACCAGGATACAAACCAGATAAATCAACAGTTGATGGAACTGATGAAATCGATCCATTAGCAACTGATTACACAGTAACAGTTACTTACACGCCAGAAGACCAACGTGCAGTAGTAACATTCAAAGATGAAACTTCTGGTAAAATCTTAGAAGTACAAGACTTCGAAGATAAAGCAACATTAACAGGTAAGTCATCTACTCCAATCACATACACAACAGCAGAAACGATTGCTAAGTATGAAGGACTTGGATATGAGTTAGTTACTGATGCTAAGATCGATCCAAACTTTGACACTAACACAGCAGAAGACCAAAAATTTGAAGTTGTATTACGTCAAAAAGTAACAACAGTAGATCCAAAAGTGCCAGGAACACCTGTTCCAACACCAGGACAACCTGTAAATCCAAACAATCCTGATGGACCTAAGTACCCAGCAGACTTCAAGGTAACAGAAGAAGTTAACCGTACAGTTGAGTACAAGTACAGTAATGGAACACCAGTACCAGCTAACTTAGTATCAACACCAGCAGAGAAGAAAGACTTCACTCGTGTAGCTAAAGTTAACTTAGTAACTGGAGAAGTAACATACGAAGACTGGTCACCAGCTCAAACATTTGCAGAAGTACCAGTTAAAGCAGTAGCAGGACATGTTGCTGATAGAAAAGTAGTAGATGCTAAAGAAGTTAACGCTGAAGATGCAGATGTTAAAGAAGTAGTTATCTACACACCAGTAGGATCATGGAAACCAGTATTACCTCCAGGTGTAACACCTCCAGCTAATACAGACCTAAATCCAAAACCATACCCAGATCCAAAAGATGAGGACCCAACAAAACCAGGTAATGAAACACCTCCAACAATTCCTCATGTACCAGGAACAATTCCTTACGGACCAGATGGAAACCCACTGACACCAGTAAATCCAAATGATCCAACACAAGGATACCAAGCACCACCAGTGCCAACTGACCCTACTCAAGACACAACAATCGTATACACTAAAGACGGATCTCAAGTTGCTGTAACTAAATTCGTTAAAGATACGAAAGATGGAGAAGGAGTTGCGGAATCAGTAGTAGATACTGGAGATGCAGAAAAACCATTCACTAAAGACCAAAATGTAGCTGATACAATTAAAGCTTTAGAAGATAAAGGTTACGAAGTAATTTCTAACGACTATCCAACAGGTGGTAAGTTCGATACAACTTCAGATAAAGATGGAAATGTATCTCAAGAGTTTACAGTAGTAGTACGTGAGAAAGTTACACCAGTAACACCAGGACAACCTGATACTCCAAAACCAGGACAACCAGTAAATCCAAACAATCCTGATGGACCTAAGTATCCAACAGACTTCAAGTTAACGGAAGAAGTTAAACGTACAGTTGAGTATGTTAAAGTTGATGCAGGAGTGGAATCAGAAGCATTCCCAACTGAAGAAGAAACTAAGAACTTTGAGCGTAAAGCAGATGTTAACTTAGTAACAGGAGAAATTAAGTACGGAGACTGGACACCAGCTCAAACATTTGAGAAGATTCCTGTTAAACCGTTGGCAGGATACATCGCGACTGTAGTGGAAGTTAAAGCAACTGAAGTTAACGCTGAAGATGCAGATATAACTGAAAAAGTAATCTACACTCCACTAGGATCATGGAAACCAGTATTACCTCCAGGTGTAACACCTCCAGGTGATTTAACTGATAAGAAATATCCAAACAATCCAAACGATCCAAGCAAACCAGGAACAGATGTACCACCAGTACCTTATGTACCAGGAACAGTTCCTTACGGACCAGATGGAAACCCACTGACACCAGTGAATCCAAACGATCCAACACAAGGATACCAAGCACCACCAGTGCCAACTGATCCTACTCAAGACACAGTAATTAACTATGTTAAGGATTCTTCACAAGTTGCAACAACTAAGTTTGTTCTTGCGGACAAAGACGGAAATGCAACTACAACAGGAGTAGCACCATCAGTAGTAGATACTGGAGATGTAGAAACTCCATTCACTAAGGATCAAGATGTAGCTGATACAATCAAAGACTTAGAGAACAAAGGATATGAAGTAATTTCTAATAATTACACACCAGGTGCTAAATTCGATAAGACACCTGATAAAGATGGAAATGTATCTCAAGAGTTCACAGTAGTGGTGAAACCAAAAGTAGTACCAGTACAACCAGGACAACCTGATACACCAAAACCAGGACAACCAATTAATCCAAACAATCCTGATGGACCTAAGTACCCAGCAGACTTCAGTTTAGAAGAATCTGTAACTCGTACAATCAACTATCTATACAATGATGGAACTAAGGCTGCGGACTCAGTAACAGAAACTGTAACGTTCACTCGTACAGCAGAAGTTAACTTAGTAACAGGAGAAATTACATATGGAGCTTGGACAGCAGACAAGACATTTGCAGAGAAAACTTCTCCAGCAATTGACAAGTTTGTACCAACTAAGGATGTAGTAGAATCTGCAACTGTAGGAGCAGAAGATAAGGATATTACAGAAACTGTAATCTACAACCCATTAGGAGCTTGGGTACCAATCGTACCTCCAGGAGAAACTCCAGTTAATCCAATTCCATATCCAAACCCTAACACACCAGGAACAACTCCTCCAACAATTCCAGATGTACCAGGAACAGTTCCTTACGGACCAGATGGAAACCCACTGACACCAGTAGATCCAAACGATCCAACGAAAGGGTACAACTTACCACCAGTGCCAACAGACCCAACACAAGATACAACAATTGTATATGTTAAAGATGGTTCTCAAGTTGCTGTAACTCGTTTCGTTAACGAAGAAGGTAACCCAGTATCTGGAGCGGTAGTTGATACAGGAGAAGCAGGAAAAGGATTCAACAGAGTAACTGATGTTGAGGATACAGTTAAGAAACTTCACTCTAAAGGATATGAAGTAATCTCTAACGATTACCCAACAGACCGTACATTTGACAGCGTTGCTGATAAAGATGGAAATGTATCTCAAGAGTACAAAGTTGTTGTTAAAGAGCGTGTGGTTCCAGCAGATCCAAAAGATCCTAAGAATCCACCAGTTCCAGGACAACCAGTAGATCCAAACGATCCAGAGGGACCTAAGTGGCCAGATTCAGTTAAGGACTTAGTAACGGAAGAAACTGTAACTAGAACAGTAAGATACGTTAAAGAAGATGGAACTGAAGCACCTGAACCAAAATCAGAAACTGTAACATTTAAGCGTACAGCACAAGTAAACTTAGTAACTGGAGTTGTGACTTACGGAGATTGGACATCAACAGATACAACATTTGATGAAGTACCAACACCATTATTAACAGGATATGTAGCAGACCGTGCGACAGTAACAGAAAAAGCAGGAGTACAAGCGACTGATGCAGATACTGAAGAAGTAGTAACGTACAAGAAACTTGGAAGCTACGTACCGAACGTACCGGGAGGATACGATCCAATCGATCCACTACCATATCCAAACGATCCTAAAGATCCAACAGTACCAGGAACTGACTTACCACCAGTACCATATGTACCAGGAACAACACCAAAAGATCCAAATGGAAACCCACTGACACCAGTAGATCCAAACGATCCAACGAAAGGATACAACCCACCACCAGTACCAGCTGATCCAGGAAAAGACACACCAATCAACTACGAAATTGATGACCAAAAAGCAAACATTAACTTCGTAACAGATAAAGGTCAAAACTTAACGACAGTACCAGAAAACGGTAAATCTAATGAAGTAATTAGTGGAACTAAGTATGGAACTACGTTAACAGGATACTTAGTAGCAGGATACGAAGTAATCAGCGATGACTTTGGAGGAAGTGAAAAAGTATTCGACAAAGATAAGTCAGTAGATCAAACATTTACAGTTGTACTGAAAGAACGTGTAGTGCCTACAACTGATCCAAACGATCCAAATGCTAAGCCACCAGTACCAGGTGAGCCAGTAGATCCAAAAGATCCAAATGGACCTAAGTGGCCAGATTCAGTTAAGGATCTTGTAACTGAAGAAACAGTAACAAGAACTGTTGAGTACAAGTATGAAGATGGAAAAGAAGCATCTAAACCAGTTTCAGAAACAGTAACATTCAAACGTACAGCAAAAGTTAACCTAGTAACTGGAGAAATTACATACGGAGACTGGACATCAACGGATACAACATTCGACAAAGTACCGTCACCACTAATCACAGGATACATCGCAGATAAGAAAGAAGTTGCAGAAAAATCAGGAGTAGTATACTCAGATAAAGACACAACAGAAGTGGTTATCTACCGTGAATTAGGTAAGTATGTACCAAATATACCAGAAGGATTCACACCAAACACTCCATTCCCAGGAGACAAACCATATCCAAATGATCCAAACGATCCAACAAAACCAAGTGTTCCAACAGATCCAGGATATCCAGTGATTCCACACGTACCAGGAACAACACCAAAAGATCCAAATGGAAACCCACTAGTACCAGTAGTACCAGGAGATCCAACTCAAGGATATGTTCCACCAGTACCAGCTGATCCAGGAAAAGACACGCCAATCAACTACGAAGTAAACGATGCAAACTTAATCGTAAACTATGTAGATAAAGATGGAAATGTACTTTCACCAAGAGATACAGCTAAAGGAAAAGTAGGAACAGAGTACACAACATCACCTAAAGTAATCCAAGGATACATCTTAATTGAAACAAGAGGAGAAGCTAAAGGTAAGTTTGTAGATGGTGAAACAACTGTAACATATGTATACGAAAAACTAGGAAGCTTCGTACCGAACATACCAGGAGGAAACGTACCGGCAATTCCATATCCAAACGATCCAAACGATCCAGGAAAACCAGGAGTGCCAACAACGCCAATCCCATATGTACCAGGACACACACCGTTAGATCCAACAGATCCAAGTGGAAACACACCGTTAACACCAGTAGATCCAAACGATCCAACGAAAGGATACAACCCACCACCAGTACCTGCTAACCCAGGACAAAACACACCAATCAACTACAAAGTAAATGATTCTTCAGTAACAGTTAACTATGTAGATGAAAATGGAAACCCAGTAGCACCGACTGAGAAATTAGAAGGAAAAGTTGGGGAAGACTACACTACAACAGGTAAAGTAGTACCAGGATACTACTTAGTAGAAGTACCAGCTAATGCTACAGGTAAGTTTGTAGATGGTGGATCAACAGTAACGTATGTTTACAAACCATTAGGTAAGTACATACCAAACGTACCAGGAGGAAACGTACCGGCAATTCCATATCCAAACGATCCAACAGATCCAGGAAAACCAGGAGTGCCAACAACGCCAATCCCATATGTACCAGGATTCACACCGTTAGATCCAACAGATCCAAGTGGAAACACACCGTTAACACCAGTAGATCCAAACGATCCAACGAAAGGATACAACCCACCACCAGTACCTGCTAACCCAGGACAAAACACACCAATCAACTACAAAGTAAATGATTCTTCAGTAACAGTTAACTATGTAGATGAAAATGGAAACCCAGTAGCACCGACTGAGAAATTAGAAGGAAAAGTTGGGGAAGACTACACTACAACAGGTAAAGTAGTACCAGGATACTACTTAGTAGAAGTACCAGCTAATGCTACAGGTAAGTTTGTAGATGGTGGATCAACAGTAACGTATGTTTACAAACCATTAGGTAAGTACATACCAAACGTACCAGGAGGAAACGTACCGGCAATTCCATATCCAAACGATCCAACAGATCCAGGAAAACCAGGAGTGCCAACAACGCCAATCCCATATGTACCAGGATTCACACCGTTAGATCCAACAGATCCAAGTGGAAACACACCGTTAACACCAGTAGATCCAAACGATCCAACGAAAGGATACAACCCACCACCAGTTCCAACGAACCCAGGTGAGGATACACCAATCAACTATGTGCCGGTTCCTGAGCCTAAGCCAGAGCCAAAACCTGAGCCTAAGCCAGAGGCACCAAAAGCAAAATCAGCAGCGGGGGCACTACCTAAGACTTCAGCAACTACTGAAACTAACTCTGCTTTACCAGCAGGATTAGCGGCAGCATTAGCAGCAGCAGGATTAATGGCAGCACGTCGTCGTAAAGAAGATAAATAATTATCTTTCAGATGATAGTTAAAAAGACTAGAGATTTAATCTCTAGTCTTTTTTATAGTAGGGTATAATTATATTTTCTTATATTTATTAGTCTGCAAGATTGAGAGTTATAACGGATAATAAGTATACTCTATGCCTACTCTTATAGATTTTATGATAGTTTCTATACTATAATAAGCATACTAAAGATGATAGGAGAAAATAATGTATAAATTGACTAATGAACAAGAAATTAAATTTGAAGAATTATATTTACGTTATCAAGATAAGGTGAGTTTAGCTTTATATAAGTGTAATATTAGGGCAAATAATTACGATCAGTTTTATTCTTATGCTATGGAAGGATTTTTACAAGCATTTTTAATTTTGGAAGCTGGGGATATTAGTGAAGAAGATTTTCCTGCTTTTGCTTTTACAAATATGAAAAGAAAGATAATAGATGAAATTAGAAGAGTATCTAGGAATAGGGATATTGTAGTTGATTTGGAAGAGAATTATGTTAATATGTCCTATATAGAAGAAGATTTTGAAAATTTTATAGTTCAAAATTCTTTGGAAGCAACCTTAAATAATAAGGAGAAAAGAATATATTCTTTATTGAAAAAAGGCGCTAGTTATAAGGAAATTACAGAGAAAGAAAACATTTCTAAAACTTATTATTACAACATTTTATCTGAGATTAGGGGGAAATGTGAGGACTTGCTTTACAAATAAAAAATACGTGTTATAATAGTAATCATAAGGAATTAGAGGTGAAAAACAATGGATAGATTATTAAAGATATTGATTACAATTGCAACTTTGATAATTTTGTCAACTTTAGCAGTTCTAGCTTTTCTTAATTTTTCTTCTGGAGATTCTAAATCAGGATCAAGAAGTCAAGGGACTACAACTGTAAGACAAATCACATCAACAACAAATTCAACATCAAAATCAACAACAGAAAGTTCTGAAGAAACATCTGAAGCTAGCTCAGAATCTTCTCGATCAACAAGAACAACACCAGTAACAACAGTAAGAACAACTAATGTAAGAAATCAAACTCAAGATAAACCTACTATAGAAGAAGCAATAAGAGAAAATGCTAATGAAGGTAGGGGAGAGCGAGTAGAAGTAACTGAGGAAGCTAGAACAACGGGTAGAGTCTTTGCGACTCAAGCAGAAGCACATGCATTTGCTAAAACTGAGGTAGTACGTGTTTCTAGGGAAACTTCAAAATATGCTTCGTATGTAATTACAGCAGTAAGAGATGCTAGTGGTAAAGTAACTGGCTGGCGAGTAGATATAACAAGTTAGTTATGAAAAAAGAAAGTCATTTTATGGCTTTCTTTTTTTCTGTATATATCTTGAAAATAGCTTAAAAATAAGCTAATATTATATAGTAGAAATTATTTTATAACAAGAAAGAGAGGCGACAATAATGGGTCGTAAATGGAATAACATTAAAGAGAAAAAAGCAGCAAAAGATGCTAATACTAGTAAGATATATGCTAAGTTTGGTCGTGAGATTTACCAAGCAGCTAAATCTGGTGAGCCAGATCCAGAAATCAACCGTAACCTACGTGTTGTTTTAGAAAGAGCTAAGACTTACCGTGTACCAAAAAACATTATCGATAGAGCTATCGAAAAAGCAAAAGGTGGAGCTGAAGAGAACTATGACGAATTACGTTACGAAGGATTCGGTGTTGCTGGAACTATGGTTATCATCGATACACTTACAAACAACGTAAACCGTACAGCTGCAGAAGTACGTACAGCTTTAGGTAAAAACGGAGGTAACTTAGGAGTTACTGGTTCTGTAAATTACATGTTTGATAACACAGCTGTAATCGGGGTAGCTGATAAATCAGAAGACGAGTTATTAGAAATCTTAATGGAAGCTGACTTAGATGCACGTGATATTATCGAAGAAGATGGATTAACTGTAATCTACGGTGCTCCAGAAAACTTCCACGAGCTGCAAGATGCTCTTAAAGCAGCAGGAATTGAAGAATTCGAAGTAGCTGAGATTTCGATGATTGCTCAAAACGAAGTAACTCTAAGCGAAGAAGATAAAGCTAAATTCGAAAGAATGTTAGAAATGCTTGATGACTGTGAAGATGTTCAACAAGTATTCCACAATGTTGATTTAGAGGCATAATAATTGGCAAAAAACGTTTTGAAAGCAGATAGACATCTGTTTATACTTAGAGAACTTGATAAAAAAGGTACTGTAAAGGTAGTAGACTTGTCAGAAGACTTACAGGTTGCTGAAATGACTATTCGTAGGGATTTAAAGGAACTTGAAGACCATGGACATCTTATTAGGTTCCACGGTGGTGCTAAGTCTAAGGGGAAATCATTCTTTCAGGAAGATAATTATAAAGAAAAGATTGCTGTAAAGATTGAAGAAAAGAAAGAGATAGCTAGAAAAGCTGCTGCTTTGATAAATGATAATGAAACTATTTTTATCGGACCTGGTTCAACGACTAGTCACTTGTATGAATATATAAAAGATAAGCACCTTAATATTGTAACCAATTCTATAACAGTTTTTGATCAGTTCAAGGAAGAAAAGAATTGCGACCTTATCTTTATAGGTGGACGTTATAGAGCCAAGACCCAAGGTTTTGTTGGACATTTTACCCAGCAAAGTCTTGCTAATATAAGTGTTAATAAGGCTTTTATCGGAGTAAACGGAATAGAGCCTGAGAATCTTACTATTTCTGATGAAGAAGAAGGTAAGTGTAATGAGATAATCTTTAACAATGCTACTGAAAAGTATGTTGTGGCTGATTCTAGTAAATTTTACACTCACGCTTTTTATGCCTTTTACAAGTTGTACAATGTTACAGGTATAATTACAGATTCTAAGATAGATTCTGCGATAAAAGAAAAGTATAAAAAAATCTTAAAGATATTATAAAAAGGTAGCCTAAATTACAGGCTACCTTTTTTTCTTAATTTTATAAAATAAAATACTAAAATTACGACTAGTGGTAATTTTAATATAACCACAGAAAGATCTAGAGTAGGATTTTTTATAAAGAAAGTATTTATTATATCAACTAGTGTCAGGAAGATAAATGCTGACATAGTGTAGATTAATCCATTGGCATTAGCAATGTTTCTTTTTTTGATTCTTACAATTGTGTAAGCAAGAATGAATATAGTTAGTATGTTTACTACTTCGTTAAATATAAACATCTGTGTCTCCTTATTTTCTTCTATTTGCTCTTACTAAAGTTATTAGGAATGTTATAAGCACAATTGTCTCTAGTGCGTAGATAACAAGTGCTAGTGGACCGTTCCCTATTAGGTAAAAATTAATTCTTTCTATAACGATTAGAGTTATATAAGTGATTATTAATGATGGTAAAAATTTTCCTTTGATACCACGTCTTTTTAAAGTAACTAGAGTATAAATTAGGATACCCACTATAAAAATATTCATTATTTCTGATATTATTAACATATTATTTTCTTTCTACTCCTTTAAGGCTTAGTAAATCTTCTATTTTATGAAGGGCTACGTCCAGGTTTCTAGTGTTAACGTACATAGTTCCATCATCGCTAGTTGCAATTAGTCCAGCTTCTTTTAGGGTGTTTGTTTGGTAAGTGATGGCTGGTGGTGATACTTGGAAAAACTTGCTAAGTTTTTTATTAGTGTTAAGACCGAAACTTATCATTCTAAGTACGTCAAGTCTTGTATCATCAGACAGGGCTTTTAGTACCTGTTTACTTACTTTTTCTGCTTCTACCATTTTTTCAGAGTGGTGTATAGAATCTAGACCTAAACAGTAGATAGGTTTTCTTGTAGGGTGTTGACGTAAAGAAGTATCTTCGTCGAATCCTTTTCCTATAATTGTTATTCTATTAGCTCCGAATAGTAGAGGAACTACTTCGATTTCGTTATCATCTTTTTCTAGGTCTTCTAGTGAAAGAACATCTGCTCCATTGTATTGTTTTTGTAAAGTAGATAATTTTTCACTTCCTAAAAAGTTATTAGCTACCTGATAGATATCTTCATGTTCCATTTGTAGAAGTTCTGTTTCTTTTTTCTCAAATAATATTTTTGCTTTTTGGTAGTGTTCTTCAAAAATAGGGTACACAAGTTCAAAGACTTTTTTTACATTCTTTTTAAATTCTTTAGGATTTTGCAATATTTCTAGTAGGTAGAACTTGATAGAACCTTTTACTGGCATTGATTTTATATGTTTAATAGCTTCTTCATCTGACATATAAGCCACTTCTAGATGCATTTTTAGAACTTTTCTTATTTCAGATTCCGACATTGCTGAGAATAATTTTAAAAAGTCTTCTTTATTGTTTATTTCGTATTTTTGGTATAGTTTTCTATAGCAAGATTGCAATACTGGATAGAAGGGAGAAATAAATACTTTCTCAAAGTCTAAGATATGTTTGTTAATATCTGTAAATATATCTGTATATATTTTATAAAATTCTATTGTTTCTATTTTTTTATAACTTGTTTCAAGTTTATTATCGAATTCTTCAGAAATGCACTCTAGACCGATAATAAAATCAAGAAGCATAGCCTTGTTTTCAGTAGTAAATTTCATTTAATATAACCTCAATATAAATTATAATACTATCAATTTTACATTAAATCACCATTTAATTCAATTCTTATAAGAAAGTTACAATTTTTAATATGAGTAGAAAAATGCTATAATTAGTTTTATCTTTGAATTAAAGAGGAGAATTAATAATGAAAATGTCTATTTTGGCATCTGGGTCGACTGGTAATGCTGTATATATAGAAGATGGTGATTTTTCCTGTTTGGTGGATGCTGGATTAACAGGGAAGAAAATAGTAGAGAATCTAAATGCTATTGGTCGTGATATTAGTGATGTGAAAAATATTTTTGTAACTCATGAGCATGTTGACCATATCAAGGGAGTAGGGGTACTAGCTAGGAAACACAATATTCCAGTCTATGCCAATAAAGAAACTTGGTCTAATATGCAAATAGGTGAGATTTCTACTGATTTGAAATTTCAATTTGATAAGGATGCTGTAATGGATTTTGGTAAGATATCTGTTAGGTCGTTTGGAGTGAGTCATGATGCTGTTAATCCGCAGTTTTATACTTTTGAAGCGGATGGTAAGAAGTTTTCTATTTTAACAGATACAGGTTATATTTCTGATAAGATGATTGATTATATTAAGAATTCGGATGTGCTTGTATATGAGTCTAACCACGAGGAATCTATGGTTATGGCATCGTCATATCCTTGGAAAACAAAGCAAAGAATTTTGTCTGATTTAGGTCACTTATCTAACGTGGATGCAGCTAATTACTTGCCTAAAATAATTGGAGAAAATACTAAGAAGATTTATCTAGCACACCTTTCTTTAGAAAATAACACTAAAGATTTAGCGCAGATTACGACTAAATCTATTTTGGAAATGAACGGTCTTGAATTAGGAAATGGTATAGATTTACTAGATACAGATCCTTATGTTGCAACTGATTTAATAGATGTATAAGAGCTTTTAAAAAGCTTTTTTTAAATAGGGATTAAATATTCTGAAAATTCTTTAATTTTAGCAGCAAAATCGCTGTTTTTTATTGCAATTTTTGCAAAAATTTAATATTATATATATAGTATGTTTCGAATAAACATATTTTATTGAAATATAGAAATAGATAGCTCAAGAAAGGAGTTACTAAGTGAAAAAATTATTAGAAATTAAAAATTTAGAAACAGCATTCAGAATTAAAGATGAATACTTTAACGCTGTTGATAATGTTAGTATTGATTTATATGAAAACGAAGTATTAGCTATAGTTGGAGAGTCAGGGTGTGGTAAGTCTACACTTGCGACAACAGTTATGGGACTTCACAATGAAAACTTAACACGTTCTACAGGGGAAGTCCTATATGACGGAAAAAACCTTTTAGATTTAACAGAGGACGAATTAAACAAGATTAGAACTAGTGAGATTGGGATGATTTTCCAAGATCCTTTATCTTCATTAAACCCACTTCAAAAAATTGGATGGCAAATTGAAGAAGCGCTTATTTACCACACTAAATTAGAAAAAGAAGCTCGTAAGGCTCGTGTTATTGAATTATTAACACAAGTAGGGATTCCTGATCCAGCTCGTTGTGCTAACCAATACCCTCACCAATTATCTGGGGGGATGCGTCAACGTGTAATGATAGCTATGGCTCTTTCTTGTAAACCAAAAATTATTATCGCAGATGAGCCAACAACAGCCCTTGATGTTACGATTCAAGCACAAATCTTAGATTTATTAAAAGAATTACAAAATGAAATGCATGCAGGAGTAATTCTTATTACTCACGACCTTGGGGTTGTTGCTGAGATGGCTGATAGAGTAGCCGTTTTATATGCAGGACAAGTAGTAGAACTTGGAACTGCTGAGCAAATTTTCAAAAATCCTAAGCACCCTTACACAAGGTCATTATTAAAATCTATCCCTCAATTTGATGGAGATGGATCTGATGAATTATATGCAATTGAAGGTATGGTACCATCTATCAAAAACTTAGATAGAAATGGATGCCGTTTTGCTCCACGTGTACCTTGGCTAGCAGCTGATAGCCACGAAGAAAACCCAAGCCTACATGAAGTAGAAGCGGGGCACCATGTAAGATGTACATGTCACGAGAAATTCACTTTTAAGGAGGATAAGTAATGTTAAAAATTGAAAATTTAAAAGTTCACTATCCTATCCGTGGTGGATTCTTTAACACGATTCAGTCTTATGTACATGCTGTTGATGGTGTAGATTTAGAATTAGAAGAAGGTAAGACTTACGGTCTTATTGGTGAGTCTGGTTCTGGTAAGACTACAATTGGTAAGGTTGTTCTTGGTTTAGAGAATGCCACTGACGGAAGTCTTACTTATAAAGGAACAGATGTTACTAAAAAAGCTAATAGAAAAAAATTAAACTATAACAAAGATGTTCAGATGATTTTCCAAGATGCTATGTCATCTCTGAACCCAAGAAAGAGAATTATTGATGTTATAGCTGAGCCTTTAAGAGGATTCGGTACTATTTCTGAAGATAAAATTGAAGAAAGAGTATTAGAATTATTATCAATCGTTGGTATGGGGCCAGATGTTCTTTACAAATACCCATTTGAGTTCTCTGGAGGACAAAGACAACGTATAGGTGTTGCTCGTGCGATTGCATCAAACCCACGTCTTATCGTTGCTGATGAGCCTGTTTCAGCACTTGACCTTTCAGTTCAAGCTCAGGTTCTAAACTTTATGAAAAAGATTCAAAAAGATTTTAACATTTCGTACTTATTCATCTCTCACGACCTTGGAGTTGTAAAACACATGTGTGATTATATCTACATCATGTACAGAGGTAGAATTGTAGAACGTGGAACTCGTGAAGATATCTACAAGAACCCTCAACACATTTATACGAAACGTCTTATCGCAGCTATTCCTTCAACGGATCTAGACAAGGCGAAAGAAATTAAGAAAATTCGTGAAGAAGTGGAAAAAGAATATCAAGCAAACTACAATGATTACTTTGATAAAGATGGAAAAGTTTATGGACTTAAGAAACTATCAGATACTCACTATGTAGCTATGAAGGGAGGAGAAGCATAATGTGGAAAGTAATTTTTAAACGTTTATTAATAATGATCCCTCAGCTATTTATACTATCTATTTTAGTATTCTTAATGGCTAAAATGATGCCCGGAGATCCATTCTCAGGTCTTGCGGAAAATCCAAATATTTCTCAAGATCAAATTGAGAAAATTCGTGAAGCTAAAGGGTTCTACAAACCTTGGCACGAGCAATATTTAATTTGGCTTAGTGATTTCCTAAAAGGTGAGTTCGGAATGTCTTATGTTTCAGGTAAGTCTGTAGCAACGATGGTAGGGGAAAGAATTTTCAATACTCTTAACCTTTCATTATTAACAGTTGTTTTAACTTACTTAATAGCTATACCTTTAGGTATGTATGCAGGTAGATACAACGGATCTAAAGGAGATACAGCAATCAACCTTTACACATTCGTAGCTTTATCTATCCCTAACTTCGTATTATACTTAGTAATGATTTTAGTATTTGGATTTAATTTAGGATGGTTCCCAACGTCTGGATCTGTAGATTTAGGTATAGAACCAGGTACGTTTGAGTATTTCTTAAATAAATTACACCACTTAATCCTGCCAGCAACTACAATGGCTATGCTGGGAACTGTAGGTACTATTCAGTACTTACGTAACGAAGTTATCGAAGCTAAGCAATCTGACTATGTTAAGACTGCTAGAGCCAAAGGGGTACCGATTTCTAAAGTTTACTCTAAACACATCTTTAGAAACTCGTTATTACCAATAGCAGGATTCTTCGGATTTGTAATTACAGGTTTATTCGCGGGTGGTATCTTCGTAGAAACTATCTTCGGTTACCCTGGAATGGGAGAATTATTCTATAAGTCAGTAACAGAGCGTGATTATTCTGTTGTTACAACTTTAATGTTATTCTCAGGATTTTTAACTTTATTAGGTTCAGCCCTGTCTGACATTATTATGGCAATCGTTGACCCACGTATTAAATTAGATTAAGGAGGAGAATAGAATGGCAAACGAGAAAAAACAAATAGAACAGTCTAACTATCCTTCTGCATGGTCAGTTGTAAAACGTGAGTTCAAGAAAGATAAGATAGCAATGACATCATTTGTTGTGCTTTCTGCAATTGTACTTTTTGTAATAGCATTTAATATTTATATTAGACTTACAGGCTTACATGCAGAATACCACGATGTAGATTTATTAAATAGGTTCTTATTACCAGGAGAAGATGGATACCTATTAGGAACAGATTCAGCTGGTAAGTCAGTATTTGGTTGGTTAGTAATGGGGATTGGTAACTCTATGTTATTCTCATTATTAGTTACAGTACTAACTATCTCTATTGGAACAGTAGTAGGTTTAGTAATTTCTTACTATGGAGGAAAAGTTGATAACATAACAATGCGTGTTATAGACTTCTTAGTAATCTTACCTTACCTAATGATTATTATTGTTTTCGTTAGTATTTTCAGAAGTTATGGAATAATTTCATTTATAGTTATGCTTACGGTATTCTCATGGATGGGATCAGCGAGGCTTGTACGTACAAAAGCCTTATCGGAATCACGTCGTGATTATGTACTAGCTTCTAAAACGATGGGAACTAGCGATTTTGAAATTATGTTTAAAGGTATCCTACCAAACATAGCGTCTATTATTATTGTAGAAGCTACATTAGCTTTAGTTACAAACATGGGACTTGAGGTTTCTCTAACTTTCCTTGGTTTTGGACTTCCAGCTAATACACCTTCTATAGGTACAATGTTAGCTTATGCTAAAGATGCGGATATCTTAGTTAACAATATGTACATTTGGCTACCTGCAGCTTTATCAATTCTTGTATTAGCCTTATGTGTTAACTACATTGGACAAGCCTTAAGACGTGCGCTAGACGCAAGACAAAGATTATAATTCTAAAAAGATTGGATTTATCCAATCTTTTTTTATTTATAATTTGAAAGTAGTTCAAATATTTGGTATTATAGACTTTATCTATTTAAATTTACTAAAAATTTATAAAGGAGATATAATTTTAATGAAAGAAAAAAATAAAACTCTAAGGAAGCCAGCTATAAGTTTAGAAACTTTTGTTTTTCTTGGTGTGATTCTTCTTATTTTTGGTTCCATTTCTTCTCAAATGGGAATCGGAAATATGTTTAAAACAATGATGGCTACGGCTCACGATTTATTGCTGAACACAGTACTGTATATTATGGCTATGGCTGTTGTAACAGGTGCCTTATCTATGCTTTTATCTGAGTTTGGAGTAATAGCCCTTATTAATAAAATTTTCGCTCCATTAATGAAGCCGCTATGGGGAATGCCAGGTGCTTCAGTAACAGGTGCAGTATCTACGTATTTATCAGATAACCCAGCTATTATTCCTTTTGCTAAGGATAAGAAATTCACTGTTTACTTCAAAAAATACCAAATCCCAGCCTTATGTAACTTAGGGACAGCCTTTGGTATGGGACTTATGGTTACTGTATTTATGGGAACACAAGGTACAGGTTTCTGGTCTGCAGCCCTTATTGGTAACCTTGCTGCTATTATTGGTTCTATTGTATCTGTTAGATTAATGCTTGTTTACACTAAAAAATATTACGGTGATGAAGCTAATGAACTAGTAGTGAAAGATGAGAATCTTTCTGATAAAGAAGCTCAAAATACTAGGGAAATCAGAGAAGGAAACTTATTCCAAAGAGTACTAGATACCTTATTAGAAGGTGGAAAAGTAGGGGTAGAGTTAGGTTTAGCTATTATACCAGGAGTACTTATTGTATGTACTATGGTTATGATGCTTACTTTTGGACCTGATAAAACAGGTGCTTACACAGGAGCTGCTTATGAAGGAGTTAAATTCCTACCTTGGATTGGAGAAAAGTTATCATTTATCTTAGAGCCGATGTTTGGATTCAAATCTCCAGAAGCAATAGCTTTCCCAATTACTTCTTTAGGAGCTGTAGGTGGAGCTATGTCACTTGTACCAGGTTTCTTAGAAAGAGGACTTATTGGTGGAAATGAGATAGCTGTATTTACAGCTATGGGTATGTGCTGGTCAGGTTATCTGTCTACTCACATCGGAATGATGGATGCCCTAGGAGTTAGAAAACTATCATCAAAAGCTATTATCTCGCACACTATTGGTGGTATAGTGGCAGGGGTCGTTGCCCACTATATGTATATATTATTTATTTAGACTTAGATTTTCTAAGTCTTTTTTATTTGTTTAATTTTTGATAAGTGAGTATTTAATTTTAAAATAAGTATTGACTTAACAAAAAGTTAGATATATAATAAGTGTATACTTAACTAGTTGGTAAACAAATATTTAACAAAAATAGAGGATAAAGTTATGAAAAAGATATTTAAGAATAGATTGTATATGGCAAGTCTTACAGCAGATATGATTTCAAATTTTGGGGATATTTTATTTTATCTAGCACTTATGAATTATGTTCTGCTTTTACCTGATGCAAGATATGCTATTGCTTTAATAACAGTACTTGAAAATATTCCAAATATAACAGGAATGTTTACAGGGTATTTTGCAGATAAGACTAAAGATAAGATGAAAATGCTAATTTCTACATTAGTTTTCAGAGTGTTTGCTTACTTAGGAGTTGGATTCATCATAGGTTTTGATCCAGCCTTATGGGTTGTAGTTGCTATAGCATTTATCAATCTACTATCAGATTTTGCGGGGCAATACGAAAATGGATTATATGTACCTATCTCTATGAAGGTAGTAAGTGATGAAGATAGACAAGAATTTATGGCATTTAGACAAACTGTTTCTGGAGTATTAATTATTGTTTTCCAAGCAATATCTGCATCTTTAGTTGTTTTTCTATCATACAGAACAATAGCCCTAGTGAATGCATTGACATTCCTAGTTGCTACTTGTATAATGCTAATGATATATAAACCACTTAACAAATTGATACAAGAAGATAAGTTTATAAAGGATACGGAAGCAACAGAAGAAATTGAACAAAAAGAAAAACTTCCTTTTTGGCAAGATTTTAAAAATAAGGCAGTTCTATCTTATAAAGAACTTAAATCACATAAAGATATATTTTTAGTGTTAACAATAGTACCTTTCTTTAATGGTATATTTGGAATAATAGGGGCTATGTTAATTTTTACGATATCAGAAAATTCTAATTTTGTAATTATAAATTCGGCTACTACGATTGCAGCCTTGTCGATATCTACGACAGTAGCAAGTATAGTAGGAAGTTTCTTAGGGATGAATCTACTTAAGAATTTAGATATGATTAAAGGACTTACAATAACTAGTTTCTTTGGTATAGGATTATTTACAGGGTTTTACTTACAAAATATATACTTGGTACTTGTATGTATATCTATGTCAGTTATCATTTCATCGGTAATAAGTCCAAAGTTATCATCGCAGATTATGAATAATATGGATAAGGAAAATCTTTCGTTAATATTTGGATTTTTAGGGTCGTATTTACAGACAGGTATTCTAGTAATGAACCTAACCTTTTCAGCCTTAGTTCTTTTCATGGGAGCTAAATCAATTGCTTTATTATTCTTGATTTCATCAATTTCACTAACAATATATGCATTATACAGTTCAAGAAAAATTTAGGAGTAGAAAATGAATATTGAATTAGAAAGTAAAATTTTAGAATTTTCATTGTTACCATATCATGTAGTAGGAAGTAATTATTATGAAAGTTATACAGATTATGACAAGAGATTTCTAAAAGAAGTTTATTTAGAAGACATAAAAATTATAGATGAAAAAATAAAAGTAGTAGAAGATAGAATAAATAAATATTTTGTCTTTGGAGAAGCTGAAAATCTAATGATGTATACTTATATCTATATGACTAGGCAAGGTAAAGAAATGTACAGTATGGAAGACTTCTATAATCAAGCATTGGCATTGACAGAAGAAGAATTATTAGAAGTACTAGCCTTAACAACATCTACAAAGTCAAGTAATAGGGAAGATTTGATTAGGTATTTAGAAGATGAAACCTTAAACTTGAGTGAAGCTAGTAAATGGAATAGAGTCAGAACTGTTATGAATCCTAAGAGAACAGTAGAAGAATCTATTAAAATTATGAGATATGTAGAAGACTTCTATACACCTTTTTATGAAAAATATGCTGAAGAAAGAGATGCATATAGAGAAAACTTTGACCTAGAGAGATTAGTGAAATCAATAGGTAGACTTGATGATTCGATATTAGAAGACATGAAAGAAGGAGTACATACGATAGTATTAAGTCCTATAATACTATCTATGTTTTACTTCGATATTAAAGGTTCTAAATTTTTAGGTGTATCTTGTAGGCTTGAAGATGTTTTTAGACAAGATCAAGAAAATACCCAAGAATATATAATAGCATTTTTAAAATTGTTAGCTGATAATTCAAGATACTCAGTTTTAAAAGCAATCGCAAATGATAATTTTAGAACTAAAGATATAGCCAATGAATTAGGTGTTTCTTCAGCTGCTGTTTCTTTCCATATAAGAAAACTTATAAACGAGGGTCTTATAATAGTAGGAAAAGATGGTGATGATGTTAAATACGAAGCCAATACCAGAGTCATTGAGAATATAGTAATAAAACTCCAAAAAGATTTCTTGGCAGAAAAATAGGAAGATGATTTTAAATGTCATCTTCCTATTTTTTATTTGGAATTTCATATAACTTTGTAGGTTGTTATGATATAATGTAAATGTAGAATAGAGGTATTAGACAGTAGCTACTCTTACAGTGTAGAACATGCTTTTTATTAAGTGCTTGTTCGATAAGGAGGTTGATGCTTATGATTGTAAGTTCAAAATCTTTAGAAAGGGGTAGCAAGTTTGTCATCTTTCGAGATTGTACAAGTTATGTTTATGTTCGGTATGTTTGTTATCGCACTAATAGACTTGTGTTACACAATTTTCAAAGACAAAAACAAAAAATAATTTGTCTAGTACTTTTTAGCCGAAGAATAGACAAATTATTTTTAATTTGATTTATTTTATAGCTACTGTCAAAACAGTATTCTACTTGAGTCGAGTTTACTCGGCTCTTTTTTATGATAAAATTATCATTGCTTTGTTATAATTAAATTTTATCATTATTCTATTATATTTGTCAACTTTAGAAGTTACAGTTTTTTGTTATCGTAAGTTATTCTCATTGACAAACCATAAAATAAATTATAAAATATTATTACTAGTTAGTAATAATATAAAAAGGCGGAATTAAAAATGATAGAATTAGGAATTTCAACATTTGGGGAAACAACGCCCCTAGAATCAACAGGTAAACCAATAGCTCACGACCAAAGAATTAGAGATATGATAGAAGAAATAGAACTTGCTGATAAGGTAGGTCTAGATGTATATGCAATAGGAGAGCACCACAGAGAAGACTTTGCTGTATCTGCACCTGAGATTGTTATGGCAGCTGGAGCTGTTAATACAAAAAACATCAGACTTTCATCAGCAGTAACTGTCCTTTCTTCTAATGACCCAGTCAGAGTTTATCAAAATTTTGCGACAGTAGATGCCTTATCTAATGGTAGAAGCGAGATAATGGTAGGACGTGGTTCTTTTATAGAGTCATTCCCATTATTTGGTTATGATTTAAATGATTATGAAGAATTATTTGAAGAAAAATTAGATATGTTACTACATATAAAAGACAACGAGTTTATAAACTGGCAAGGTCGCCACACTCAATCAGTAGATAACAAGCCAGTATATCCAAGAGCTGTGCAAGAAGATTTCCCAATTTGGGTAGCAACTGGTGGAAATCCAGAATCTTCTATTAGGGCAGCCCACAAGGGATTACCAGTAGCCTATGCTATTATCGGTGGAAATCCTTTAGGTTTCAAACGCCTAATAGATATCTATAGAGCTTATGGTGAAAAAGCTGGACACTCTAAGGATAAATTAAAAGTAGCAGCCCACTCTTGGGGATTCATCGCAGAAGATAATGAAGAAGCAATCAGAAAATACTTCCACCCAACTAAGTGCTTAGTTGATAACATTTCTAAAGACAGAGCCCACTGGCGTGAACTTACTTTCGAACAATACCTTGGTTCAGTTGGACCAGATGGAGCTATGTTTGTAGGTTCTCCAGAAGTAGTAGCTCAAAAAATAATCTATGTAATGGAAAACTTAGGTTTAGATAGATTCTTACTTCACTTACCAGTAGGGTCTATGCTACACGAAGATACAATGAAAGCAATAGAACTATACGGAACAAAAGTTGCTCCAATAGTAAGAGAATACTTTGCTAATAAAAATAAATAAAAATAAAAAGCTAGGTAGATTTATTTCTACCTAGTTTTTTATATTTAGAATATATAGTTTGAAACTATTATTTTTATAATGAAATTAGTATTGAAAAAAGAAAAATAATTTTCAAGAAAAGGTTGACATTTTTATATGCTAATATTATAATCCAAATTATAAATAATATATAATTTTGGAGGGCGCATATGAAGAATAAGAAATTTTTAAAAATTTTTAGTTCAGCTATGGCTGTATCATTAATAGTAGCAGGTTGTTCCACAGGATCATCTTCTACTAAAAAAGATGAATATAAAACAGTAGAATTTAAAGAAGGAGTTCAAAACACAGGTAATCCAGTGGATTCTACTTTTAAGATGGGGATAATTTTCGCTGGAACAATGGATATGAACTTTAGTCAATTCGCTAAAAACTCAACAGTAAACTCATTTAAAGTTCAAAATACCCTTACAGAAACAGGGATAGCACAAGATGACAAGTACAGATTCAAAGAAAATGATCCTTCAAGACCTTTCCAAATTTCTATCGATAAAGATAAAAAGACTCTTACTTACAAAATTAGTGATGGATTAAAATGGTCTAATGGAAAAGCAGTAACAGCCAAGGATATAGTAGCAACTTATGAATTAGCCCTACATCCTAAAACAGAATACTTACACATAGATGGATTTAGAGCCATAGAAGGTGCTAATGAATATATTGATGAAAAAGCAGCAACAATTTCTGGTATTAAAGAAATTGATGATAAGACGGTAGAAATTAAGTTTAAAGAGATTTCTCCAACAATATATTTTGGTGATGGGGTATTTAAACGAATTGAAAATGCAGAACAAATTGAAGCTGCTAAAAAAGATATAGAAAAATTAGCAGAATCTGAATTAAACACTAAACCTCTATCTTACGGTCCATATGTTATAGGTGAGGTTAAATTAGGGGAAGCAGTAACTTACAAACCTAATGAACACTATTGGAAAAAAGATGAAGTTAAACTTAAAAATGTGGAGTTAAAACGTATTGTACCCGCCCAAGCTAGTCAAGTTATTAAAGCAGGAGAAGTTGATACTCTTGATGTGACGGAAGATATGTACGAATCTGTAAAAGATCTAAAAAATGGTACTGTTCTAGGAACAGCTGGGAATGGATTTAGCTTTATCGGATTTAAATTAGGGTCTTACGATGCTAAGAAAAAAGTAAGTGTGATGGATCCAAATTCTAAGTTGGCTGATGCAAGAGTGCGTGAAGCATTTGCTGTTTCAGTAGATTGGGATAAGATAAATGCAGTTCTGTATAAAGGATTACGTCAAAAACCAACAGGAACAGGTCAATTCCCACCATTCTTTGAGTACATTACAGATAAAAATTCTACAGGCTACAAATTCGATCCAGAAAAAGCTAAAAAGTTATTAGATGAAGCGGGACTTAAAGATACTAATGGAGATGGTATCCGTGAAGGTAAAGATGGAAAAGAATTAACATTCAATTACTTAGCGCGTCAGTATGCATCTGAAAGTGCTCAAACATCACAAGCATTTGTTGATGAAGTAATTAAATCTTGGAAAGAAGTTGGATTAAATGTTAAACAACTAGATAACAAGTTATTCAATTCAACTGAAGCATGGCCACTTATTAGAAAAGCTGCCCCAGAAGTTGATTTATATGGAGGATCTTTCCCATTAGGAACTAATCCAAATAACATGATTAAAAACTTCCTATCGAAAAGTCCATATAACTACAACCGTGTAGTATTACCAGAATTAGATAAGTTAGAAGAAAGAACAGCTTCTAAGGAAATGTTTGACGATGCTAAATTTGTCGAAACATTTAGAAATATTGATAAAGAAGTAGCTAACTTACACTTAAATATTCCGGTAACATGGTCTACAGATTTACAATTCGTTAATAATCGAGTAAAACACTATGACCTTAAGAAATTATCTAAAGGTGAGTTAGATTTACACGAGTTAGAATTAACAGCAACAGAACCAGCAAAAGGTTAATATTAGAAAACAAGTCTATAATTACTTATAGGCTTGTTTTTATTAATCTGATAAGGAAGGATTGATTTCTATCTGGCTTTTTTTTATAATAAGAACATGTTTAAAGGAGGAGTACTATGTCAAAAATTGCAATTTATTTAATACAATTATATAGAAGATATATATCACCCTTGTCTCCGCCGACTTGTAGATTTTCTCCAACTTGTTCAGCCTATGCCTTGGAGTCGTATCAAAAGTTTGGTTTCTTTTTAGGGACGTATCTTACGATAAAGAGACTGCTGAAGTGTCAGCCCTTGTATAAGGGAGAGCATTTTGACAATGTTCCTTTATTTAAAGAAGATATTTTTAAAAGAAAGGGGAAAGAGTAATGGATAAATTACTAAAAGCATATCCACTACCTATATCTGGTTTTGCCTTGGCTTTATTTACTATGGCTAGTTTATTAGCTACCTATTCAAATATTTATAAATTCACTTTTATAGCTATAGGTTTAGTAGTACTTATTTTATTTATTTTAAAACTTATCAAGATGCCTAAGGGTGTTCTTGAAGTCTTAGAAACAAATCCTGTAGCTGCATCAGCCTTTCCTACATTTTTTATGGCGTCTGTTGCTTTAGCAGGACATATCTATGATTATAATGTAGTAGTAGCTCAGTTTATCTATGTATTAATGCTGATCTTATATTTTGCTTATACAATATTTTTTGCTAATAACTTTATAAGGAACTTTTCTATAAATAAAGTCTTTGTTACTTGGTATATTGTTTTTGTTGGACCTGCCATTTTCTTGGTTCACTCAAGAATAATTGACGAGGCTAGTTGGCTAAATGGTCTAATGACTTATACATCTATTGCTTATGCCTTATTAATGATACTTATCTTATATAGAGTTTTAGCAGTAGGTTATAAGGAAGAAATGATAAGAGCGACGTTGATAGTATTGGCAGCACCAGGATCGTTATTGTTTTTAGCTTATCATAATTATGTTGGAGATACGGGAAGCGGGTTATATGTATTTATTTACGTCATAGCACAATTTTTCTATCTATGGGTTTTATTCTATATACCTGGGATCTTGAAGGGGAAATTATACCCAACTGTATCGGCTATGACCTTCCCGATGGTAACAGGAGCCTATGTTTCTAAATTGTTTTTTATAACTTACCCATATAAAATTATTGAATATGCTTACTTTTTACAACTTTCAATAGCCCTTGCAATCCTTGCTCTTGTGCTATTTTGGCACCTTAAGTTTCTTGGAAATGAATTGAAAAGAAAATAAAAATTTAAATTAATATACAATAAAACAAAAAAAAGTCGACAATTTTCAGAAAAATTGTTGACTTTTTTTGCTATAGATGATATTATATTTTTAACTTAATCACACATATACATATACTAAATGATTAACTTATTATTTTTGGAGGAAACAAAAAAATGAAAAACAAAAAGTTTTTAAAAGTTTTTAGCTCTGCTATGGCAGTATCTCTAGTAGTAGCTGGATGTTCTACAGGATCATCTTCATCTTCTTCATCTAAAAAAGAAGGGGCAGCTGCTAACGTTGAATTTAAGCCAAACGTAGAAAACGGTGGAAACGCTGTAGAATCAACATTAAAATATGGTGTTCTTTCACCAGATTCTTTCACAGGAGTATTTAACCCTGTATTCTACTTACAAGCTACTGATGGAGCTGTAGGGTCACTATTATGGGGAGAAACTTTCCCAACTGACGATAAATATCGTATTAAAGAAAACGATGAAAATGGAGCTGTTAAAGTTTCTGTAAACAAAGAAACTAAAGAAGCTACTTTAACTGTTCACAAAGACTTAAAATGGTCTAACGGTGAGCCAGTTACAGCTAAAGATATCGTTGCAACTTACGAAATGATGGGTAACCCTAAATATACAGAAAACACTCGTTATGAAGATGCTTACGAAAACATTCAAGGTATGAAAGAATACCACGAAGGTAAAGCTGACAAGATTTCTGGTCTTACAGAAGTTGATGAAAAAACAGTTAAAATCAAATATGAAACATTATCTCCAGGATTATTATGGGGTAACGGATTCTTATTCAACTTCTTAAATGCTAAGCAAGTAGAAGAAGCTTCTAAAGACTTTTCTAAATTAGCTGAAGCTGATTTATCAGCAAAACCATTATCTTATGGTCCATACCAAATTGATCAAGTAGTTCCTGGTGAAGCTGTATCACTTAAAGCTAACGAGCACTTCTTCAAGAAAAATGATGTTAAACTTAAGAAAATCGAAGTTAAACGTGTTACACCAGCTCAAGCTTCTAACGTTATGAAAAACGGTGAAGTAGATGTAATGGGTGACATAACTGCAGAAGTATGGAAAAACACTAAAGATCTGAAAAACGGTGCTTTATTAGGACAACCAGCTAGATACATCTCTTATGTTGGATTCAAATTAGGTAAATTTGATAAAGAAAAAGGTGAAGTAGTAGTAGATCCTAACGCTAAAGCAGCTGATGTAAGAGTGCGTGAAGCATTTGGATTAGCAGTTGACTGGGATAAATTACAATCACTATACGAAGGATTACGTAAAACACCAACTGGATCAGGGTTCTACCCACCAATCGTAGACTACATCTACAACAAAGATAACGCTACTGGATTAAAATATGACCCAGAAGCAGCTAAGAAGTTATTAGATGAAGCTGGATTAAAAGACACTAACGGAGACGGTCTACGTGAAGACAAGAACGGAAAAGAACTTAAGTTCAACTTTGCTATCCGTAACGTAGGTCAATCATTTGACCAAGCATTAGCTGACACATTCCTGAAATACTGGAAAGAAGTTGGATTAAATGTTCAATTAACAGATGGTAAATTAATGGAGCCAAAAGACTGGACTGCAAAAGTTCAATCTGATGACCCATCAATCGACTTATTCCAAGGAGCTTGGGGACTAGGAACTGACCCTAACCCAGGAGCAATCGTTGGAGCTAAATCTCAACTTAACTTACAACGTTACACAAGTGACAAGTTAACTGGATTATTAAATAAATTTGATACAGAAGAAATGTTTGATGACGCTAAATTAGTAGCTGCTTACCAAGAGTTTGACAAGCAATTCGCTGCTGAACGTCCATGGTTACCATTCAGCTGGAACACAGACATTACTTGGGTAAACAGCCGTGTTAAAGATTACGATTTAAGAAAATCTTCAACTAAGAAATTCTACGAATTAGAATTAACAGCTGCTGAGCCAAACAAAGGATAATATCCTATCAAAAGCAAGCCTGATAGGCTTGCTTTTTTTCTTAAAATATATACAAATTTTCAAGGAGATACAATGAACAATTCTTATTTTTATTTAGATTTAAGAAGCCATGAATTACCATTTGCTTTTGGTAATCGCCGAATTAGAGTACTATTACCCAAGGGATACGAGGAGTCAACAGAATCTTATCCAGTAGTCTATATGCAGGATGGACAAAATGTTTTCCATTCTAGAGAGGCTTATTCTGGTCACTCATGGAAGACTGTCCACGCTATTAAAAAAAATCCAGACTTACCTAAGATGATTATAGTAGGTATAGATAATGGAGAAGAACAAAGAATGTTCGAATACTCTGCTTGGAAGTTTGATTCATTAGCATTTGCAGGTTCTATAAAGTTTGGTGGAAAGGGAGGAGAGTATGCAGATTTTGTTATGCACAAGGTAAAACCTTTTATAGACCAAACTTATAGAACTAAGTCTGATGCTAAACACACAGCAATGATAGGTTCTTCACTAGGAGCTAATATTTCACAATTTATGGGTGTGGAATACAAGGATCAAATTGGAGGGCTTGGAATATTTTCTTCAGCTAACTGGCTAACACGAGCAGACTTTGCTAGATACATAGAAAGAAATTCTATAAACAAAGACCAAAGAGTATTTATTCAGGTAGGAACTCAAGAGGGGGATGACACTGATAGAACGCTGACTTTTGATAATTTAAAACAAGCATACATTGACGAGTCTTTATTATATTACAAGCAATTATTAAAAGCGGGTCTACCTATGGAACAAATCAATCTAGTAGTGGCTGCTGATGGAAAGCATACTGAAGAAGAGTGGGCAAAACACTTGCCAGACTGCCTAAGATTCCTAAGTGAGAACTGGTAATAAGAATACTAAATTAAATAGAAAAATGAAGAATATAAGATGAGGTAGTAGAGTATGAATTTTTTAATAACATCACCAAACTTTCCTAGTAATTTGCAATATTTTGCATTAAAACTAAAAGAACAAGGGGTTAATGTTTTAGGAATAGGAGATACACCTTATGAAGAATTATCAGATAATCTAAAATACGCATTAACTGAGTACTACAAAGTTAGTGATATGGAAAATCTTGAAGAAGTAAAAAGAGGGGTAGCTTTCTTAATCTTTAAGCACGGACCAATTGACAGAATTGAATCTAATACAGAGCACTGGTTAGTTAATGATGCAGCCCTACGTGAGCAATTCAACGTACCAGGTGTTAAACCAAAAGATTTAACAAAAACTATGTATAAGTCTAAGATGAAAGACTTATTCAAAAAAGCAGGAGTACCAGTAGTAGAAGGGTACTTAATCAAGACTGAAAAAGACTTTAAGAAAGCTCTTAAAACACTTAAGTTTCCATTTATTGCTAAGCCTGACCACGGAGTTGGAACATCAGCTACTTATAAGGTGGAGTCACAAAAAGATGCTGACTTCTTCTTAGAAAACTGGGACGGAGTGAACTATTTCTTAGAGCCATTCGTAGATAATGCTGAATTATGTACTTATGATGGACTAATCGGAGCTGATGGAGAAGTTGTTTATGAAACAACTTTCTACTACAACACTCCAACTTTAGATCACATTAATGGAGCTGACTACTCTTACGTAGTAGAGTCAGAGATGGATCCGAAATTACAAAAATATGGTCGTGATATCATCAAGGCCTTCGGAATGAAAGAAAGATTCTTCCACATTGAATTCTTTAGAAAGAAAAATGGAGAGTATGTTGTAATTGAGTACAACAATAGATCAGCTGGTGGACACTCAATCGACCTATACAACCACGCAATTTCAGATGACTTATATGAAATCTATGCAAAAATTGTAACAGGAAGATTAACAGAAAAACCAGTATTCAAATCTAAATACGCATCTAGTGTATCAAGACGTGATGGTGTGGAATATGTTCACACTCACGAAGAGATACATGCTAAATATGGTGAAAACATTAAGATGGCTATGAGATTACCAAAAATATTCTCAGGAGTTATGGGGGATGAAGTATTTGTAATCCTAAGTGACACTAGAGAAGAAGCAGACGAATTAGTAGAATTTATCCATAAGAGAAAATAGGAGAGATTTATGCATATTGAAAATTTAAGCCAGTGGTCTGGTGAACTTAATAGAGAAATGTATCTTAATAGATACGGACATGCAGGATTACCTGTAGTAGTATTTCCATCAACAGGAGGAACTCATAATGAGTACTTTGATTTTGGAATGATTGACGCTTGTAGAGATTTTATTGAAGCAGGAAAGGTTCAATTCTTTACACTTCAAAGTGTTGATAGTGAATCTTGGGAATGTAAATGGAAGTCTGGGCACGATAGAGCTCAAATGCACAGAGCTTATGAGCGTTATGTAATTAACGAAGCAGTACCATTTATCAAACACAAAACAAACTGGTTTGAGCCATTTATGGCGACAGGGTGTTCAATGGGTGCTTACCACTCGTTTAATATCTTCTTACAACATCCAGATGTATTCCAAAAAGTAATTTCATTAAGTGGTGTATATGATGTGAGATTCTTCGTTGGAGAGTATGGAGATGACGAAGCACTATTCTCAAACTCGCCATCTGATAATATTTGGCACCAAAATGATGGATGGTTTATTGATAAGTACCGTTCTGCAGACATTATTGTATGTACAGGGCTTGGACCTTGGGAGCAGGATGGATTACCATCATTCTATAGCTTAAAGAGAGCTTTTGAAGAGAAAAATATCCCAGCTTGGTTTGATGTGTGGGGAGAAGATGTAGCCCACGATTGGCCATGGTGGAGAATCCAGATGCCTTACTTCTTAGATAAGTTGTTTTCTAAGTAGGTTTTATAACATAGGTCTAATCTGAATTGACAATTTATAATTTTTGGTGTTATAATTTAATTAGCAGAAGTAGTAGAGTACTTTGCAAAGTAAAAAAAGAGACAACCTTGCCAAGGGTTGTCTTTTTGTGTTTTTAGCAGAGAAAACACTCAGGTTATTTAGTTTTGTTGGCTTTATTATCAATCTTTCTGACTATCCACTCAGAAATGAGATTACTCAACACATTGACAAGCAATGGGATGATAATAAGTAGTAGAGTAGTTTTAAACAAAGTAAACACCTCCTTACTGTTGTAAGTATGGTTTGCCAACATAGTAATTATACCATATAAAATAAAAAGTCAGAAGTTTAATTCAAACTCTGACTTTTTATATTTATTCACTTATTAATGATGTAGAGTGCATAGTTCTTAGCTTAGCATCTGGGTTGATGTATTGCAATGCTTGGCTAACTGCAATTGGTGCTTCTCCAAATCCTATTGCGATTAGGTCGATTTTTCCGTCGTAGACAGCAGCATCTCCAATAGCAAAGACTCCTTCTCTACTAGTTTCTAGTAATTTAGATGTGTAGATACTAGATAATTTGTGGTCGATTCCCCAGTCTTTTAGGTTTTTATTAGATGTTTTGAAACCGTAAGATACGATAAGGGCATCTAGGTCTAGTTCTAGACTTTCATCTGATTTTACTTTTTCTAAAACGATAGAAGTAAGTTTATCTCCATCTCCCTTTAGTTCTTTAGGAACAAAAGGAGTGTGTACTTTAACGCTAGATTTTTCTAATAGTTCAACGCTGTGTTCATGAGCTCTAAATGAGTCACGTCTGTGAACTAGATTTACACTTTTAGCAATAGGTTCTAAGGCTAAAGCCCAGTCTAAGGCAGAGTCACCACCACCACAGATAACTATATTTTTACCAGCGAAGTCATCTAGTCTAGTAACGTTGTAGAATAGTGATTTATCAGCGAAGTTTTCTTCTCCTTCTAGTCCTAGCGTTCTAGGTGCGAAAGCTCCAGTACCACAAGCTATAATGATGGCTTTAGAAAAGTGTTCAGCTTTATTTGTTACTATTTTAAAGATTCCATCTTCTTTGTCGAAAGATTTTACTTCTTCTTTTAGACTTATCTTAGTAGTAGATTTGAATCTGTCTAGTTGCTGGATTAGGTTTTTAGTAAGGTCAGCTCCTGAAATTGCAGGGTAGGCTGGTATGTCGTATATCATTTTTTCTGGGTAAAGAATTGCAGGTTTACCACCAAGTTCTGATAGAGATTCTATAATGTTGACACTAGCTCCCCTTAGTCCTGCGTAAAAGGCAGCGAAAAGACCTACTGGTCCACCACCTATAATTGTTATATCGTGAATTTCTTTTGTCATATATTGCTCCTAAAATTATTGTCTATAATATTATAGCATTAGAATATAGAAAAATAAAAAACCAAGAGTTGCCGCTCTTGGTTTTTGAGAAATGCTTTAACGAATCCATCACATTTATCATTAAGTAAATAATAACATAGATTACAGAAGAAATCAATGTTTATGGTATAATTATTCTAGGCAACTAGCCTCTGATTAAATTTTGAAAGGAGGTGGAGAAATGCTAGAATCCATTATTTTTATTCTTGTCCTTAAAGTGGTAGTGCCACTTTTACATGCCTATGGCATGAAATGGATAGACAGACATTTTGACAAGGACAAGTAGTTGCCGCTATATGTCTAGCACGTCTATATATGATGAAAAAAGAAGTTCAAGAGTTGCCGCTCTTGGACTTTTTGCTTTTTATACAATAAATCTCCTAAAGAGTTAATTCTTTAAGAGATTTATTAGTGTTGTTTTACTCATGTGTAAATAATAGGGCTTCGGCGTAATTTATTTCCTTGAAAATAATATCTGCTTCATGGTGAGAAATTTGGTTGGATTCTCTCATTTTCATTATTTCTTCTTTTTGTATATTTATAGCTCTCACCCATAGATCTTCATAAGATTGATGATATGATTCAGGGTCGTTTATGAACCTTATAAAGAGAACGTGCCTAAAGTTTGTAAAGATATTATCCAACATATTTCTTACTATAAGTGGAGAATCTTCAGTTAATTCTTCTAATAATCTAGTAGATACATTATCGAATTCATCTGTGATTTTTCTATAATCCCTAAAGTTTTTACTCACGGCTTCTGATATCAGTTGTGAGTCTCTATTGTATCTTAGTGGAATATGGAATATCTTTGATTTTCTTTTAAGGCTTATACTAGATTTCAAACTGGTAAGTGTAATAATATTTCTAAGTCTTTGTTCTTTATAGGCTAGTAATGCTAATATATACAGCTGTTTTATTAAATTATATGTTACTAATTTTTTTCTTCTCAGATAACGAATTTCTTGGATTATTATGACGAATTCGTTATATTTTCCTTCAGCTTTGAATTGGGTTATTTTTTCTTTTTCCTTATTACTAATTTTTTTATAAATAGCGAAGAATTCTTTTGTATATTTTTTCTGAGTCTTATCATCTGTGTAAAAAATAACTTGCTCATACATCTTCTTTATTATCATAGCATAGGCGATTTCCCTTTTAGTAAGAGCATCGTCAGCTTGACCTGTTGCTATGGTGTTATAAGGAGAGTGTTCCCTTTCTAATGTTTCTATACTTTTTAATATTGATAGTTTTCGCAATTTAGAAGCAGAGTCTAGGTATTCTTTTTCTTCTGTATTTTTTACCACGAAAGGAAGAAAGACTGTTCCTATAATTATAGATGCTATAACAACGCAAGATGCGATGAATAATAGTTTGCTACGTAAGGGGAAGTCGTCTCCACTTCCAGCAAGTGTCATAGGAATCATAAGTGCCGTAGCAATAGTAATAGTACCGTGAATACCACTTAGAGGAGTGATTAGGGCATATTCAAAACGTGTATAGTTTCCAATATCATACTTTCTTTCAGCAAGTGATTTTGTTATCTTTTGTAGTGATGAGAAAGAGTGGCTAGGAAAATTAGCATAGAATATATACACAAATAAAAATCTAACAATCATCATAGCTAGTGTGATAATAAATACATAGCCAAGTGCTTCATATACATTTATTGTAGGGTCTACGATTACATTGTTAAAAATTTCTGGTAATAGGTAACCTAAAAACACGAATACAAAACCGTTTAGTATATAAGCTACAGTTGTTTGGTTATTTGCTATAAGCAGGGCTGACTCACTGTCTGTAATTTCTCTTTGGAAAATATCTTTTTCTAGATTATAAACAAGTGCTGTGATAACAACAGCAACAATTCCTGAAACGTGGAAAATGTGTTCAGCAATTAGATAAACTAGCACAGGTGTGATAAGTTGGAAAATAACTAGTGTAGATGATTCTCCTTTAGAGAATTTACCTAGTATTTCTTTTATTTTAACTAGTATTACTCCTAGTATTAAACCTAGAATAGCACCACCTAAGGCTAGGATAATAAAACTTTTACTTGCATTAGCAAGTGAGAAGGTACCTGTTAGGACAGATGCGATGGCTATGTTAAAAGCAACAAGACCAGCAGCATCGTTTAGTAAAGATTCTCCTTCAAGAATATCCATAAGTCCTTTGGGAAGTTTCATTCCCTTGATAACAGATTTAACAGCAATTGCATCGGTTGGTGATAGGATTGCAGCAAGGGCAAAGGCTGCCGCAACAGGAATACTAGGAAGTAAGAAATGGATAGTTAAACCAACGATAAGAACAGTAAGTAGTACTAAGACGATAGCCATTAGTAAAATGGGTTTTTTATATAGCCAGAATTTACTTCTTGAAATATTGTAGGCATCTGTAAATAGAAGTGGTGCAACTACTAAAGATATAAAAGTAGCTGAATCGAAATTAAATTTGTCTGAAACTGGTAGGAAGGCAAATAAAACTCCCAAAAGTATCTGAAACAGTGATGTTGGAATCTTTGGGAATATATTATTCAGGAGTGTTCCTACCATAACAAGGGCGACTAAAGCAGCCCCAATACTTAGTATTTCCATAGGTTCTCCTTTATTTTTATTCTATATATTTATTATAGGTTTGAAAACGAAAATTTTCAAGATTTCACTCTTTTCATTAGTTAAATAAAATAAAAAAAACTTGTGTAGTATATATACATATATGGTATAATAATAGTAGAAAATGTTTTTATTTTAATAGGGGGGAAGAAAAAATGATACTAGAATTTAGAGATATTCATAAATCATTTGGAGATACACAGGTCTTAAAAGGAGTATCCTTTATCGCTAAGTCTGGTGTGGCTAATGCCTACCTAGGTCGTAATGGTTCTGGTAAGACGACATCATTTCGTATCTTGCTAGATATTTTCAAGGCTGACAAGGGAGAAATCTTATTAGATGGTAAACCTTTTGACAGGTCTAAGGTTAAGATTGGGTACCTGCCAGAAGAACGTGGTATGTATGATGGTGTAGGACTTGTAGACCAGCTAGTTTACTTCGGTATGCTTAAAGGTATGGCTAAGTCTGATGCCAAGAGAGAAGCTAAACGTTGGTTAGATTTCTTCGAATTAGAAGACAATAAGAAGCAATTAAAAACTTTATCTAAAGGGAATGCTCAAAAGATTCAAATTATCCAATGTGTAATTGATGACCCAGATATTCTAGTCTTAGACGAGCCATTTTCTGGACTAGACCCTGTAAATGCTGGAAAATTAAAAGAGATTATTAATGATTTTATATCTAGGGGAAAATTAGTTATTTTCTCATCTCACCAAATGCCAGTGGTTGAGACTTTCTGTGAATATATCAATATTTTAGACAAGGGACGTATAGATATAGCTGGTTACCTAGATAAGATAAAGAAAGAGTATGGTCACGGTAAGATGCTCCTAGGGGTATCTGATGTAAGTACAGATGAACTATTAGCAGAGCTTAAGTCTACTGACTTAGCGATTGAATACGCTAAGGATAGGGGACTAGTAGTTCTAGACTTTAAAGAAGATTCTGCTAAGAAGAATTTATTGAATTACCTAGAAAATAAAAATTATAATATTGAAGAATTTAAACTATACAAACCGACTTTAGAAGAAATATTTGTTGGGAAAGTAGGTGGAAATAATGCGTAATTTTTTAACAGTATTCAACTTTGAGTTTAAGCAATACCTAACGAAAAAATCAACGTTAGTAACATTAGGGTTATACTTCCTATTAGCTTTTGGTATTACTTTTATACCTACTTTTATGTCTGGTAACAATCCTATCGCAAAATTCTTTGCCGGGGAAGATAATTCAAACTTCCAGCGTGCTGCTTATATAGTAAAAGGTGTGGAGATTGATAAGTCTAATCTTAAAGAAGCTAAAGAATATACAGATAGAGCCAAGTTAGAAGAAGACCTTAAGTCAGAAGTAATAGATGAAGCCATAGTTTTAGATGGTGCTACTTATGAGTATGTGAAAAAATCTCAAGGACTAGCGGGCGGGGCAGATTCTGAATTTGCTAAGGCTTTTGATAAGATAATAGCCAAAAATATCTATGCCCAAAATCAAGTTGATTATGATAAGGTAGAAGCTCTTAAAACAGCGATTCCTTATCCAAAACTAGTTTCTCTAGAAGGTGGGGATGAAGATAAGGTTGCTTTTGGAGCGATTATATCTTACTTCCTATCATTTATCTTATACTTTATGATACTGATGTTTGGTTCTGTTATGGCGACAAATGTAGCAAAAGAAAAAGCCAACAGAGCTATGGAACTGTTAATTGTAACAGTAAAACCAGGAGTACTAATTGTAGGAAAAGTATTTGCCTTTTCAGCAGTTGCTATTTTGCAAGTTGGAGCTATTATTGGGGCAGCGATTCTAGGATTATCTATAAATAAATCATCTTATGTGGATGGATTTAAGATGATAATTGATAATTTAGATTATTCATTATTTGCAGTCTGGGCTCTATTTGCCTTAACTGGACTTGTGATGTTTATGTTCCTATTCTCAGCTTTTGCATCACTAGTAAGTAGAGTGGAAGAAGTAAATACAGTAATTACTATACCTATGATGACTTTCATTGTTGCTTTCTTTGCTAACTTTTACACAATGGAAGGAAATGCAGGGAAAATAGCTGATTTCTTAGCTTACTTCCCATTAACGTCATACTTCACTATGTTTACTAGATATGCAGGTGGAAGCGTGGGACTTATTCAGGTTGCTATATCTTATGCAATCTTACTTGTAACAACAATTATTATTGCCCTAATCTGTATCAAAGTTTACAGAGCAGCAACTTTAAGATATGGAAAAACACTAAACTTCTTTACATTATTAAAAGGGAAATAAGTAGGAGACCTGTGATGAGAATCACGGGTCTTTTATGTTATAATAAGTAGAAGAAAATTTATAAAAGGAGCCACTATGGCAAATAAAAATATGGTCGCAACCTTACGTGCATCTAGAATGACTTATCAGATAGAAGCTATGAAGCAAGTAAGGTCGAGTAAACAAGCAATAGAAAATTATGTGAATACTGTTAAGGTGGCAGGAGCCTTTCCTGAATACTTGGATTATGTAACATCTTTTTATGATGTGAAAACAGGTTCATCAGGAAGTCTTTTTAAAAATAATGAAGAAAATAATTATATCCTAGCCTATACAGGTACTAATCCAGTAACAGATATGAAAAAAGATATAGAAACAGACTTATATAGTGTTTGTATGGGGCTTGGTTATCACTTCAAACCTTGCTTTGATTTTTACAAAAAAGTAAGGGAGAAATATGGAGATAATATAATTTTGACAGGGCACTCACTAGGCGGAAATATTGCCCAAAGAGTAGCTATAGAATTTGATGTTCCAAAGACAATTATTTATAACTCAGCCTTTCTATATATAGAAAATGCTATTAACTTATTTATGACAGTAACAGATAACAATAGATCCCTGTATCTTAAGAGACTTAGACGATACAACAGACAGGTTAAACTAATAAAAGAAAAGAAGGCTGCCTTTACAGGTCAGATTCTACATTTTTCGTCAGAAGATGATTTTATTGGAAGAATGTCAGCAGTAGCAAAAGAAGAAATTTTTATACTAGGTAAAAATTATATAGTAAAAAATGGTGGTGGCCACGCCTTATCTAGTTTGGAACATCAAGCAGGAGAAGAAATCAATAAAGTTATTAATGGAGAGATAGGATTTAGTGATAAATTTACTATTAACCACTCACATATAACAAAGAGAGAAGCGGATATGCTTTTAAATATGGCGACTAATTCCAAGTCTACACTAGAAGAATTTGCTAGATTATTTGTAGGTAATGAAGTAGTGATGAACTTTGATGAAAAAATGATGGCCGATGTTGATATAGATAAATTTTTAAAATATTTTGTTTCAAAAGTTAAATAGTTAATAAAAAAGTGACCTGTGATTTTTATCGCAGGTCTTTTATGTTATAATAGTAGGATATAGGAAGGTGAAATTTATGGCAAAGAAAAAGATGATAGCAACCTTATATGCTTCGAAGATGACCTATCAAGTAGAAGCTATGACACTTTTGAAAAATGGAAAAAAATATATAAGAAACTACATAAACTCTAGTAAGAAACTAGGATTATTTCCAGAAGAGTTAGACTATGTGACGTCTTTTTATGATTCTAAAACTGGTTCATCAGGAACACTTTTCAAGGATAATAAAGAAGATAATTACATATTAGCTTTCACAGGAACTAATGTAGTAGATATGCAAAAAGATTTTGAAACAGACATTTATAGTCTATGTCTAGGGCAGGGTTACCACTATAGACCGTGTTTTAATTTTTATAAAAAAGTTAGGGATAAATATGGAGATAACATAATTCTAACAGGACATTCCTTGGGTGGGAATATTGCCCAAAGAACGGCCATAGAATTTGATGTTAAAAAGACGATTATATATAATTCAGCAGGTTTATATATCGAAAATGCCGTAGATATTTTTATGAATGTAACGGAAGAAAATAAGACTTTATATGCCAAAAGACTTAGACGATACAATAGGCAAGTAAAACTTATTAAAGAGAAAAAAGCAGCCTTTACAGGAGAGATACTACACTTTTCATCAGAATATGATTTTCTAGGAAGAATGGCTGCAGCTGTTGATGGAGATGTTTTATTCTTAGGTAAGAATTATATTATAAAAAATGGTGGAAATCACCCCTTGAAAGTTATGGCTAATGTAGCAGGAGAAGAAATCTATAAGGTAATAAAAGGAGAAATTTCCTTTAGTGATAAGTTTGCGATTAGACACGCACCACTTACAAAAGCAGAAGTAGAGAAGTTCTTAAAGAGAGCAGGAAACTCAAAATCGGCCTATGAAATGGTAGCTAAAATGTTTATAGGAGCAGATGGAAGTGTACCTTTTGCCGAGTATCAGACTGATGATTTAGATATGGGTAAATTCATAAGATATTTTGTGTCGAGAGTTCATTAACCGGTTATTTATCTGGTTAATAAATAGTTGATATAAAAGGCTTGGAAGGGGTTGACCTAAGAGTAATTCAGGAGTAAAATTTAAGTATAAAGATACATATTATACTATACGATTTTACAGGAGGATTATATTATGTCAAAATGTACATGTGGATGTGAAAAAACTAACTGCAAATGCGCAGGAACTTGCAAGTGCGAATGTCATACAAAATGTTCTTGTGGAGATTGCCACGCAGGAAAATGTTCTTGTGATTCAAATTGTGGATGCACTTGCCACAAATAAAAAAAGCTCAGAATTTTCTGAGTTTTTTTATTATGTATTAAGATCGAATAAAAAAGTGTTCTTTCTTAATTATTAGTTTAAGTAGAAGGCATTGTGTAGAGTTACAACTCTATCTCTGCTTGTATCTTCAGTTCCACCGAAGAATCCGGCAGGAGATTTTTGTCCGGCAGGAACGAAATAGAATGCAGCTCCAAGATCACCTGCACTAGGTGTGTTAGCATCTACAGGTTTACCGTCGATAGAAGAGAATACTGCATTTACAACAGCAGATCCACCTAGTTGTCCGTATCCTGTAATTGTAAGAACTTTTTCTTGTCCATCTGCATTGTAAACGATAGTTTTGCTATCTCTAATAGTGTAAGTTCCACCATTAACTGCAGTGTAAGTACCTGCTACAGATGTTAGGTTACCACCTGAGATTGCTCCAACATTAATTCTACTTGCAGCAGCTGCTGAAGTAGTTGTAGAAGCTGGTGTAGTTGTAGTTCCTGCTGTTGTAGAAGCAACAGTAGTAGCGCTTGAAGTTGACGAATTAGAACCTGATACTTGACCAGTACCAGCTTGTGATTGAGTAGTTACTTCAGAAGTAGGTGCTGATGTATTAGAGTTGTTTGAATTCGTTGTACTTGCTGAACTTGAGTTAGTTGAGCTTGTAATAGTTGTACTTTCTGATGTTGGTTTGCTTGGCGTAGCGTTATCATCTGTACATGCTGTTAATAAAACAGATGTAGCTAAAATTGTGCTAAATAATATAGGTTTTTTCATTTTTGTTTCCTCCTTAATTTAGGTTAAATAAATTATATCAAAGTTAGCTTAAACAGTAAAGTGTATACGTTTAAAATTATATTTTTTGAAGTGTATATTTTTGAAATTTTTAAAATTTTTCTGAAAAAAGTATTGACAGATAAAAAAAGTTCTGTTAAAGTAATGTTTAAATATTACACGTTGATAAGAAAAGTAAAAGTGGAAAACTTCACAGAGAGTCTTCGGTTGGTGGGAGAAGATAAGAATGAAACTTTGAAAGTGCGCTTGGAGTGTTAGTGATTGATGAGGTCACTGGGGTGAGCCCTGTATAGCTCAAGGATATAAGGTATAATTACCCGTATTCTAGTAGAGATAGGTTTATTTATTGAACCTAATCAAGGTGGAACCGTGTTAATGATATAACACCCTTGAACGAGCATAAGCTTGTTTAGGGGTGTTTTTGTTTTAAATAACGACTTAACTTGCGTATTGTATTCTTTCAAGTGTAATAAAAATCTTATTTTATAAGGAGATTGTTTGTATGACAGATAATGTTTTTTTACAGAAATTTGTGATGATTTCTAATTGGCAAACACTTGTTTTTATAGCTATACTTATAGCACTATTTTATTTTCTTTTTACTCTGAAAAAGAGAGGTGTTTCTTCAACTAAGAGAACACTTATAGCAACTGGTCTTGGTTTAGTTTTAGGGATTATCATACAGGCTTATTCAGGATTCTCAACAGAACCAGCTAAGATAGGATACATTAGTGAAACTGTAAAATGGTATTCACTATTTGGTAATGGATTTATTGACTTAATTAAAATGTTAATTATTCCATTGGTATTTTTCTCAATTGTTAATGTTATTGTAAACATTAATTCTTCGACAAATGTTAATAGATTAACAAAATTAACACTAGTAACAACTTTAGGAATGGTTGCTGTTTCATCAGTATTAGGTTTTGTTGTTTCAACTGTAACAAAACTTGGAGCTAACACAACAGTTCTTCAAGAAGGGGAAAGTAAAATCAAAGAAGTTAAGGATGTAGTAACTATATTTAGAGACTTAATTCCATCAAATCCAGTTAAGGCAATGGTAGATTTAAATGTTATTGCCATTGTAGTTTTCGCAATGTTTATCGGACTTGCGACTAAGTATGTCAAAGAAAAAGAAGAAGTAAAAGTTAAAGGATTCGTAGACTTTATTTCTGGTGGACACGCAGTTATCTCAAGAGTAGCTGTTATGATAATAAGATTAATGCCTTATGCAGTAATGCCATTACTAGCGAACACAATCGCACAAAGAGGGCTAAAATCTATTAAAGATGTTTTATTATTTATAGTCTTACTTTACGTAGCGGTAGCAATTCAATTTGGTATCCAAGCCTTACTATTAAAAGTTAATGGTATTTCTCCAAAAACTTACTTCAAGAAAGGTATTGAGCCAATAACACTAGCCTTTACATCACGTTCAAGTGCAGGGACTTTACCTTTAACAGTTAAGACTTTAACTGAAAAATTAGGGGTAAACTCATCAACAGCAAACTTCGTAGCGTCATTCGCTTCAACAGCAGGAATGCAAGGATGTGCAGGTATCTACCCAACAATGCTAGTTGTTTACCTAGCTAACGCAAATGGAATAGCTGTAGACTTTACATTATTTATTCTTACAGTTATCGTTGTAACTTTAGGATCTGTAGGTATCGCAGGGGTTCCAGGAACAGCAACTGCAGCAGCCAGCGTTACAGTATCAGGGGTAGGATTTGCTTCAATCTTCCACCAAATCAACCCAATTCTAGCAGTTGATCCAATCTTAGATATGGGAAGAACAGCCCTAAACGTAAGTGGTGGTATGACAAATGCCCTTGTAGTTGATAAACTTTTAGGAACATTCGATAAAGAGAAATTCAACGAAAAGCTATAAAGCACTTTCTAGAATGTGAATAAATATTAAATAAAAGATTAAAAATTTAGTTTTTTAGAGTCAAAACTACAGGTAAGTGGTTGTGGTAATAGGTATTGTTCGTGTTTGTGTAGAATATAAGAAAAATAAAAAATAATAAAAATAGCTAAAAACTATTGACATACAAAAAAATATTTGATAGACTAAGCTCAATTCAAAAATACACGATGATAAGAAAAGTAGAAGTGGAGAACTTTACAGAGAGTCTTTGTTTGGTGGAAAAAGATAAGAATGAAACTTTGAAAATGGTCTTTGAGTGTTAGTGGCTGAATAATTAGGTCGCTAGGGGTGAGCCCCTTATAGCTCCGGAATATAAGGTTGTAAGCCTAGATTAATTTTACTTGTCAACCCGTATTCTAGTGAGATAGGTTTCTTTAAGTGAAATCTAATCAAGGTGGTACCGTGTTAATGATTTAACGCCCTTGAACGAGCTTAGCTTGTTTAGGGGTGTTTTTTGTTTTTATTATAAAAGGAGGAGCTTATATGGAGATGTGTATCAATAACTAAGAGTTACAGTAGGAAAGTTAATGAAGTATTCAAAGAAAAGAATTTAGGAGGAATGTAATGTTATCATTTAGAGAAAAAATAGAGGGAGCTGTAAGTAAAAAAGAAGCTCTGTTTGATGAAAGTATAGGGAGATCAGGACTTAGGTCGCTTTTAGCAGGTGCTTACCTAACCATGACAGCTGCCGCAGGATTAGTAGGAGCAGACTTAATCGCAGGTCAATTCCCAGTACTACCCAGATTTGTATTAGCTACAATTTTATCAGTAGCCATAATTTATATATTATTTTTAAACGTAGAATTATCAACATCTAATATGATGTTCTTGACAGTAGGAGCCTTTTACAAGAAGATTAGCTTTGCTAAGGCTACCAAGATATTACTGTACTGTACAGTGATGAATTTTGTAGGTGCAGCATTCTTAGCCTTTCTGTTTAGTTCATCCTTCTCTTTCTTAGGGGTTAAGGATACTGGCTTCTTGGCAACGGCAGTTAAGATAAAACTTGCAAAATCAGATTGGACTAACTTTACAGAAGGAATTATCGCTAACATGTTTGTAAACTTAGCAGTATTTGGATTCTTGTTCGCAAAAGATGAAATAACAAAAGCTATAATATCTTACACAGCAGTATTTATGTTTGTATTTTTAATTAATGAACACGTTATAGCTAACTTCTCAATATTTATGTTAGCAGCATTCAGTCCACTAGAAAATATTCCAGGATTTACACCGCTTAATGTTTTACGTCAGTGGGGAGTAGTATTCCTAGGGAACTGGGTAGGAGCAGCATTAATAGGTCTAGCCTATGCCTACCTAAATGAGACAAAAACCAATTATAAGGATTAAATATTATATTAAAATAATTTGTGAAACGGAGAGAAATAAAATGAAGAAGAAAAAATTATTATTTTCAGCCTTACTATCACTAACGGCAGCAATAACAGTAGCTTGCTCTACAGGAGATAAGGTATCTACACCAGCAAGTTCAACAGGAAAAGATCAGTTTGTATATGCATTGCAATCTGACCCAACAGATATAAACCCAGTTACAACAACTAACAGAGAAGGTTTAACATTTGTAAATATGATTTATTCTCCATTAATTCGCATAGAAGCAGATGGGTCTAAAAAATATGAATTAGCTAAATCTTTTGAAACATCAAAAGATGGAAAGACAATTACAGTAAAACTTCGTGATGACGTAAAATGGTCTGATGGAGAAAAATTCACAGCAGATGATGTAGTATTTACATACAAGCAAAGAGCTGATAAGAAAAATGGTCGTCAAAACAAGATGTTAGTTGGAGATAAACTAATTGAAGTAGTAAAAGTTGATGATTATACAGTAGAATTCAAACTTCCATCAGCATCAGCTGCAGCAATAGAAAACGTTGCGACAGAAACATATATAATACCAGAACACGCATACAAAAATATTACAGACTTCTCTGTAAAAGATTTAAACGTTCCACCAGTAGGGACAGGTCCATACAAACTAGTAGAAAACAAACGTGGTGAACATATTAAATTCACAGCAAATGAAAACTACTACGGTGGAAAAGCTGGAGTTAAGGATGTAATATTTAAGATAATTCCAAGTGCAGATACAGCTAAAATCGCCTTACAAAAAGGTGAAGTTGATGCAATAACTGTATTACCATCAGATGTAGCAGACCTAGATAAAAATACAATTTCTACATATGAATACACAGAAGGATCAGTAGAGTACTTAGGATTAAACACTAAAGTAGAAGCTCTGAAAGATCCTAAAGTAAGGCAAGCTATCTTCTATGCATTGAATAAAGATGACTTAAACAAGGCTGTTTACCTAGAAGACAAGTACTACACTACGCCATACTCATTCTTACCTACAGACAATCCATATAAGACTGATGATGTAGAGAAGTATGCTACAAATATTGAAAAAGCAAAAGAATTATTAAAAGAAGCGGGAGTAAATAATTTAAAACTTAACTTATGGTACCGTGGAAATGATAAAGCTTATACACTACAAGCAACTCTAATCCAACAACAATTAAAACAAATTGGTATAGATGTAGAACTTAGGGGAGTAGATTCATCGGCATTAACTGCAGAACTATTGAAAAAAGAATCTACAGCTTACGACTTATTCCTAAATATGTATATTTGGGGAGTAGACCCTGACTTATACTCTGTAATGTATACATCTGATTCATCAAGAAACTACTTCAGATTAAACAGTAAAGAAACAGATGATTTATTCAAGAATGCAGCAGTAGAATTAGATTCAACTAAACGTAAAGATCTATATAGCCAGTTACAAAAGAAAGTTGCTAATGATGCAATTGTATATCCAATAGTTACGAAGAAACGTATATTAGCAGTTAACAATAGTGTTGAGAATGTAGATAAGGCGAAATTAATACCTATTTACACATTCGAAGATTTTTCTAAATTAACTAAAAAATAAGAGTATAAATAAAATTAAATTAAGTGTGGAATAGTGATAAGAAAAGGAAAGTGAAGAAAGTTATATATTAGAAATATAAAATGAAGAAATAATAAAGTTATTGAAGAAAGAAAAGAATTAAAATGAATTTTTAAAAGGAGGTTTATTTATATGTTACAACAACTTATTTCAGGAGGACTTATTGGATTTGTTTTTGGATTTATAATGCAACGTACTAGGTTTTGTATGACTGGAGGTTTTCGAGATATGTATATTGCCAAAAACAATAGGTTATTCTATGCGTTTTTAATCGCAATTGCGGTACAGAGTGTAGGTGTTCTAGCTTTAATCCAATTAGGAATAGTTTCTAACCCTTATGAAGATTACTCGCTAGTAGCAACCGTAATTGGTTCATTTGTATTTGGAATTGGAATAATTATGGCAGGTGGTTGTGCAACAGGTACATGGTATAGAGCTGGAGAAGGATTAATTGGAAGTTGGATTGCACTATTCTTCTATATGATATCGGCAGCGGCGATGAAATTTGGGGCATTAAAATCAGTAAATAATTGGTTGTCACAATATGGAGTTATAAATGATAATATTGCTGGTCAATTAGGTATATCGGTATGGGTATTAGTAGCGTTATTAGTAGTAGTGACAGCAGTACTTGTTATAAGAGATTTAAGAAAACCTAGCATTAAAGTAGCAACACTTCCACCTAAATACAGTGGTGTAAGACACTACTTATTTGAAAAAACATACCATAAATACTGGGCAGGTTTTGCAATCGGTATAATTTCTTTAATTGCTTGGCCGGCTAGTGAAGCGACAGGTCGTGCTGGAGGATTAGGGATTACAACACCATCTGCAAATATTATTTCATTTGCTGTAACAGGGCAAACAAAACTGATTAACTGGGGAGTATTCTTAGTACTTGGTATATTAGTTGGTTCTTATGTAGCAGCTAAAGGTTCTAATGAATTTAGATGGAGACTACCTGATATTCAAACACTTGGAAAAAGTACAATTGGTGGTATTTTCATGGGAGTAGGTGCTGCTTGGGCTGGTGGTTGTACAATTGGTAATGGATTGACAGCTACAGCAGTTATGTCAAGTAAAGGTTGGATTTCTTTACTGTTTAGTATTTTAGGTGTTTGGTTTATGTCTTACTTTGTATTCGTAAGACCATCAAGAAAATAAATAAATTAGGAGGTATTTTAAAATGGCATTAGTAGAGTTAGAAACAGGTGGATTAGTTTGTCCTTTCCCTTTGATTGACGCAAAGGAGAAAATGAAAGAATTATCAGTAGGGGATGAACTATTAATAAAATTTGATTGTACTCAAGGAACAGAAAGTATTCCAAATTGGGCAGCTGAAGCGGGATATCCTGTGACACGATTTGAACAAGTAGGAACAGCTTCTTGGGAAATAGTTGTACAAAAACAATAATTATAATAGGACTTTTGTCCTAAATAAATAGTCGACTATAAAAGAAAGTTGCTAATGATGCAATTGTATATCCAATCGTTACGAAGAAACGTATATTAGCAGTTAACAATAATGTTGAGAATGTAGATAAGGCGAAATTAATACCTATTTACACATTCGAAGACTTTTCTAAATTAACTAAGAAATAATAGATTATTAAATTAAGCCCAGAATTTTCTGGGCTTTTTTGTTTAAATTTTGAAAGCGTAAGAAAAAAATAGAAAAGAAGATTGGCGTAGTTGTGGTTTTTTATGAGATTCATAGTTTTAAACTATGAAAATGCGTAAGAAAATCCGATAGCAGATTGTATTGACACTTACCAATATCTCTGATAAACTGAATTCATAAATACAGCGCAATGATAAGATAAGTAAAAGTGGAGAGCTTCACAGAGAGTCTTTGGATGGTGGAAAAAGACAAGAATGAAACTTTGAAAATGGTCTTGGAGCGTTAGTGACTGAATTTGTAGGTCGCTAGGGGAAAGCCCCTTACAGCTTCGGAATATAAGGTAATATAACCCGTATTCTAGTGAGATAGGTTTCTTTATAGAACCTAAATCAAGGTGGTACCGTGTTAATGATTTAACGCCCTTGAATGAGCTTAGGCTTGTTTTGGGGCGTTTTTTGTTTATAAAAGAAAAGTTTTGAAATACTAGAAGGAGAGAAGAATATGACAAATTTATTAGATGTGTATAAAATTTTAAAATCAAGAAAATGGGTAAACTTATCACACAAGATAGATGAGAACTCGCCACACTTTCCTGCATTACCAGCTTTAGAGAAGAAAGACTTATTCACTTTAGAAGATGGATTTCATGTTCAACAAATTTCGGTAGTAGGTCAATACGGAACGCATATTGATGCACCGATTCACTTTGTAAAAGGTGGTCGCTACCTAGATGATATAGAATTAAAAGATTTACTATTACCACTTTATGTAGTAGATAAGTCAGAAGCTGTAGCAGCAAATAATGATTATGAAATAACAAAACAAGATATTCTTGACTTTGAAGCTGAGCACGGACAGATTGAACCAGAATCATTCGTAGCTTTCAGAAGTGATTGGTCGAAACGCTGGCCAAGTCAAGATGCAATTAGAAACCTAGACGCTGACGGAGTTCAAAGAACGCCAGGTTGGTCAAGAGAAGCCTTAGAATTCTTAATCCACGAGCGTAAGGTTAAGGCAGTAGGACACGAAACGCTAGATACAGATGCAGGACTTACTGTTAAAGAAAAAGGATTTTTATACGAAGAATATTACTTATTAGAACAAGATATTTACCAAATAGAAGTATTAAATAATTTAGACCAAGTACCACCAGTTGGAGCACTGATTTCAATATCATATCCAAACTGGACAGAAGTTACTGGGTCACCAGTTAGAGTAATCGCCATATTACCAGACCAAGAATAAGGGAAAGAAAAATATGAAAAAATTAAAATTATTACTTTTAACATTATCGGCTGGACTAGCACTTACAGCTTGCGGTAATAGACAATTTATTGATACGACTTATACTTTTAAGTATGCAGAAATAAAACTTCCTAGTGGGGAAGTTGTAAAAGGAAATGTTGAATCTTGGAAAGATTATGAAGATGGCGATACTATTCAAGTTGTTATTAACGGAAAGACTTATTTAACACACATTAATAATGTAGTGTTAACAACATAAAATTAAGATAATAGAGGAGAAATAAAATTATGTGTAAAAACCATACAGCACCATTTAGAGCGGATCACGTAGGATCATACTTAAGACCAGCAGCAATCGTTGAAGCGAGAGAAAAATTCAACAAGGGAGAAATCACTGCTGATGAATTAAAACAAGTTGAAGATAAAGAAATTAAGATTTTAGTAGAAAAACAAAAAGCAGCAGGATTAAAAGGAATTACTGATGGCGAGTTCCGCCGTGCATACTGGCACCTAGATTTCTTCTGGGGATTAAACGGAGTTGAGCATACTCAAGCTCAATCAGGATACCAGTTCCACGATGAAACAACAAAAGCTGATTCAGCATCATTATCAGGAAAAATCACAGGTGACAACCACCCATTCGTAGAAGACTTCAAATTCATCAGAGACCTAGCTGGAGAAGGATATGTAGCAAGACAAACACTTCCAGCACCAGCTCAATTCTACTTCGAATTAGTAAGGGATGCAGACCACGTAGCAAAAACATTTGCAGTATATTCAGATAAGAAAGAATTATTCGCAGACATAGCAACAGCTTACAGAAAAGTTATTGCTGACCTTTACGAAGCTGGATGCCGTAACATTCAAATAGATGACTGTACGTGGGGAGCTCTAGTAGATGATAAATTAATCGGACGAATTGCTTCTGGACAAGGAAAAACTGGTTCAGAATTAAGAGATGAATTATCAGCTGACTTCCTAGAATTAAACAATGCTATTTTAGAAGGACAACCAGAAGACTTAAACCTAAACACTCACGTTTGTCGTGGTAACTTCCACTCAACTTGGGCATGTGAAGGTTCTTACGAATCAGTTGCTGAAACACTATTCGTAGAAGAAAACATCAATGGATACTACCTAGAGTTCGATACAGAAAGATCTGGAGGGTTTGAGCCATTAGCTAAACTACCAAAAGGTAAAAAAGTAGTATTAGGATTAATTACTTCTAAATTTGCTGACTTAGAAGATAAAGAAGAAGTAATCGCAAGAATTCACGAAGCAGCTAAGTATGTACCATTAGAAAACTTATACTTATCAACGCAATGCGGGTTCGCTTCAACAGAAGAAGGAAACATTTTAACAGAAGAAGATCAATGGAAAAAAATTGCCCTAATCCAAGAAATCGTAAAAGAGGTTTGGGGAGATAGATAATCTACCAATTAATACAGAGAAAAGAGGACAAAATTTATGTGCAAATCACACCAAGCAGCATTTAGAGGAGATCACGTAGGATCATATTTAAGACCAGCCGCTATCGTAGAGGCTAGAGAAAAGTTTGAAGCAGGAAAAATTTCATATGAGGAATTAAGAGCCGTTGAAGATAAGGCTATTATAGAATTGATTGACCGTCAAGTAAAGGCTGGATTAAAAATTGTTACAGATGGTGAGTTCCGTAGAAGTTGGTGGCACCTAGACTTTTTCTGGGGATTCCAAAATGTTGAGAAAGTCGTTAAACACGGTGTTGTTGTTAAGGCAGAAGATGAGCTTGTAAGAGCAGAGGGTGCTATATTAACAGGTAAAATTTCTGGTGAAAACCACCCAGTTGTTGAAGATTTCAAATTCTTATTATCACACACACCAGAGGGGATTTTAGCTAAACAAACTCTTCCAGCACCAGCTCAATTTTTACTAGAATTAGAAGTTTACAACAACCCAGCTATAGCACTAGGGCATTATGATTCTAATCGTGAAGAATTGCTTGATGATGTAGTGAAGACTTACAAACAAATTATCTCTGATTTATACGCTGCAGGGGCACGTATTATCCAGTTTGATGACTGTTCTTGGATTTCTTTACTGGGTCCTCTACCTGAAAATCCAGAAGATTTTGCTAAACACCAAGCTCGTAAAGAAGAATTTGTTGCTTTAAACAACCGTGTGTTAAGTGATTTACCAGAAGACTTACAAGTTAATACTCACGTTTGTCGTGGTAACTATAAATCTAAAGCATTTGGTACAGGTGGTTACGAAGGAATCGCTAATCCTTTATTTGATAAAGAAAATGTAACAGCGTATTACTTAGAGTATGATTCTGAAAAAGCTGGATCTTTTGAACCACTAAAAGAACTTTCTGATGGTAAGTATGTAGTACTAGGACTTATTACTTCAAAAACTGGTGAATTAGAAAGTAAAGAAGCTGTTATTGAACGAATCCGTGAAGCTAGTAAATATGTACCTTTAGAGAACTTAGCACTAGGAACACAATGTGGATTCTCATCAACAGAAGAAGGAAACATTTTAACAGAAGAAGATCAATGGAAAAAAATTGCCCTAATCCAAGAAATCGTAGAAGAGGTTTGGGGAGATAAATAATCAATAAAAATAATTAACTAAAAAGGAATAATAAATCATGACATGTAACTGTTCAAAAGCACCATTTAGAGTAGATCACGTAGGATCATTCTTACGACCAGAGGAATTAAAAGCAGCAAGAGAAAAATTCTCTGCTGGAGAAATAACTAAAGAAGAATTAAAAAAAGTAGAAGATAAAACAATTAAAGAATTAGTAGAAAAACAAAAAGAAGTAGGAATTAAGTCTATTACTGACGGAGAATTCCGTCGTGCTTACTGGCATCTAGACTTCTTACAAGATTTAAGTGGATTAAAATTTGTGGAAGCAGAGAAGTACTCGGTACAGTTTAATCAAAAAAGTGTTAAGCCAGTAACTTTAAGAGTAGTAGATAAAATTGATTTTCCAGAAGACCACCCATTTATTGAGCACTTTAAATCATTAAAAGAGTTTGCTGGAGAAGATATTAAGCTAACTATTCCATCACCATCAATGATTCACTTAATCGTGGCTGTTCGTGAAGAAAACTATGTGCCGATTGGAAGATACAAAGATAATGATGAATTATTATTTGCTGACATCGTAGAAACTTACCGTAAGGCTTTAAAAACATTCTATGATTTAGGATGTAGAAACCTACAATTAGATGATACAAGTTGGGGAGAGTTTTGTTCGGAAGAAAAACGTAAAGCTTATGAAGCAAGAGGTTTAGACCTAGATGCTATTGCTAAAAAATATGTAGAAGTATTAAACAAGATTGTAGAAGATAAACCAGAAGACTTAGCTGTAACAATGCATATTTGCCGTGGTAACTTCCGTTCTACTTGGTTCTCATCTGGAGGATATGAACCAGTAGCAGAAACTTTATTCGGTGGATGTAAGATTGATGGATTCTTCCTAGAGTACGACAGTGAGCGTTCTGGAGATTTCAAACCATTACGTTTTATCAAAGACCAAAAAGTAGTACTAGGATTACTAACATCTAAGTCTGGAGAATTAGAAGATAAGCAAGTAATTATCGATAGAATTAAAGAAGCAAGTGAATTTGTTCCTTTAGAGAACTTATACTTATCTACACAATGTGGATTTGCTTCGACAGAAGAAGGAAATATTTTAGAAGAAGAAGACCAATGGAAAAAAATCAACCTAATTCACGAAATCGTGGATGAAGTTTGGGGAGATAGAAAATAATTTTCCAAAAATAAAAATTTAGAGAATGTAAGAGGGAAAAGTAATGTGTAAAAAACACTTTGAACACGTAGGATCATTTTTAAGACCAGCAGAATTAGTAGAGGCGAGAGAAAAATTCGCTAAAGGAGAAATCACTCAAGAGGAATTAACTGCAGTAGAAGATAGACTGATTACAGAACTTGTTGACAAGCAAGTAGCAGTAGGATTAGAAAAAGTAACTGACGGAGAATTCCGTCGTGCTAATTGGCACGTAGACTACTTCTGGGGATTTGACGGAATTGAGCGTCTACAATACGGAGAAGGATTACACTTCGTTGGAGTTGAAACAAACGACGACTCAGCTGTAGTAACAGGAAAAATTAAATTTACAAAAGAAAACCACCCATTCATTAAACACTTTGAGTTTGTTAAAAAATTAGCTGATGAACGCGGGGTAGAAGCGAAAATTACTATCCCATCACCATCGCAATGTTTAGCGGAATTACAACGTGGTACTAACTTACAAGAAGCATTAAAACATTATTCAACTATTGAAGAATTAATCGAAGATTTAGCAGTAGCTTACCGTGATTCAATCCTAGCTTTATACGAAGCTGGAGCAAGAACGATTCAATTAGACGACTGTTCTTGGAATATTCTTATTGATGATAACTTCTATCAAAACATTACAAAAGGACACGTTCCAAAAGATGCGATCCGTGAAAGATTATTAGGAATTAACAACGCTGCTCTTGTAGACTTACCAGCAGACTTAAGAATCAACACTCACGTTTGCCGTGGTAACTATCAGTCGACTCACTTAACAGAAGGACCATATACAGAAGTGGCTGAAGCCTTATTTGGACGTGAAAATGCTAAATCATACTTCTTGGAGTATGACAACGAGCGTTCTGGTGGATTCGAGCCATTGGCAGAATTCAAAGACCCAGAAAAAGTTGCAGTATTAGGATTAGTAACAACTAAAGATGGAAAACTAGAAGACAAAGACCAATTAGTAGCTCGTGTTAAAGAAGCAAGTAAATACATTCCTTTAGAGCAATTATGGGTTTCTACACAATGTGGATTTGCTTCAACAGCAGAAGGAAACTTAATTACTGATGAAGATCAATGGAACAAACTTAAATTAGTTAAAGAAGTAATTGACGAAGTTTGGGGAGAGAAAAAATAATTAATTTTATGAAAGCAGACTCTGTCTGCTTTTTCTCTATGTCTACAAAAAATATTGATAAATTATGATAAAATACTCTAGAATTGAAAAGGTTATCTGGTGTATAATATATAATTATAAATTAAAAGTGAGGTTTATCTATGACAAGTGTAAAAATTTATTCGACAGACCCATGTGTTAACTGTCAGTCAACAAAAGAAATGATGACGTTTCATGGAATAGAATTTGAAGAAGTAGCAACACACAAATTGCCAGCGCTTGAGCAAGAAGAAGTATTAAATGAATTACGTGAAAAAGGATTTACGCAATTTCCAGTAGTAAACGTCAATGATTGGGAAGATTCTTGGTGCGGATTCCACCCAGATAGAGTAGAAAAATACTCTAAGAAATTTTAATTAGGTAGAGAAAAATATAAGCAGGGAAACCTGCTTTTTTATTTTGTAGAAAATGTTAATATTTAAATATAAAAGATGTAAAAATAAGAAAATAATAAGAAAATAATAAGAAAACAAAGAAAGTTTGATTTTCTAACGAAAACGTTTGACAAAGTTAACTTAAAATGATACTATTTAGGTGTATAGAGGGGATTAAATGGAACTATGGTATGATTTTTTAGACATAGTCTTTAGATTTGGTTTTCCCTTGCTTATTATAGTAGGTTCTATTGTACTGATGATTATGGAGAATAATTATTGGGAATGGGTAAACAAGGGAGGTTATGATAATAAAGAAGATAAAAAGGTAAATAAGAAAAAATAATATATAAATTAATAAATGGAGGGAAAGAAAATGTTTGATGTAATTTTAGACAAAATTTCAGGTGTATTTGGTTGGATACTGGCTATCGCATGTATATTCCTACCTATGATAGGAATGTTTTTTGGTCAGCAGTATTACGGTAAAAAACATGATGAAGAATAAAAGAGTAGGTGCTTTATCATGACAATATTTATTATTGTAGGAATAGTTCTGCTTGTTATCTTAACAGAGAAATACTGGAACAATATTGTCGATACTTCAGACAAGCTTGATCCGAAGACTAAACGTAATTCACCAGTAAAATCACCAGTTGTAGCTGGGCGTTTTGCTTGGTTAGACCTGTGGTTAAATTACAGTAGTATAGACGATAAGAAAGAAGATAAAAAATAAAGGTTTGGAAATTTCCAAACCTTTATTTTATTAAGAACCTTATATCTAATTATCTTTGAATCAACTCTTTTTGGTTTAACCAAGAAAAAATGCTATTCAATGTAGCTTCTTGATATTTTCCATATTCATACATATGGTCTGCTCCTGTAATAGAGACTAGAATAGAATCTTTGTAATTTTTAGCTGTCTTATATGCAATTTGAGATACGGTCATCTTATCGTTTGATCCTGTTATTGTTAGGACTGGACAGTCGATTTTTGAGAAATCAACTTTTGCACTTTTCTTAGGATCTAAGAAGGGTAGTGCCATTTCAAAATATACTCTACCAGATTCAGGAACTAGGTCTTTAAATACTGCTTCTTTTCCTGCTTCATCTTGCTCATTCATACAATATTTAAAAAATTCTTTTTTATATGGCGGCATAGGTTTTTTCCAGAATCCCCAACGTAAAAAGTGTTTGATAAAACAGCGTACCATAGTTGGGTAAAATGCAAAAATATCTGCAGTAGGTGCAGGTCCCATTAAAATCATAGCCTTAACTTCCGTGCGCTCTGCCACCATTTGTGCTAGTAAACACCCTAAAGAATGTCCTAAAATAATAGGTTTAGTATCTAATTTTTCGATGTAGTTTACTAAATCTTCTACATAATCAAGTAATCCCACATCTCCAACCTTTTCAAAGCACTCATCATAAGGTAAGTCGTGGTATCGTAAGGAAGGTGTATGTACACGTAAGCCTGTCTTTTCTAATTTTGTCGCAAAATCTCCCCACACATTACCATTGCACCAGGTTCCGTGGATTAATACAATATCTTTTGTCATATTTATTCACTCCTTTTTTAATAGTTTACCACAAATTAGTTTGATAATAAAATTTATTGTGATGTGTAATTGTTTTAAAAGCAAAAGAGAATGTGATATTATTTGAGTAAAGAAGGAATAGTGGATTAATAAAATTAAAAAGGAGAGAATATGGCATTTGATTTTAAAAAAGAGTATAAAATTTTTTATCACGCTAAGAAGAAACCTGAGATTATAACAATTCCCAAGATGAATTACCTAGCTGTTAGGGGAAAAGGTGATCCTAATGAAGAAAATGGAGAGTATAAACAATCAATAGAGTTACTATATCCCATAGCCTATACATTGAAGATGAGTAAGAATAGTGACTATAAGATAAAAGATTACTTTGATTATGTAGTTCCGCCTTTAGAAGGTTTCTGGTGGCAGGAAGGAATTCAAGGAGTAGACTATTCTAGGAAAGAAGATTTTAGATGGATATCCCTTATTAGATTACCTGATTTTGTTACGAAGAAAGACTTTGACTGGGCGATAGAAACAGCTAGAAAGAAAAAGAAAAAAGATTTTTCTAAGGTCGAATTCTTTACTTATGAAGGTGGTTTGTGTGTACAGGCTATGCACATAGGTCCTTTTGATAATGAAATAGAAACAGTAGAAAAGATGCATAAATATATTGAAGAAGAAGGTTACGAGTTAGATATATCTGATACTAGACATCATCAAGAAATATATCTTAGCGACATAAGAAGAGTAAGTCCGGAAAAATTAAAAACATTACTTAGACACCCAATAAAAGATAAAAAATAAAGTTTAGAAAAAAGAGTTTGGAAATTTCCAAACTCTTTTTTTCTACGTAGAACTTTTAACTTTTATTTGTGCTACTAGGATTCCTATAAATAGCAGTACCATTCCTGATATTTCTCTAGTAGATAATACTTCATTAAGAATAAATACTCCACCTAATGTTGCGAATACTGCTTCTAAACTAAGTATCAGTGATGCTGTGTTTGCTGGAACGTTTCTTTGTCCGATAATTTGTAGGGTGTAGGCTAGTCCACTTGATAAAACTCCTAATGCTAATAACTCTTTAGCAACAGACATAATATTCTCCCAGACAAATCCTTCTACAAAAAAGGCGAAAGTTAGTGAAAATGCTGCGACTGTGACTAGCTGACCAATTGATAAATACATAGAGTTCACCCTAGTTGCAGAATAATCAATAACTAAGATGTGGGCTGCGAAAAGGAATGTTGATAATAGGATTAAGAAATCTCCATATTCTAAAGTGAAGTCTCCCTTGATAGATAATAGATAAAGACCAGTAACGGATAAAAGTAAACCTATAAGGAAAAACTTGTTTATTCTATGCCCTAATGCAAGTCCGATAAGTGGAACTATACATATATATAGAACGGAGATGAATCCTGCCTTACTTGCAGTAGTGTAGGCAACACCTAATTGCTGGATATACATACCTAGAAATAGGGCTAATCCACACGCAAAAGATAAAATTATATTTTGATTTTTAAATCCCTTAATTTTTAATTTTGGGTCCTGTGACTTATATAAATCTGGTAAAAGTTTAACTATAGCTAGTAAAAGAATAACGGCGATGAAAGCTCTGATTCCTACTACTGTAAAAGAACCTAATACCTTACTAGCTACGTTTTGCCAAACAAAAGCTAGACCCCAAATTAAGGTAGTGATTAATAACATTATTTCTGATATAAAACGTCTCATTATTACTCCTTAAATTTTTATCAATTAATTATAGCACTAAGTAGAAAAATTATCTAGAAAGTAATAATTAGTAATATAATTCGTAAAAAGTTAATATTTTTATTATTATCTTTGCGAATGTATGTAATTTGTGTTAAAATATCAATTAGTTATTATTGTTATTTGGATATAATTAATCCAAATGCAAATTATTTATTAAAACAGGAGATTTTTTATGACTAAAAGACGTGCTTTACTTAGTGTATCTGACAAGACAGGACTTATTGAATTTGCCAAGGGATTAGTAGAAAGAAATTTTGAACTTATTTCTACTGGTGGAACATTCTCTGCCCTTAAAGATGCAGGAATCGAAGTTAAACAAGTATCAGAAATTACAGGATTCCCAGAAATTATGGACGGACGTGTTAAAACTCTGCACCCAGCAGTACACGGTGGAATCTTAGCTAACCGTTCTATTCCAGCCCACTTAGAGGCTCTAAAAGAACACGAAATTACTCCTATTGATTTAGTGTGTGTTAACTTATACCCATTCAAAGAAACAATCGCTAAACCAGATTGTACAGAAGAATTAGCTATCGAAAACATTGATATCGGTGGACCAACGATGTTACGTTCATCAGCTAAAAACTTTAAAGATGTTATTGTAACTGTTGACCCAGCAGACTACCCAGTAATTCTAGAAAGATTATCAGCAGGTAACGATGACTATGAATACCGTAAGTCTCTAGCTGTTAAGGTATTTGACCACACAGCAACTTACGATAGACAAATTGTAAACTACTTCGTAGATACAAACATCGAGTTATCTTACACTAACAAAGAAACATTACGTTACGGAGAAAACCCACAACAAAAAGCATACTTCTACAAAGAAGCTAACCCAGCAGACAACACAATCGCTGGTGCAAAACAATTACACGGGAAAGAATTATCTTACAACAATATTCGTGACACAGATGCTGCCTTAGAAGTAGTAAAAGAATTTACTGAGCCAGCAGTAGTAGCTGTTAAGCATATGAACCCTTGTGGTGTTGGAGTTGGAGAAAATGTATTCGAAGCATACACTAATGCTTACGAAGCTGACCCAGTTTCAATCTTCGGTGGAATCATTGCCCTTAACCGTGAAGTAACTAAAGAAGTTGCAGAAGAAATGTCAAAAATCTTCTTAGAAGTAATCGTTGCTCCATCATTCACAGAAGAAGCATTAGAAGTACTTACTAAGAAAGCAAACTTAAGATTATTAATCTGCCGTCCAGAAAAATCTGAAGCAGAAACTCTACAATATGTATCTGTATCAGGTGGATTATTAGCACAAACTGTTGATTCATTAGGATTAGAAGATGCAGAATTAAAAGTAGTAACAGAAACAAAACCAACAGCAGACCAAGAAAAAGCATTTGACTTAGCTTGGAAAGTAGTTAAGCACGTTAAATCTAACGCTATCGTTTTAGCAACATCAACAAGAACAATCGGTATCGGTGCTGGGCAAATGAACCGTGTAGGATCAGCTAAGATTGCCTTAGAAAAATTAGCTGGAGAAGAAGGTGTAGTATTAGCATCTGACGGATTCTTCCCAATGGGAGATACTGTAGAATTAGCAGCATCATTCGGAATCAAAGCTGTTATCCAACCAGGTGGATCGATTAAAGATCAAGAATCAATCGATGCAGCAAACAAAAACGACATTACAATGGTACTAACAGGAATCAGACACTTTAAGCATTAAGCTGAAGGACTGCATTTCTTTTAGAAATGCTTAGTCCTTCGCTCTCAAAGTTGGATAGGAGTTTCGCGAGCAAATAGCGAAGAGAAACTTCATCCAACCACTGAGGGAAAGCCCGCACAGCTGACTAGGTATTTTCAAACGATAGTGAAGAAAATGCCAGACAGCCACTGCGTGAAGGGCTCTTACATTTCTTTCAGAAATGTCTAGAGTTACCCCCACACAGTTCATTAGTACTTGTCGAACAAGTGTGAAGGCAAGTGCAATGAACCACTGTGAAAGTAACTCTCAAGGTTGACTAGAATTTACACGAGAGAAAGGAAGTGTAAATTCAGACAACTACTGAGGGAGATTCGCACAGCTAAGTAGATGCTCTACGATAGTGAACGAAGTAGAAAGTCAGGTGTCTACTGTCAGAGCAAGTATTTAATAAAACAAAGTATATTAAAAATCAAAATTTCCAAGGAAATATTCAAGAGGAATAAAAAATGAAAGTATTAGTAGTAGGTCGTGGTGGAAGAGAACACGCCTTATGTAAAAAAATAGGACAAAGTAAAAAGGTTAGCCAAGTGTTTGTTGCACCTGGTAACCACGGAATGAAGAATGTAGCAACTTTAGTTAATATAGAAGAATTAAACTTTACTGCTTTAAAAGAATTTGTGGTAAAAGAAAATATTGAGTGGGTGGTAGTAGGACCAGAAGAACCACTTGTAAAAGGGATTTATGATGAACTAGCTGATGTAGTAAAAGTATTTGGACCAGATAAATACACAGCTCAAATGGAAGGATCAAAAGCCTTCGCCAAAGAAGTTATGGCACGTTTCAACGTACCAACTGCAGCTTATGAAGAATTTACTGATTTAGAATCAGCTTTAGCTTATGTAAAAGAATCATCATACCCAGTTGTACTTAAAAAAGATGGTTTAGCTGCTGGGAAAGGAGTAGTTATACCAGAAACTTATGAAGAAGCGGTAGAATTTTTAAATGAATTCTATACAGAAGACCCAGCTTGTAAATTAGTAATCGAAGACTTCCTTGAAGGAGAAGAATTCTCGCTAATGTCATTCGTAAATGGAGAAACTGTAATTCCATTTGATGAGATTGCTCAAGACCACAAGAGAGC
>JAUMWC010000027.1 GCA_030529855.1 Gemella sp.
ACTGTCGTTATACTTTTTGTACTCTTCTCTGTCTGTGGTACTGTTTTTACACTTGTTTCACTCTTCTCTGTTTGTGGTACTGTCGTTACACTTGTTGTACTCTTCTCTGTCTGTGGTACTGTTGTTGAGCTTATTGTGCTTGTTTGTGTAGTAGTACTAGATTGAGTAGTAGTTGTAGTTGTTACTACTTCTTCTTTTTGATATACATATTTTATAGATAAATTTTTTAAATCTTTAAAATCTTGTTCTATATCTTTTATTTTATATCCATCTATGTTTTGAGTTTTTAATTGATATTTTAAATCTGTATATCCAAAATAGTGTTCATTATCTTTTAGTTTATTACCATCCTGATCTACATACTCTACTTTTAATTTCTGCTTATACCTTATAAGCATATCCGTTTGTAAGGCTGAACCAAATATATCATACCTTACACCTATTGGATATTTATAATCACTTGCTCTTTCAGGTGCAGGTGCATAAAATGTATAATCAAAGTTTGATAATAATCCAGCACCTAAATATGCACCTCTAGGTAGATCTTTAGATCCATTAAGCCCTACTATACCTTTTACAGTATCATAAATTATTCCATCTTTTTTACTTAGACCTGACTCTTCTGGGATGTGTTCTACTATATTGGCTAGATTTGTTTCTACTCCTTGACCTGCATCAATATCTGTCGTTATAAAATTTATAAGTACTTCTTGCGGAGTTTCACTTCCATGTTTTACGATTTGATATTTTAGTTTTAATTTACCTGCTTGATTATATAGAACTACTATTGAATTACCTGTTGAATCAGGTATTGTCTGTTCACCAGCAAAAGCTAGACCTCTGACTTTCTCTTCAACTCTGTAGGGAGAATTTAATTTCCATTCTTCTGTGTCACTATCTTCTACAGTCCAAATCAAATCTAAATCTTGACCAGATTTTGTTTTACCTACAAAACTTATTCTACCAGAATCTCCCTTATTTAAGGTGAATGCTGGCGTATCTACTAACGGATTATTTTGTTTTCCAAAACTTCTCTCATCGTTAATGTTACCTACTTGCTCACCGGTTATTAACTCTGCTTTAGATTTATCAGACCAATATAAACCTTCTTTTGTTAATATATTGTCATCTGTTAAGTTTTCTCCTACAACTTTTATTTTTAAGTTCTTGTAGTAATCTAATCCTGTTGCATCAGGATTCACTTCTCCTATTATTTCATGAAAAGTTATTTTGGGTTTAGTATCAACAGTTTCTTCTGATACTTGTTCTTCTTTTGTATATTCTCCTTCTTCTATGTTATCTTGTCCGATTATCACTGTTTCAAGATTTCTTGTTGGTTCTACTTGCGCATAAACGGTAGAAGAATTTAATACTAGAGCTAGTAACAATATTTTTCCTAATTTTTTAAACTTCCTTCGCATTTTACCTCCTTAATTATATTATCTGTCAGTTAAATGACCTATATTAAATCATATTTAATATAGGTCACTCGTTCCCCTGAATTCTCTTTATTTTCTAAGTTTATATCCTGTAATTCACCTTTCCAGGGTCTACGCCCATTTTTTTACTCGATTTATAAATTGATGATGTTGTTATAAAACTTAAAACTAAAACTACAGCCATTATTTTCAAAATCTTATTTTTCACTAATATTCACCTCCTATACCTTAATTATAATCAAAATTATAGTTCATATTATATTTTAAGTCAATAAATTTTATCACTTAAGATATTTTTTTTTTTTTTTATCACTTTGGTTATAAGATGAAAAAAAGAGATAGTCTTAACTTATCTCTTTAACATTTAAATTATTTTCAATTTTCAACATCATCTCTTCATTATCATCTATTGAATATAAAACATATGCTTTATTATAATAATTTTTTCTACTTTCGTTAGTAGATATTTCTTCACTAATATTGCCTAGTAGGCAGTACAAGTCTGCTAATAAATAATTTGATTTGTATTCTTTACAGAGCGATATTGTCTCTGTTATAGCTGTAATTGCTTCCTCTAATTTAGAATTTTTCCAAAGATGATGACAATAATTATATTTAAATCTGATAACTAATTCTATTTCATATAGATTAACAATAGTTATATTAGATATAATTTCTGAAATTTTTCTATAAAACTCCTCATATCCATCCTCTGTTCTATAGTCATAATATATATTTAATAAACTTATCGCAACAGTTAAATATAGTGAATCTTTTTCATTAATTTGAGCGAGGATATCTTCCAAATTTTTTATTCCTTCTTCATAATTTTTTTCAAGATACACTACTAATATAGCTTTTATCCAGGATAAATATATTCTATCTGTTAATGCTAATTTTTGATTTTTTTGTATTTCTAATTCATATATATACTTAAGGTTTTCGTAATTTCTTTGATTTAAAAATACTCTTGATAATTCTTTGAATTTCTTTAGATTAGGTGACTCTTCCTCTACTGTTTCATCAAAAAAATATTCTAAAGGAACATTCAATCTTTTTGATAACTGATATAATAACTCAGCACCTGGTGAATAACTCCCTTGCTCTATTCTACTAATTTGACCTTGTTTACATATTCCTTCTGCAAGTTGAGCTTGAGACAATTTCAATTCAATTCTTCTATTTTTTAGTCGTGTAGCTAATAAAAAATTCATAATTCTCCTCCTAAATTCAAATTGAATTTATGTACTACATAGTAATATTCTAACACAATATACGCAGTTAATAAAGTATTAATAATTCTTATAGGTATTTATTTTTATATTTTTATGCTAATAGATATATAAATAAAAAACCTACCTCAGAGTATTCTCTCTAAAGTAGGTTTTATATATTCTAATTTATCTCCCCGCGTTCAACCTTCATCACATTTCCTATTTCATCTTCCAATTCTCTAAATTCTGAATCCGTATAATTATAAGCTATACAAGTTACATTTTTTAAATCAATATATTTTTCATACGTATCTTTAGGCAACGCCAAGCAAATCCAGCCTATACTTTTTTTATTATATTCATGTTTATAATCTATAGCTTCCTTGAAGGCTACAGATACGTAAGACCAACCTTCATACTTATCTCGTCTATTTAAAGAATAATATGTATCCTTTATATAATTAGAAATTAGATATGCTTGATCATTTATGTTATTTTTAACAGAAAATATTTCATTAAGTGTCTTTGTTATAAAGTCACCATATTCTTTTAGTTCATTTGAAAATCTATTATCTAAAAATGGATTTATTTGAAGAGGGATTACAAAAAATGTATCAAGAATTTTATATTTATATATTATAAATTTTTCATTTTTTGATTTTACTCCCACCTCTTCAATAGCTACTCTAGGGTGGCCTGCCAAGTAAAACATTTGTTCATCTTTTTTATTTAATCGTTGTAATGATGGTGTAGGATTTATTTCCCTCCATTTAATTGGATGGAATTTTTTATTAATTTCTCCGTTATCATTTTGTATACGTACTGCTCTATATAACTCAACTCCTTCTTTTATTTCTAATAGAAAATGGTTATTTTCTATCTTTGTTTCAAATTCATCTATAGTAATAATTTCATTTAAATATCTCTTTGCTTCATTAAAAGATATATTACTCTCTCCACGAGAGTAGTATATTATTTTAGATTTAATATTATTAAATTCTTTTCTTATCTTTTCAAAATATTCTTCTTTCAAAATTTTATTTAAATCCTCTTCCGAATATTTTGGATACATAAATGAAGTATTATTAATCTTGTATGAAATATCTACTCCATTACTCAATTTGTAAGTCAATCTTAAATTACTAATAATATTTTTATCCATATACATCCTCCTAAAAATATTAATATACCTTTTATACTGCTCTAAAATTGAAAATATTACATATTTATTTGTTTTAAGAAAAAAGTTGACACATATACTCTTCATGAAACATATACCTAATTCTCTATTTAGCGCTTATATCATAGATACATACATTTTCTAAATATTATTGAACTTTAAGTTTTTTATTCATTCTAAATAAAAAAGACTACAGATCGGCTTTTACCTTTCTGTAGTTTAAATTATATTATCAAATAATATAATAAATCAATAATTAGATTATTGATTTTTTTCAATTCTTCATCTGACGATGGACCATGCCCACCGATATCTAGTGAATATAATTTATAGTTTTCATTTTTTTTTACTATTTTATTTGTTAAATTATAATCTAATACTTCATCATTAGGGCTTTGTAATATATATACCATGTGCCCTACTTTCCTATTCCACATAGTACTACAGAATTTTTCATTTATTTCAACATTTGAAAATTTTTTTTTGAACCATTCTAATTCTTTATCTTCTGTTTTTTCCATATGATTCCTCATCTCTATTATACCAGGATGCCTGTGAATTCCACATTTTTGAATATATACCATTTTTTTGAATCAGTTCATCATACGTCCCTATTTCTACAATTTCACCATTTTCCATAACGATGATCTTATCTGCGAATTTAGTAGACGCTAGTCTATGTGTTACAAAAATTGTTGTTTTTCCTTTGGATAAAGTTTTAAACTCATTATATATTCTTTCTTCTTCAAGAGGATCTATTGCAGATGTAGGTTCATCTAGTACAATTATATTATGATCTTTATATAATGCACGAGCTATAGCTACTCTCTGCCACTCACCTCCTGATAAATCAATTCCACCAAACTCTGTTGACAACATTGTATCTAAATCTAAATTTTTATTAAAATTCGATTTTTCTAAAGACATATATATTTTATTAGAATCTATTTTTTTATTTGAATCACTTATCGATACATTTTCAGATAAGGACATTTTGTATTTCATAAAATTCTGAAATACACCTGAAATCTCTCTATAGATAGAAGCAGGATGTATTTTTGTAATATCCTTTTCTCCTACTGTAACTCTTCCTTTATTTACTTGATATAAGCCTATAAGTAATCGTACTAAAGTAGATTTTCCAGCTCCATTTTCTCCTACAATTGCAATAGTTTCTCCGCTAGATATGCTAAGATTAACATTTTTTATAACATTTTTTTCATTATTTTGATAACTAAAATATATTTTATTCGCTACAATTCCTTCAGATATATCAATTTTCTCAATTTCTCCACTAAATTCTGGCATATCTAGTATTTCAAAATATGTTTCAATTTTTCCTATATTTTCTCTAGTTTCACTAACATATACCGAAACTATTTGATCTGCCATTGAAAAGATAAGAGATAACGCTCCGAATATCGCAATAAAACTTCCTATACTTATCTCTCCGTCCAAAGTAAATTTAAATAACAAGATTGTAGTAATAGTAAAACCAATTAAAGAACCTAAACTTAAAATTACTTTTATAAAAATAACTTTTTTTTGTACTTTCCATAATTTATCAGTTAGTAATACCAATGTCTCCATAAATAAATTTTTAAAATAAGTATATGCTCCTAGTACTCTAGTTTCTTTAAAATTTTCTTGACTAATGATGGCTTTTCTATAATATGTTAATCTTCTCTGAAGTGGAGCACTCTCTTCTTCTAAATTTATAAATGATTCAACCTGAAAAAATTGTCCTAAAAACGCTGGAATAAATGATATTATTACAATAAAAGTTAAAGTAGGTGATAATGTGTATAAATACACTGCCACAAAAATAAAAAAGACTCCATAATAAGTGATTATTCTTAGACAATTACTTGCAAAATACCCAAAACTTTCATATTCTATACATCTCTTTGTTTTATCAAGTTTATCTAAAAAATCAGGGTTTTCAAAATTTACTGCTGGGACACGACTTAATTTTAACATAAGTTCCGACATTTGTTTTCCTACATTTTTATATGATACATGCCCTAATAAATGTCTATCTACTCCTTGTAACACTTGTTGAAATATTATTGAAATTGCCATTATCCCTAATGATAATACTATTTCTCCGTAGATACTATCCTTATCTCCTACATTTGTAATTAAATCAAATAATTGTTGAGTTGTTAGAATTGTAATTATCAACGAGATTGAACTAGTAACTGCAATAAAATGTTCGAATATTACCCATTGTTTAGCAGTTTGAATATATTTTGAAATTGAGCGAATAATCAAATAAAAAACTCTATAATTTTTTCTATTTTTCATCATACCATCCCCTCTGTTTATTAAACATTTCTGCATATAAACCATTTTTACTCATCAATTTATCATGACTTCCTTTTTCTACAATTTTTCCTTGATCTATTACTAAAATTTCATCAGCAAGTTTAGTTGAACCTAGTCGATGACTGATAAAAATAGTAGTTTTCCCAGCCATAATTTCTTCAAAATTTTTATAAATCAAACTTTCTGAAATAGGATCCAAATTAGCGGTTGGTTCATCTAAAATTTTAATTGGTGCTTCACTTATTAACGATCTAGCGATAGCTATTTTTTGCCATTGTCCTCCAGAAAGATCCGAACCAGAACCATGAATTTTTCCGAGATTTGTCTTGATTCCTTCTTTTAAACTTCTAATTGTTTCTTCTAAACCAGCTTTACTTGCTGTTAAGTTTATTTCTTCCAATGATTGTTCTCGAGCAAGATTTCCTATAGCTATATTCTCATATAGTGAAATATTATACTTAGAAAAATCTTGATATGCTATAGAAAAAATTGATTTTAAAGTAGATTTTTCATATGTCCTTAATTCTTTTCCATTTATTAATATTTCACCTTCATATTCATCATATAGACCTGACAACAATTTAATGATTGTAGTCTTTCCTGAACCGTTTTTGCCAACAAAAGCATAATGTTTATTTTTATGAATATCAAATGACATATTTTTTAAAATATATTTATCAGTATTCGGATATTTAAATGAAACACTTTTAAAAGAGATATTTTCTAAAAATGGAGGATTTTTATCAGGAATAGTTAACACTTCATTTTGTGTTTCTAAATCCATGAATTTTGTTAAATCGCCCATACTATTTTTAGCATAAGAAAATTCTCTCGCTGCTACTTGTAAGGTTCCGCCTATCGTTGTTGCCATCGAGAAAACAGCACTTATTACCCCTACAAATGTACCTGGACTCACACCTCCAGCTAAATATGAATCTACCAGTGAAAAAGCTATCAACAATCCTATAAGCGACATAAAAATCCCTGTTAATTCCGTTGAAATTTTTGTTCTCACTGCAACTTTTTCTTGTATTTTTCTTGCAATTTCAAAATGTTTTATATGTAAATCAGCTATGTACTCTGAATATCCAAATAATGTTCTTTCTTGAGTTGCCTCTCTACTCGTCAGAATTTCATCACTATAATAACTATATCTTCTTTCATAAGGCCACGCTTCAACCCATGCATTATAATTTTTTAATCCAGCTCTAAAAGAAAAGATAAACAAAGGAATACTTAAAAGAAGTATTACTATAGAAGCCCACCAAACATGTATAAAAACAAATAGCAGTATAGTTGATAAAGAAATAATACTTTTAAGGACTATCATAATAGATTTAAGTCCGCTTTGGATATTGAGTACCAGGTCTTCTGATAGACGTTCTATTAAGTCCCATGAGTCTGCATCTTCTATATACTTATATTTTAAACTCGCTCTCCTTTTTAATAATTGTGGCTCTAATCTAATTTGTAAGTTAATTTTCAACCTAGCTTCGATTAACTCTACAAAACTTTCTAATAAATTACCAACTACAGAAACTAAAATTAAAAATGTTAATGCTATATACATTTTTTTTATTTCTAAGTTACCGTTCATTACCTCCGTAACATTGTTTACAAAAACTGAGGTTGCATAAACTATTCCAAACGTAGATATAATAGCTCGTAATATTTCTACAAAAAAATATATGGCAATCAAAACTGGGGAAATATTAAAAGGTATTCTGACAATATCAAACGAATTGTAAATTTTTTTTACCAAATTTGACACCTCCTATTGTAATATTTGTATTTTTTCTACTTTATTATAACATATTAAAGAAATAAATTATTGATTATTATTTCTTTGCACTAAAAATAAAAAGATATGCTATCCGCTATCGAAGTGTTGCAAATGTTTCACATTTGTAGTACAATTTAATAAAATATTAGGAGGTTATATCAATGGCAAAAACAGCAAATATTAATCTACGTATAGAACCTGAAAAAAAACAACAAGCTGAATCTTTATTTAATAGCTTTGGTATTTCTGTGACGGATGCAATTAATATCTTTTTAAACAAATCTATTATGGAAGGTGGCTTCCCTTTTTCAATCACTCAACCTCGCTATAATAAAGAAACTGAGCTTGCTCTTGAAGAAGCTAGACAAATTTCTTCAGGTGCTGTTCAAACAAAAACATATTCTAATTTTAATGAATTTTTAAATGATATTGATAGCGAGGATAACGAATAGTGTTAACACTTGCTACAACTACTCAATTTAGAAAAGATGTAAAACGAATGAAAAAACGTGGCGTTAAACTAGAAAAACTTAATTTTTTAATTGATAAATTATTGAAAGAGGAAGTTTTGGATCCTAAGTATCGCGATCATGCTCTAGTTGGTAACTACATCGGTTTTAGAGAATGTCATATCGAACCTGATTGGCTTTTAATTTATAAAGTCGACAAAGGACAACTTATACTAACTGCCTCTAGAACTGGTTCACATTCAGATTTATTTTAAGCCGCTCATTTGAGTGGCTTTTTTTATTACACCTATTTCTAATTGATTTCTCTCTTCATAAAATAGTAAAACAAGCCGCTTCTTCTTTATACGACTTGTTTCTTCTATATGCTATTTATTTTACAAAAACTCTTTATATGCTTGTTCTAATTTTTCTAATAGTTGTGTTTTTTCTTCATCAGATGCAAATGAACCTTTTATAGCATCTTGGTTATGTTTTAAAAATTCTGCTGTGCTCGTTCCAAAATATTTTACAAATTCACTATACTCTTTAGTTAGGTTTGTATTAGAGACTGTTCTATTATCAGTATTTATAGAAATTCTTGCCCCAGCTTCTTTTAGTTGTAAGTAAGGAAAATCTTCTATAGATCTAATCGCTTTGGTATGGAAGTTAGATACTAAGCATAATTCAGCAGTAACTTCATTTTTTACAAATTCTTTGATTATTTCTGGGTGATTTGTTATTGCAGTTGTGTGCCCTGTTCGTTTCACACCCTTCGATATTGCATAGGCAATATTAGTCGCACATCCACATTCACCTGCGTGGAATGTCATTGGGTAGCCTAGAGAGTGAGCATATTCAATCCCTTCAGCTGCTGTTTCTGCTGGAAAATCTAATTCATTACCAACAAAATCCATACCTACTACCTGTTTATCATCTAAATTCTTGGTAGCAGTGAATACAGATTTATTAATCTCCATATCATTTTGACGAATTCCGCAAATTAGTGCTTTAGCTGTAATATCAAAGTCTTGTTCTCCTCTTCTTAACCCATCACATACTGCAGCTATGACTTCTTCTGCACTTAAGCCTTCATCCATAGATAATTCTGGTGCAAATCGGATTTCTATATAGATAACATTTTCTTCAGCTGCTTGCTTTACAACGTCATAAGCAGCTAATTCTAATGATTCTTTTGTTTGTAATAAGGGTCTTATAAAATCAAATGTTTTTAGATATTCGTTCAAACTCTGTACATCTTGCGGAGCAGTTACTAACTTTCTTAACTCTTCATCAGATTCTGGAATATCTATACGAGCCATCTCTGCTAATTTTCTAACAGCAGCTAAAGAAAGAGAACCATCTAAATGGCAGTGTAATTCTGTTTTTGCTAATTGTAAAAGTTGGTTACTCATATTGATTTGATACTCCTTTTTTTAAAAATATTGTTTACTATCATACCACATCTAAAAATAAAATCAAGAGTAAAATCGAACTTTTTTATAATTTATTTCCATTATTTGAGTTTTTAAGAACAATAACCTTACAAAAAGATACCGATAGTTCGTTTTTAAGTAATATAAGATTAGTTCTTATTTTTTTAATTTCAGAGTTTTGTTTTTATATTATGACTATATATGTTATACTTAATTGAATTAATTTTAAGGAGATAACTATGAAATTTATTACTAGTTTAACATTCAACGGGCAAACAGAAGCTGCTTTTAATTTCTATAAAGAAGTTTTTGAAACTGAATTTGTTTCGCCAATAGTTAGAAA
>JAUMWC010000008.1 GCA_030529855.1 Gemella sp.
TTCAGCATCTACCGAACGACGAGAACGTGGTTTTGCTGTTTCTTCAGCTGATTTAGCTTCAGTTACTGCTGGTTGTGCTGTTGTTGTTACTGAAGCAGCTTCTGGTGCTTTTTCAACTACTGGTGCTGGAGTAGTTTGAGTAGCTGGAGTTTCAGCTGGTGCTGGCGCTGCTGGGGTTGTAACCGGCGCAGTTGCCGCTAGCTGTGGCGTGGCTACTGGTGTTTTCTCAACTACTGGTGCAGTAGCTGATGGTTGTGTTGATGCCGTTTCATTGGCACTTGCTACACCTGTACCTAGCGCGAAAAACGTTCCTAATAATACTGATGCTGCACCGAAGTGATATTTACGAATTGTAAATCTTTGGCTTGTTTCAGTTGGTCTTCCTTTTTTGAACATAAAATTATGTCTCCTTAATATAATTATGATTAAAAATTAATTTAATTTTGAATTGAATTTTTTAGTTATACTTAACATTACGAACGCAGATTACGCCCATATTATTTGTATAATTAAATTATACTCCAAAAAATGCTTATATACAAATAATAAGATGTTTACGAAAAAAAAAAAAAAAAATAGCACTAAACATTGGAACTACGGGGACATCACCATTATAATCAACCTATATTTTTCTAATTAAAATTATAACTCAATTATGGACGCAATTTCTCGAACATTTCAACAGAACTCTACATTACATTTAAGTTACTTTTAAGTACTTCTGAATTGTTTTAGTTAATTTTAAAGTTTCTTTCTATTAAAAATACCCCTAATTTGAAGTTTTATTTTTTCTAGATTACACATCTTCACAAACAACAAAAAAGATATAGGTTTAGTTCCTATATCTTTCTCTTAGTATTTCATTCACTTTTCTCTGTACATCTTCATACTTATATCCTGCTTTTTGCAAGTTTTCATACCTTGTTTTCCCATTCCCATAAAGTCCTCTTATTACATCTTGAGCAACTTCTTCTATATTAATACCTTTTTTTAGGGCTGAGGCGTTTGGCATTTCTTTCCTTTTATATTTGGCGTACATTGTATCCACATCTTTTCCTAGCGTCATAAAGTATTGTATTCTTTCTATAAAATATCTCTTAACACTGGCTGTTGTTCCTCCGTGAAGTTTCATAGACCTATGCGGACAAGATGTTGGAACAAATTCGTGGTGCAAGCGTACTGTATTTTCGTTGACATCTAGACCGTAAAAGAGCATATTTTCAGCTACTTGCATTAGAGTTATGTCTTCATTAAGTAAGAAGTCTTGGTCACTAACCACCATCGACTGGCAGATTTCGTAACCGATAGAATGGGTATTAGACCACCACTCTCCTGTGTGATAGGCTATATTATAGGTATCTACAACTCTAACTATCTCATCCTTATTTATATAGTAGTGGGCTATTCCTAGGGCTTTATTTCTTTTTTCTAACCAGCTTAGGTACTGGCTAGGTTTCATATATCCTGCATCGTTATGGATTACTACAAATTCTATAGAGTGCAATCTCCCTATATTCATTAGACTTTTATTAATTTTCTTTAGCATACTTACCTCCTATTTTTCCGTCTAGTTCTTCCTTAGCAGCTCTACAAATCTGCTTTACTCGTGTTTCTGAATAGTGCAATTTCTTAGCGACTTCTTTCACTAAAAGTCCTTTTATATATCTTAGTATAAGCACTTCTCTTCTTGCTATATCTGTGTTATTGTAGAGTTCTATTGTTGCTAAAACATCCTTTACTAGTATGACCTTTTCTTTGTTAGACATATGTTCTAATAGTGATGTTTTAGTATCATCTTGTAAAAACTCATCTTCTAATCTGAAAGCATTTTTCAGTAAATACTCAACGTATAGTTTTCTTTCCATATTTCTCCTTGTGTGTATGTAGTATATTGTTCGTAATTTTAAAATTTGTATCCTAAAAAGCGACAAAGGTTGCAAAAAATTTTGGGAAATAATTTTCCTCATATTTTTTATATTTTTAGTTTAACTTAATATTTGTAACTTTTTAAGTGACATATAGACTAAAAAATTTTCCTGGTATCTTATTCCTATACTTAAAATATTAACAGTAGTTTTGTATCTTGTCAAGTTACTTTTTGTAATTTTGTTGCTTTTGAAGCGAAAATATTTTATAATTATTGCTAAGGAGTGATACAAATGAATGTCGGCTGCAAAATTAAAGAACTTAGACTAAGCAAAAATTATACACTTGATCATCTTGGAAAAATGGTTGATATCTCACGCCAGACCTTGCACAAGTATGAACAGGGAATTATTACTAATATACCGAAGGAAAAAATAGAGGCTTTGGCCAAGGCTTTGGGGACTAACCCTGCCTATCTTTATGGCTGGGAGAGCGAGGAGCACTATTACCTTGATGATGAAACAAGGGAGATTGCCCAGGATATTTTTGATAACCCTGAACTTAGGGTCTTGTTTGACGCCAGTCGTAAGGCTTCTAGCAAGGACTTAAAATTGGTTACTGACCTCTTACTTAACCTTAAAGAGAGGAACTAAATGCATACACACAATATACATACACACTTTGTTAATGGTATTTGCATAAATACTGTTATTATGGATTTAAAATCTTGTAGCGTTCGTGGTTGCACTGTCTCAAATGACGACGGTTCTTATACCATATTTTTAAATTCAAAATTTTCTGCTTATCAGCAAGAAAAGACTTATCTCCACGAGATGAGTCATATTCTTAATGAAGATTTCAATAGGAAAAATGCCGATAAGATAGAGATTATTAGGCATTAAAACCACAAAAAAGACAGGTAACCGCCAAGTTAAGCCTGTCTTTTTTTCTTTGTCCATATTTATAATTACATTTTATCGCATTAATTTAATAGTTCCAAGCGAGTTTGAAAATATCTAAGACTTCACTAGTTAAAATAATACTTCTCTCCCTTCTTTAGTTCTTTTTAAATTAATAATTTTATAGTTATATTTTAATGTTACTATGTACAATATATAGTGTTGGCAACTGCCTCTGAAAGGAGGTGAGCTTATGATTCTATCATTCTTTTTAATCGTTGTTTTCCACTTTTTACAAAGTGTCGCTTTTCCTTTACTTAAAAGGTTAGGCGAAAAATGGCTCGATAAACATTTTAGAGATAACGAATAGTTGTCAATTCTATCGATAAGATTTTTAATATTTAAAAATCAAAAAACCAGGGTTACTTTGGCGAGTCCCTGGTTTCTTTTTTTGCTTATGATTGTTCAATATGAACTACTATCATTCTTTTCGTTGTAATTAAATTCTATCATATTAATTTAACAGAATCAAGCGAAATTTCATTAATTAGCAAAACAACCTAGGTTTATATTTCCCTAGGTTGTTCTTTGTATTCTATTATAGTTTGGTTTAACTTGGCTAGGTTTTCGGCTATGTTATTTAGACTCTTGTCCAGTTTCAGCAAAAAGTACAAGGCTACAAATATTGGGAAACCTACCGTGTTTATTACATTTACTATATCCATCTTAAATATAGCCCGGGAAATATATCCCGAGCTCTCCTTTCTATTAGACTAAAGCATCTTCTTGACGAGTTACGTAGATAGCTTTTTCGAATGTTTTTACTACTCGCTTAGCGTTATCAAATACTTTTGATTCGATAATTTTATCAGCTAGGGTTTGCACTTGGTCTTTTGTTAGACCTTCTTTGGGAGCTGATAGGTTTAATCTGAATGTTTTTTTCTCTTCTGTTTTAAATATTAATACTAGTGTTTTTTCCATTTTTTATTCTCCTTATTATATTGTTTCTGTTGTTTGGACTGTTACGTTTTCGATATCTTCTGCGAAAAGTGGACTCATTAAGTCGGCGATTTCTCTAGCTTTTTCGTTAGCTAAGTCTAGACCTACTTCGTATGAGTAAGTTTTCTTAACTTCTTTCCCTTCTTTTTCTACTGAATAGTGTAATCTTAGTTCTTTTTTTACTACTGCCATTATTTTTCTCCTTATGTATTTTTTGTCTTAGGCCCTTGACACTATATACATCGTAAATTGTTACTTAGTTTTCCATTTTTTCTTTAAATTTTATAATTTTTTTTTGTATGGTATAATTAGTAGTAATTAAATAATTTATGAAAGGAGTCTATATGTTAGCAAATTATTTCTCTGAGAATCTTTTTGTACAATCTTTGATATCTATTATTGATATTACATTGGTTTGGCTTGTTGTATATGTAGCTCTTACTTTATTAAAAGGTACTCGTGGAATCCAGCTTCTTAAAGGGGTTTTTATAATTTTCGCCTTGAAATTTATATTTAGCCTTATTGGATTCAAGACTATGTCTTTTATTGTTGACCAAATCGTTACGTGGGGGGTTGTTGCTACGATAATTATCTTCCAACCTGAGATTAGGAGAACTCTAGAGCGTATGGGTAGGTTTGAAATGTCTAATCTTTTTTCTAGTAAGAAGGATACAGCTAATAAGACTACTATTATCAACGCTGTTGTTGAGGCATCTAGACACATGGCTAGGCGTCGTGTTGGTGCTTTGATAGTTTTAGAAAACACTACTGGGCTTGATGAGTATATTGAGTCTGGTATTAAACTTAATGCTGATATTTCTAATGAACTTTTAATAAATATATTCATTCCTAACTCTCCTCTTCACGATGGGGCTGTTATCATCAGAAATTCTACAATTCAAGCAGCGTCTTGTTTCTTACCATTGTCTGATTCTAATACTATCTCGAATAAATTTGGTACTAGACATAGGGCTGCCATAGGTTTATCTGAACACACAGATGCTTTGGCTATTACTGTCTCTGAGGAAACTGGGCATATTGCTCTTGCTATGAATGGTAGGTTACTTACTGAACTTGATAACGAGAAACTTGCTAGACTTCTTAATGAGCATTGGTCTATGGAATCTACAGTTTTAGGAGGTGTTGAGTAATGGATAAGCAAAAAATTGGATTACATATTATTTCTTTGTTTACAGCTATATTTTTATTTTTATCTGTTAATGAGAATTTCCTAGGTAGGCTTTTCCCTGCTACTTCTGCTAATTATACTACTAACTGGGTTAGAGATATTCCTGTTGAAGTTAATTATGATAAGGAAAAATTATATGTACTGGGTATTCCCGATAGCGTAGATGTTAAGTTAACTGGTCCTACAGCTATTGTTCAAAAGGAAGCTCTGGATAGAACCCTTAAAGCAAAACTTGATTTTTCTAATATTTCGTCTGGGTCTGAGCAAAATATTAAGGTCGATATTTCTGATCTTGATTCTAATATTACTGCCGTAGCTAATCCAGAATTCATTTCGGTATCTGTTAGGGAGAAGATTTCTAAAGACTTTCCTGTTAAAACTTCTATTCGAGATGAAAGACTACTTGTAGGTACAGGTATCAACTCTGTAACTGCCGTTGACCAGACAATTAAAATTTACGGTGCTGCTGAGTCTATTAATAATATCTATGAAGTTAGAGCCGAGTCTTCTGAAAGAACTAAGATTTCTGCTGATAAGAGCGAGGAAGCTACTCTCGTTGCTTATGACCGTAACTTTAATAGAATAGAAGATATTGAGTTTGAAAAAAATACAACTACTCTAAATATTAAAGTTGATAAGATAGAAAAATCTCTTCCCATAAAGGCTAAGGAAATTGGTAATTTACCTGATAATCGACAACTAGAGTCTATTACTATCGAGCCTTCTACAGCTATTATCAAAGCTCAAAACAAGAGCGATTTAGATACTGTTAGGGAGATTTTTGTAGATGTGGAGCTTTCTAATATTAAGGAAGATACTGTTGAGTTGTCTAACTTGAAGGTTTATCACAATCACAATAACTCTGCAATTATCGACCCTAATAATGTTAAGGTAACTATAAAAACAAAAGCTAAGTAATTTTAATACAGCAAGATCTTTTCTTGCTGTATTTTTCTTATGTGTTATAATTATAAAAAAGTATAAGGAGTATTCACTGTGAATCATAAGTTATCATTATTTTTAGTAATTTCTAATATTGTGTCTTTAGGATTACTTATTGGGAGTTTAGTTGTTGAAGATTTATTTGTAAAAAAAGTATTAGTACTTATCGCTTTAGCTATTATGATAGTTCAAAAGATTTTTGATTTTAGAGCACAAACTGAAAAATCTAAAAAAATATTTTCTGCTGTTATCCTAGCTTTCCTAGTAGGAGCTTTCGGTTTCTTTTTAACAGTATAATAAAAAGGCTACACTTTGAGTGCAGCCTTTTTTGTTTGTTCTACGTGGAATTTTTTTGATGTTCCGTGTGGAACATTATTAGTCTTAACTTATCTTTTGGTGTTCAAGTTAGTAATAAAGAGTGGTGTGGCAGCCGCTCTTTTTCTATAGAAAAAAACAGGGGCATTTGTAGCAGACCCCTGTTTTTATATCGACTTATTTTATAAATCCAGTATATCACTATTTTTTCCCTAGTCAATATAAGTTATTTTACTTTTTCACTACTAGATTGTAGCTGTTTTTTATCAATTCTCTAATTTTGTCTTGGCTAATATTTTCATCTAAGACTATAGTTAACCAATGTTTTTTGTTCATATGATAGGCTGGAAGATAGTTTTTTCCATCTATCATTTTTTCTATCTCTTCTGGTTTTGCTTTTAGATTTATGGCTTCTACCCTTCCTTTTCCTACTAGACCTAACTTTTCCTTACTGATAGTCATTACTAAACCTATCCATTTTTGTTTTTCTTTGGTTCTTAGTACAGCAAATTCTGGATGTTTTTCCCATAGATAGACTGGTTCTATATCAAATTCTTCTTTTACATATTTTAGTATGCTATCTTTATATCCCTTGTTTTCATAACAAATTTCTGCAATATTTTCTAGCACCACTTTTATTTCTTCTCTAAGACTGTTTACAAATAATCCATCTGCTGCTTTTGAATGGATTAAGGTATATTCTTCTCCCGATTCTTTTTCAAAGAGTCTTACTTTTATATTTTCTTCTTTTATAGAAATTTCCACGTGGAACTCTTTGTTTTCTAGGTTATATTTTCGAGTAAATGTCCCCTTATTTTCTACAAAATTTTCTTTGATAAGTTTTTCTATATTTGCTTTTTTACTATGGAATATTCTTTCTATTTCTAGCATTGTAGATCCTTTGTTTTTTGTTTTGTTCTAATTGAGGTTATCATTAATAAAAACAAGAGTCAATAAATTGACTCTTGTTTTATATTTATTACAACTTAGGTGACTCTGGGGTAATTTCTCTAATTTCAAAATTTAAGTATTCTAATATTTCCGAATCTTCTAATGTGCTTAATTGTTCTACTGTTTTAAAGTAATCATACCCATCAAATAAGTCTTGTTGATACTCTACACGGCAATAGTCTGCAAACTTTTCTTGTAACTCTATCAAATTTCTTCCATATGAGAAACCTTCAACTATAACATCATCAACACCATTAAGATCATATGCTGCATAGTAAGTTGGTAGTGTTAATTTCCCATTTTCTTGCGTTGCCTTGACAACATCATTCATCTGTTCTTCTATTTTTGTTTCATAAATAAGTCTATTTTCTTCATCAAAAAGTTGAAATACTTCTATTTTTTTTACTTCTAATTTCATATATCCTCCCTTAATTCTAATATATTTTAAGTTTTGCAATTAAATTTTATACTATCTATTCTTGATTGTCAATAAAAAATAAGAGGCACAGGCCTCTTATTTTTGGTCTTTTTCTGTTGTGTTTTCTGATTCAGTTTCTTTCGATTCTTCTACTTTTTCAGTAGCTTCTGTTTCTTCAACTTCTTTTTCTGAATCTACAGCTTTTTCTGCTTCAGCTTCTGCTTTTTTAGCAGCTTCTTCTGCTTCTTTTTTAGCTAGTTCTTCATAGTGTTTTTTGTTTACTATTCTGTCTAGTTTTTCTGCTGTTTCTTCATCAAGTTCGTTTGGCATTTTACCGAATTCGTATAGTGATACGATTTCTTTTCTATCAATAGTTTCAACTTTGATAAGTGTTTCTGCGATTAGAATTAACTTCTCTCTGTTTTCTTCTATTAATTTAAGTACTGATTCGTAGTTTTCTTTTACGATTGTTCTTACTTCTGCATCAATTTCTTTTAATGTTTCTGGTGAGTAGTTACCAATTGATGATAATTGACGTCCTGTGTATGGGTCGTTGTAAGGGAATTGTAAGTGTCCAATTCTTTCGCTCATACCGTATTCTGTAACCATTGCTCTTGCGATAGCTGTTACTCTTTCTAGATCGTTGTGAGCTCCTGTTGAGATTTCTCCCATAAAGATTTCTTCTGCTGCACGTCCTCCTAGAAGCCCTGAGATTTTAGCTAGTAATTCAGTCTTAGTTCTGAAGTAAGTTTCTTCTTCTGGAATCATTAGGGCATAACCACCAGCGTCCCCACGAGGAATAATTGTTACTTTTTGTACCTTGTCTGCTGCATCTAATGCCATACCTACTACTGCGTGTCCCGCTTCGTGGTAAGCTACTAGTTTTTTCTCTCTTTCAGTGTAAACTCTAGATTTCTTAGCTGGTCCACCGATTACTCTGTCCATTGCTTCATCTAGGTCTGCTTTTTCAATCTTGTTTTTGTTTTCACGTGCTGCAAGTAATGCCGCTTCGTTTAGCACGTTAGCTAGGTCTGCCCCAGAGAATCCTGGAGTTTTTTCTGCTAAGGCTCTTAGTTCTACATCTTTTGCTAAAGGCTTGTTCTTAGCGTGAACTTTAAGAATTTGCTCACGACCTTTAACGTCTGGTGTTGATACTTTGATTTGTCTATCAAAACGTCCTGGTCTTTTCAGAGCCGCATCTAGTACGTCTGCACGGTTAGTCGCAGCCATTACTATGATTCCTTTGTCTCCTTCGAATCCGTCCATTTCTACTAGTAATTGGTTAAGAGTTTGTTCACGTTCATCGTTTCCTCCACCAACTCCTGATCCACGCTTACGTCCTACTGCATCGATCTCATCGATGAAGATAATACATGGCGCTTCTTTTTTAGCTTCTTTGAATAGGTCACGTACACGACTTGCCCCAACCCCTACGAACATCTCTACGAAGTCCGAACCTGAGATTGAGAAGAATGGTACTTTGGCTTCTCCTGCTACTGCTTTAGCTAGTAATGTTTTCCCTGTACCTGGAGGTCCCTCAAGTAGAACCCCTTTAGGTATCTTCGCACCCATCTTAGTGAATTTACGGTGGTCTTTAAGGAATGATACCATCTCTGCTAATTCTTGTTTTTCTTCGTCAGCTCCTGCTACGTCTTTGAATGTAACTTTGGCTTCGTCACCTTCTAATTTCTTAGCTTTTGATTTTTGGAAGTTCATCATCTTCCCTCCACCACCAGCTTGTTGGCTCATGAAGAAGAATAGTAATCCTATCATGATTAAGAATGGTAGTAGGTTAGCTAGGAATGACCAGATTACTCCAGTTTTTTCTGCTGGTTTAATCTCTAAGTTTCCAACTTGTTTTTCTTTGGCTTTGTTATAGAATGTTGACCAAATTTCTGAATCTCTTGTTGAGATGTTTGATGTAAATGATTTGTCTGAGTCTGTGTACTTACCTTTAACTACGTATACGTCATCTGATTGTTGTACTGTTACATCTTTTACTTTATTTTCTTCTACACTTTGTACTAACTGTGAATAGTTAATCTTCTCTACTGCTGCTGGTAAGTCTCTTTGCCAGAATGAGAAAATCCCTATTGATAATAAAATCATAGCTAGTATGGCCAGAGTAGGTCTTTGTCTATTATTATTCAATATCCTTGCCTCCTAAATTTTCCTACTTATGTTTTATTAAGAGTACATCTCTTCTTTTAGGATTCCGATGTAAGGTAGGTTACGGTATCTTTCTGCGTAGTCTAGCCCAAATCCTACTAAGAATTCGTTTGGAGAAATTACTCCTACATACTTAGCTTTTACATCTACTACCCTAGCTTCTGGTTTGTCTACAAGTGTTGCTACTTCTACTGACTTAACTCCGCGTTCTGTTAGGTGGCCTAGTAGGTGTTTGATTGTTCTTCCTGTATCTACGATATCTTCTACGATTATTACGTCTCTACCGTGTAAGTCCATTGTTACGTCTTTTCTAAGAATTAATTTTCCTGTTGATTCTGTTCCACCGTGGTATGATGCTACATCAATAAAATCAATAATGATGTGTCTGTTAATGTGTTTGATTAACTCTGCACTAAATGGAAGTCCTCCTTTTAGTGTACATACTAACACAGGATCTTTTTCAGAATCTTTGTAGTCTTCTTCTATTCTTGCAGCTATTTTTTTACTAGCTTCTACAATATCTTCATGACTAAAAAATATTTCTTTAATTTCGTTATGTAAGTTTCCCATTGTTTTATCCTCTCAATATTTTTATATAGTAGTCATATTTCTTTGTTTTACTTACCTTGTTACCTAGACCTAAGACTGCTTTTATATTGCCATCTTTATCTTCTATTACTGGTAACAGGTTTCTCTTTGATTTTTCTATCTTGTAATCTATAAATAGCCTCGATAGTTTTTTGCTTATAAGCCCTCTTTGAATTCTATCTCCCTCGCGTTTAGTTCTAATCACTAAAGGAAAGTCGGCTTCGTTAAAACCATATTCAGCTTCTTGATTATCTGTAGATAGTCCTATCTGATAGATTGTAAAATCATAAATATTTTCTAGATTTTCTTTATCTATGACTATCTTATCATTATAACATTTTTTTTGAATTTTAGATATATATATACTTTGATATTCTTTGATTATTTTTATGTCTTCTTTTAAATCTAAACTTAGGTTGTTAGTAGCCTGGTTTATTTTGTTTATAGCTGTTTTTATAGCTCCCCTTGTTACCCTGTATTGACCTAAATTTTCGTTCAAAATTTTGTTTATATAGAAGTTTTTCTCTAAGTCGCTGAAGTTAAAGTAGTCTTCTATATTGATAGTAACTTTGTCTGGCTCTATTTTTAGGTCTATAGCCGCTAATTTTTTCTCAAAAGTTTCTTTTGCATAGTCTTGCAGTTCTTTGTAGTGCTGGGCAAATTCTACCATATTGTCTTCAGCTGAAGGGTTTATCTGGTTGAAGTTAGGTACTAGTTCTTGTCTTATGTAATTTCTTGTATATTTGGTATCAAAATTAGTAAGGTCTTGTCTGTATTCTAACTTATTTTCTTTGGCATAGCTTTCTATTTCTTGCTTGCTTAAGCTTAGCATAGGTCTCAGCAAGATGAAGTTTTGCCTTGCTACTTTTTCGGCTATATCTAGTTGGTGATTTACATTTCTTGATGAGAGTATTCTCATCAGAATGTTTTCTACGTTATCGTTTTTGTGGTGACCTGTCAGCACTAGCTTTATATCTGATTGTTTGGCGAATTCTTCGAAGGCTTTGTACCTTGCTTCTCTTGCCAACATTTCCTGGGAAATATGCTGAGAATTTTGCACTTCATTAAGGTTCAGGTCTTTTTTATAAAATTTTAGACCGTGACTTGCTGCTAAGTTTTGAGCAAAGACTGCTTCTTCTTCTGACTCTTCTCTAAAGCCGTGGTTTACGTGAAATATTACTAGTTCTTTATAAGTGTCCTTGTAGTCTGTTAGAAGCAGGTTTAGCAGAACTATAGAATCTACTCCTGTTGATAGGGTTAGGGCTAGTTTGTCTTCTTTTTTCCATAGAATATTAATCTTCATCTAGGTAACCCTGCTCTCTTACTCTTTTTACTAGCTCATCAAATTTCTTAGAATTTTCTTCGTATGATTTTGTCAGATTTTCCATAAAATTCTCTGGCAAGTCTAGTAGTACTTTTTTCTCTTCTTCTTTTTTAGCTTTTTCTTCTGCTAGTTTTTTTATTGAATTTTTCTTTTGCACAGAAATCTTCATTGAACCAAAGGTTTTTAGTTTCTTTAAATCTTCTAATTTTACTGATTTTGGCTCATCTTCTTTAGGTTCTTCTTTTTTCTGAGCTGCTTTTGATTCTTTTGCTTTTTTATTAATTTTTTCTTTATCTACAGCTTGTTTTTTCTTGTTTTTCTTATTTTTGTCTGCTGATTTTTTTTCTGTTTTCTTTTCTTGTTTTGGAGCTGTTTCTTCCGCTTCCTTTTGAGTTAGTACATAGTAGTCTTTCTTTTTAGAAGACACCGTAGCACTTAGGTTATATCCTTCTGAAAAAATTTCACTTAGTTTTTTCTTCTTACCTACGTGCATATTTTGTTTGGGAAGGAAGGCTTTTACTCCGTTTATATCTAGCGTAAGTCCTTGGTTATCTACTTTTGTAACCTTTGCTTCTACTAATTGTCCTTTTGTTAATTCCATAATTTCACCACCTAAAAATTATTTCTATTATACCATATTGCTTAAGCTTAGTAAAAAATAGCTAGAGAATTTCTCTAGCTATTATATCTATTACTTTTCTTTTCTTCTTACTAATAAACCTGCTGCAAACAAGACACTTACTAAACCAATAGGTAAAGTTGTCGAGTAATTTGTCAAACCTGCTGAAGTTTTAGGTAATACTCTATCACCTTTTTTAGAAACTTGTTTCCATTCTGGATAATTTTGTTTTACTTTTTCTGTCTGAAATCTCACTTTCGATGTTTCTATTGTTATTTCTGACTTAGCTCCTTGTACTAACCCTTCTCCTTTTTTGCTTTCGATAACAATTTCTGGTTTTTCTGCTGTTAGGTTTAGCAGTTTCCACTCTGGATAACTTGGTTTAGCTTCTTGTACTAACCCTTCTCCTTTTTTGCTTTCGATAGTAATTTCTGGTTTTTCTGCTGTTAGGTTTAGTAGCTTCCATTCTGGATAACTTGGTTTAGCTTCTTGTACTAATCCTTCTCCTTTTTTGCTTTCGATAGTAATTTCTGGTTTTTCTGCCGTTAGGTTTAATAGCTTCCACTCTGGATAACTTGGTTTAGCTTCTTGTACTAACCCTTCTCCCTTTTTACTTTCAATAACAATTTCTGGTTTCACTTCTTCTATCAGTGAGCTTCCTTTTGATATTTCTATTGTTATTTCTGGTTTCACTTCTTGTACTAACCCTTCTCCCTTTTTACTTTCAATAACAATTTCTGGTTTCACTTTTTCTGTCAGTGAGCTTCCTTTTGATGTTTCTATTGTTATTTCTGGTTTAGCTTCTTGTACTAGTCCTTCTCCTTTTTTACTTTCGATAACAATTTCTGGTTTTGTTTCTTCTGTTGGATAGTCACTAGGGATTTCTTGTTCTATTTTTATTAGTTTAGCAGATGCTTGTTCTAGTTTTTCTACATATTCATCTACTTTTGCTTGATCTAAAATTGTTAGATTTTCATCAATTTGTGATAAAATCTCTGCCAATTCACCTTTGTTTGGTTCCCAGTAATTTTCTAAGTCTGTAGGAAGATTTGCTTTTAGTTCATCTAGTTTTGTGTAATCTGCTTTTTTGTATTCTAGATTTTTTATAAGTTCCGTTAAATCAGATAGTTTTTTGTTTATTTCTTCTTGTTTATCTGCACCCTCGTACCAATTTATAGAATTTAACAGTTCTTCTATTTTTACCAGACTTTCTTCTGTATAAACTGTTTTATCTATAGTTTTCGCTTCTTCCACCTTGTTTTTTAGGTCTGTATTGTCAGCTGGGAAGTAGGCTGCATTGGTTTTAGCGAATAATTTTGCCATTTCTTGGAATTTTTCGTACTCAAATGTTGCGCTCGGCGTATCTGCCCAGATTGCTAGGATACTTCCAATTGTATCAATAAGACCATCTGCGTTACCAGCTACTTGTTTATATGGTGTTTCTGCTATATTTTTTAAACTATTTACATAGTTGTAATTCCCTGCATCATTGTTACCTATGATATTGTACCACTTGTCATTTGTGTTGATGATTTTGTGTCCTTTTTCTTCAAGAAGGGACGCTTTTGCAGGATAGTAACCCCACCAACCACTCGTCCAGTAAGATAATAGTATGTCCTTATCAAATGTTCCTAAATCCGTTCTGTTATCGTAGTAGACTCCATCACTAAACGCCATAGGTCTTAGCCCTTTTTCTTTGATAAAGGCAGCTAGATCATTAGCGTAGGCAATAAATTCATCGTATAGCCCGTCTGATTGTAGGTATTCAAAACCTCTGGCATTTGTTGCATCGTTGGCATATTCATCAAGTCCTATATTAAATATTTCTGCTTTATCAGCAAAGTAGGTTACATATTTTTTAACTAGATTTTTTGTGAATTCTACTGCTGTTTGATTTGTTAAATCAACAGTTCCTTTTGATAATATTTGAGAGTACTGTTCATAGTATTCTGGATATTGAATACCCAAATTATACATAGCATTGATCAAAGCAGTCATGTGCCCAGGGCTATTTATTGTCGGAATTAGCCCTATGTTTTTTGATTTTGCATAAGCTGATATTTCATCAAGCTCTGCTTGTGTTAGGTAGTTACCATTAGGGTCATTGTAGTATTGTGTATTCCCTAGTCTAATGGCTTCTTTTACTTGATCACTTGAGTAAGTAATGCCACCTGCAGTGATTTCCATATCATCTAGTAAAAATCTAAATCCGTCATTCCCTAGAAGTAAGTGCAGGTCTGTAAATCCTAAAGCACTTATCTCATCAACAATCTTTTTGATAGTATCTTTGTCAAAGTATTTTCTTCCTGCATCTAGTGAGAATACCCTTAAATCACGTAAATCAATAGGTGCCTCTTTTCCTAATAATCTCTGGATTTGTCTTACATATTCTTCAACTTTTTCTTGCTCATTTCTTGTTTTATCCCACACTATTGTGTCTAATATTTTTTGTGCTTCTACTTTTTTGTCAGGGTTTTGGTCTAGAATCTTCACTAAATCATTTAGTTTTTTGTAATCAGCCTTGAAGTATTCTCCATTTCTATTAGCAAAGGTTTCAGCCAATTCTTTAACCAACTCTTCTCTATATTCATTAGCTGGATTATCAGCCCATACCGCAAGCATTGCTCCTAGTACTGGGATTTCTCCTTTTTCTGCTCCTTGCAATTTATCATAAGCACTTCTTCCTATACCACCTTTTCCTTGGTCTAAGTTATACCAACCACTGTTAGCATTATCTCTGCCAATAATGTAGTACCAGTCATCGTTTGTATTGATAATATCGTGACCTTTTTCTTTAAGAAGTTTTGGATTTGCAACTACATATTGAGCCGTTTCTCCAGCCTCTTCAACAGGGAAACCAAGCGTCCAGTAAGATACAATAATATCCTTATCAAATGTTCCTTGATCTACAACATTTGCGTGATATATCCCGTCGTTAAACGCCATAGGTCTTAGTCCGTGTTTTTTCACAATAGCAGCTAAGTCATTAGCATAGTTTACAAACTTGTTATATTCTCCTTTTTCTTGAAGAATTTTAAATCCTAATTTTGGTCTTGTTGAGTCGTTGGCATACTCATCTAATCCAATATTGAATATTTCTGATTTATCAGCGAAGTAAGCAGCATACTTGTCAACAAGCGCCTTTGTTATTCCTACTGCTTGTTCATTATTTAGATCTACTGTTCCTGCCGATTCTTTTCCGTTGTTAGTGAAGGCTGCATTGGCTACTCCTAATTCACCAATAGCCGATAGGATAGCATTCATATGCCCAGGAGAATTGATTGTCGCTATAAATCTAAGATTTTTAGACTCTGCGTGGGCTGTTATGTCATCCATTTCTGATTGTGTAAGTACTGCTCCATCTACACCTGTATAATTTTGTGATGCTTCATACTTTCTATTACCATTTTTAATAGCTTCTTTAACTGCATCACTTTCATATGTTTGTCCATTTACTTCTAGACTCATATCATCTAGTAAAAATCTAAGTCCATTGTTTCCTACTAATAAGTGAAAATCTGTATATCCCAAATCTGCCACATTAGTAATAGTAGTTTTTAAAGATTCTGGCGTGAAATATTTACGCCCCGCATCAAGAGAGAATACCATCATAGGCTTTGTAGCCTCTTCTTGGTGTAGTTCTTCTTCTGTAGGAGCTGCATTTCTTGCACTTGCTTCCGGAGTAACTACAGCCTCTTCTCCTATTTTCACTTCTTCTACAGTTACTTCTTGTGTTTTTTCCTCTTTAGTAGCCTCACTTGTTTCTACTGAAGCTCCCTCCTCTGCTACTTCTAAGACAACTGGCTGAATCACTTCATTTTTTACAACTTCTTTAGGTACATCTAAATTTTCTAAAGGTAATTTACTTGTAGAAATTGTTTCTACCGCGGAAACTTCCGTTAACTTAGCGTTCACATCTTTCAATTCGCTAGCATTCACCTGTTTACTATCTACTCCTAATAATGCAAAAAAACCCAATAAAGTAGAAACAGTCCCTACACTATACTTACGAATCGAGAAAGTTTGCTTATAATCTGTAATTCTTCTATTAAACATTGTTTTATCTCCTTAAATTTTATTTTATACTTCTCATGAAAGAGCTTACCATAAAATGTAAGCGTTAGTCAATAGAAAGTTATTTAAAGTGTTAAATTTTAAAATTTATTACTTAATTATCTTCAGATTTTGTTACCATAGCTCGCCTTAAATCAGCTATTTGCAGTTATTTCAATAATATTACGTCTATTTTTACAAATAAACTCTCATAATATCAAGTTTGATGTAAAATAAATAAAATTTAACACATTATTTTAAAGAAAACCCTTGCATTTTGTTTTGTAATGGTATACAATATCAGTGTAAGGGTATTACAAAAATATCAAAATAAATCATAGCATTTATTATAAAATAAAAATTTAATATAAAAGGAGGATAATTTCTATGATGAATTATTTACAAAGATTAGGTAAGTCACTTATGCTTCCTGTTGCGGTACTTCCTGTTGCTGCAATCCTAATGGGAATTGGTTACTGGATTGACCCAACTGGTTGGGGAGCTAACAGCCAACTAGCAGCCTTCCTACTAACAGCAGGTGGAGCTATCGTTGATAACATGGCAATTCTATTTGCTATCGGGGTAGCTGTCGGGATGTCTAAAGACCAAAACGGAGCTGCTGGTCTTGCAGGTTTAGTTTCTTGGTTAACTGTTACTACTATTTTAAAACCAGCTAAACTGGCTTTATTATGGGGATCATCAGCTGATGTATCTAAAGTTCTTGATGAAAAAGCTATCTCAGGTCTACACACAGCTGTTGAAGGAGCTACTAACGCAGAAGGACTTACTGCCCTAAGCACTGCAATCACAAAACTTGCTCCAGCTTTAGCACCTACAAGTGCAATACCAGTAGCTTTCACTAAGATTGAAACTCAATTTACAGGTATTCTTTGCGGACTTATCGCTGCTGCTTGTTACAACAAGTTCAAAGATACTAAATTACCAGATTTCTTATCATTCTTTAGTGGTCGCCGTTCTGTTGCTATCGTAACAGCTTTAGTATCAGCTCTTGTCGCATTCATTTTAATGTACGCTTGGCCACCAATCTACTCTGGATTAGTTTCTTTCGGAGAAGGAATTGTTAGCCTTGGAGCTATCGGTGCTGGTATCTACGGATTCTTAAACAGATTATTAATCCCTATCGGATTACACCACGCTTTAAACTCAGTATTCTGGTTTGATGTTGCAGGAATTTCTGACATTAGCCGTTTCTGGGGAGCAACTCCATTATTAGAACAAACTATTAACGGTACTTCTGTAACTGGTATCTACATGACTGGATTCTTCCCAGTAATGATGTTCGGTCTACCAGGTGCAGCTTTAGCGATGTACCACACAGCTAAGTCTAACAAGAAGAAAGTTGCAGCTGGTATCTTATTCTCAGCAGCCCTATCTTCATTCTTCACAGGGGTTACAGAACCAATTGAATTTGCATTCATGTTCTTAGCTCCAGCTCTATACCTAGTTCACGCAATCTTAACTGGTATTTCTTTAGCAGTATTAGCTTTATTCCCAGTTCGTGCAGGATTTAACTTCTCTGCTGGATTCGTTGACTGGTTCCTATCATTCCAAGCTCCTGGAGCTAAGAATGGTTTAGCTTTACTAGCTATCGGATTAGTAGTATTCGTAATCTACTATGTAGTATTCAGATTCTTAATTACTAAATTCAACTTCAAAACACCAGGTCGTGAAGATGATGACATCGACCCAAGTGAATTAACTATCGCTCCATCAAACTCTAACTATGCAGACACAGCTTCTAAATTAATGATTGCTGTTGGTGGAAAAGATAACGTATTAAGCATTGATAACTGTGTTACAAGATTACGTTTAGAAATCAAAGACTTATCTAAAGTTGATGAAAAAGCAATTAAAGCTACTGGTGTTGCTGGTGTAATTAGACCAGGTGGTAATGCTCTACAAATTATTGTAGGAACTACTGTTGAACACGTAGCAGAAGAATTCAAAAAAATTTAATCATTTATAAATAAGATATAGGCAGAAGTTGTAAATAACTTTTGCCTATCTTTATAAATTTATTTATGGAGGTCCTACTATGATAAAAGAATTTTGCGGAGAAAATCTTAATAATTTTGAAAATTTAATAAAGTCAGATGTTGTACGTATAGAATTATGTGATAATATGGCTGTCGGTGGTACTACCCCTTCTTACGGAGTTATAAAAACTGCTTGTGATTTTTTACATAAACACGATATAGAAGTAGCTACTATGATAAGACCTAGGGGCGGAGATTTTGTTTATAAACCTTTAGAAATAGAAGCCATGGCTATAGATATACTACACGCATATTCTGCTGGCTCTGATTATCTAGTTTTGGGTATGCTAACAGCAGATAATAGAATAGATAAGGAAAATCTGGAGAAAGTTTTGGCCGCTGCACCAAAAGCTAAATATGTTCATCATATGGCCTTTGATTTCATTAATAAAGAAGATCAATTTGAAGCTATTGATTACCTTATTGAAAAAGGATTTGTTAGAATTTTACTTCACGGTAATGCAGAAAGACGTTCTATTTTTGAAAATGTTGAACACATAAAAAAACTTATTACTTATGCTGATAATCGCATAGAAATTATGCTAGGCGGAGGCGTAAATAAGGATAATTACCAAGAACTAGCCAAACTTACCGGGGCTAAAATTTTCCACGGTACTTCGATAATATAAAAAGGATATGGTTTCCATGAATTTTGGAAACTATATCCTTTTTTAATCTTGAATTTTTATTCTGTAATACTTGTAGTTTATATAAGTTTTTACATATTCAAAAACTTTTCCGTCTGGCAGTATTGTTCTTCTATCAAACTCAAAACAAGCTTCATTATCAGGTGCTATCAGTTCTTTTATTTTTGCTGGCACATCCATTGTTACACTTATTGTTTGCTTAACTTTTTCTTTGTGAATGTCTATTCGATATTTATTTCTAATCATCGTTGCTAATTCTGTAAAATCTTCCATATTTTCTATGTCTAGATTAGGCAGATATTTGACTGGAATATAGTTGGTTTGATAGGCCCTGTTTATTTTTCCTATACTCTTCAATCTTTCTACTTTCAGCAATTTCTGTTTTTTTATTTTTAGTTGTTTTGTACAAATTTCTTCATCTTCCACTATTTCTAAAGACATAACTTTAGCCACTTCTACTTCATCTGGACTAAAGTATTTTTTCATATTGTTGTCCTCTGTGAAGTACATTTTTTTGTTTACTAGACTTTTAGATACGAAAGATCCTCTTCCTTGAACCCTATATATATACCCCCCAGCAACTAATTCATTTAGTACTCTTACTGCTGTCGTTGAAGATACATTATAGATGTCTTTTATTTCTCTTTCTGTATATATTTGTTCTCCTTCTTTAAATATACCAGAACTTATTTTTAAAAGTATATCTTGTATTATTTTTTCATATTTTTTCATATAACCCTCTATTTATCTACTTATATTCTACCTAATATTATCATTTATGTATTATTTTGTAAATTCTTTTATAGTCCTAATTTGTACAAGAATAAAAAGCACCACAAGTATATTTGTGGCGCTCTTTATTTATTTTCTATAATCCGCTTCTTCATCAACGAATATATGTACGTCCGAATGTCCTTTTAATACGGTACAAGGTATAAGACTTGTCACTTCTAAGGAATCTACCAGATGCTTTATAGCTTCTTTTTTCGCTTTCCCAAAGGCTAACAAAATAATTGTCTTTGCTGATACAATATCTTGAATCCCCATTGTTACAGCTTGTTTAGGCACCTGGTTGATATCATTATCGAAAAACCTTGCATTCGCAGCTATTGTTTCTTCTTTTAAATCTACTACGTGAACTCTTGAGTCTAGAGGCGTTCCTGGTTCGTTAAATCCTATGTGCCCATTACCCCCAACTCCAAGGATTTGAATATCTATTTGAGAATTAGCTAGTAATTCTTGATAGTCAGCTACAGCTTTTTCTAAGTTCTCTGCTCCTGCATCAGGTATATGTATATTGTTTCTATCTATATCAATATAATTAAATAGGTTTATATCCATAAATTTATGGTATGATTCAGGGTGGTCATATGAAATACCTACATACTCATCTAAGTTGAAAGTCTTTATATTTTTATAAGAAATTTCTCCCTTTTTAAAATCTTCTACCATTATTTTATATAGGTCTGAAGGTGTTCCACCTGTGGCTAGCCCTAGCGTTGAATCTTCTTTTATTTTTGCTTTTATCAAGTCATACGCCGCTTGAGATGCTTCTTTTTTACTTTTATAAACATTGTACTTCATAAATTTAAACCTCCTATTTTTGGTAAATAACTTTTCCTTTAGCGAAACACATATCTACTTTGTAATCATCACTTATTACCGTGATATCTGCGTCGTAACCAACTTTAATTCTTCCTTTTTTATGTCCTATACCTAGCAAGTTAGCTGGATTTTTCGTACAAGCATTGATTGCGTAATTTACAGGAACTAATGCTTCTTCTATAGCAATTTTTAATGAATTTATTATTGATGCTGTTGAACCTGCTAGACGTCCATCTTCTCTTGTTGCAGAGCCATCTTCTTTAACTATAACCTTCTCTCCTCCGAAAGAATACTGACCTGCACCTAGACCTTTAGCTAACATTGAGTCACTTATCATAATAGACCTGTCAGAACCCTTACTTTTAAAGAAAATATTTAAAGCTTCTACCGAAGAATGAATTCCATCAGAAATTATTTCTCCATATGAATCATCAGAAAAGAAGGCATATCCTACTTGACCTGGATCTCTGTGATGAAATTCTGTCATTCCGTTATAAACGTGGGTTTGCGAGTTTGCTCCATTAGCAAAAACCATAGCTGTTTCTTTATAATTTGCTGATGAATGTCCTAGACTTACTTTTACTCCCTGTGATGCTAGGTATTTTGTTAGTTTGTAATCTTCATCTAAATCACTAGCCATAGTCACTATTCTTATATTATTGTTACTTGCTTCTTGAAATCTTTTAAATTGGTCTACATCTGCTTTAGCTAAACAAGATAAGGGTTGAGCTCCTCTTTTACTCTCATCTAGATAGGGTCCTTCAAAGTGGATTCCTAGAATTTCTGCTCCCTCATAGTCTGATTCCATTACATCTGCCACGTTTTTCACTGCTGATATTAAGACTTCTTCTGTTTGAGTAATTGTTGTCGGGCAGAAGGCTGTAACTCCTTCTTGACCTAGGTTTTTAGCCCATTTTCTTAGTCCCTCACTATTAGCATCATTAGTATCGAAACCATAAGCTCCATGCGTGTGGATATCTATAAATCCTGGTAAAATTCTCTCTTTTCCAAAATCAAAATCTATTTTTTTATCAGTGTCGTATTCTAATATCGCTTGGATTTTTCCAGCTTCAATCTCTATACATACTGGTAGAAATTGTCCAGATAACCAAACTTTTTTACTTCTAATTATCATTTCTAAACTCCTGTATTCTTAGCTTTAGAATTTTTATTTTTCAAAATTTAACACATTAAATATCTTTAATTATATTTTATAATTATTCTTGTAAATTGTCAACTTCTAATTCTATATACAAAAGGATTGTAAACCTTTAACTGAAAATTGAAAATATATATTAAAATTCCCAACAATCTATAATAAAGTATTAATTTAATCTTAAATAACCTATATTAAAAACTACATTTTTGTATAAAAACCTTGACTTTTATTCGCTTTTTGATTAAAATACTAACTAATTTAATAATTTATATCCGTAAGACGTTTTTCAGGAGAGCAAAGATTTTATATCTTTCACCGAAGGAGCAAAACTCTCAGGTATCTTTTTAGATGTAGACTGATTAATTGACGGAACTCTGGAGAGACCATTTTTGGCGCCGAAGGGGCAAGGCTTATGCTCAATCTCTCAGGCAAAAGGACAGAGCTCTAAAGTGATAGTTTTTTCTATTACTTTATTTGTGTATTTATTTTTTACACGTATGATTTTTTAGGGATTTTTGTATCCTTATTTATATCTGACCAAATGGCTCTCCTTTCTAATAGATTATTAATATAATTTATTTTAAAGGAGATTTTTTTATGCTTGATTTTTTTAATCAAATAAATTCTATTGTTTGGGGACCACCCCTGTTAATTTTACTGGTAGGTACTGGTATCTACCTTACTTTTAGGCTAGGTGCTTTACAAATTTTCAAATTACCTTTAGCCCTTAGGTTGATTTTCAAAAAGGATGAAAATGCAACTGGTGATGTATCTTCTTTTGCTTCTTTAGCTACTGCTTTAGCTGCAACTGTAGGTACTGGTAATATTGTTGGGGTTGCGACTGCCATCAAACTTGGGGGACCTGGTGCTTTATTCTGGATGCTTTTTGCAGCATTTTTCGGAATGGCTACTAAGTATGCCGAAGGGTTACTTGCCATCAAGTACCGTACTACTGATGCTAATGGTCAAGTAGCCGGGGGACCTATGTACTACATCCTTTTAGGTATGGGTGAAAAATGGAGACCACTTGCTTCTTTCTTTGCTTTTGCAGGTATTCTTGTTGCTTTATTCGGTATAGGTACTTTCTCTCAGGTAAATTCTATTACTGATTCTATGGAGACTAATTTTTCTTTATCTCCTAGTGTGGTTGGTCCTGTTTTAGCTGTTTTAGTTATGCTTATTACTTTCTTTGGTATTAAGTCTATTTCTAAGGTTGCGACTAAGGTTGTTCCTTTTATGGCTATCCTTTATATCTTAGCGACTTTCACTATTGTTATTACTAATTTTGATAAGTTAGGACAAGTTATTTCTCTAGTTTTAACTTCTACCTTTACTCCTGTTGCTGCATCTGGAGCATTTGCTGGAGCTACTATCCAAATGGCTATTCAAAGCGGGATTGCTCGTGGGGTATTCTCTAACGAATCTGGTTTAGGTTCTGCTCCTATTGCAGCTGCTGCGGCTAAGACTGATAAGCCTGTTGAACAAGGATTAATTTCTATGACTGGTACTTTTATTGATACGATTATTATCTGTAATCTTACTGGTTTGTCTATCCTTATTACTGGTTTATGGACAGGGGATTTAAATGGAGCTAAACTTACATCAGCTTCTTTCCAAACTGTGTTTGGTGACCTAGGTTCTATTGTTTTAACTATCTGTCTTGCTTTATTTGCTTTCACTACTATTTTAGGGTGGAACTACTACGGAGAGCGATGTGTTGAATTCTTATTTGGTGTTAAGGCAATTATTCCTTACCGTATTTTATTTGTAACTATGGTTCTTTTAGGAGCTTTCCTAAAATTAGAACTTGTTTGGGTTATTGCCGATATCGTTAACGGACTTATGGCATTGCCTAACCTTATTGCTTTACTAGTATTATCACCAGTGATAATTACTGAAACTAAGAAGTATTTTGATAAGAAATAAAAATAAAGCTGTAATCAAATGATTACAGCTTTTTCTATATCACTCCAAGAAAACCCTAACAATATTATTATAACATAGTTTTTAAATAAATATAAGACTGTTTTTTTCGATATTTTTATGTTATGTTAACAATAATAAAACAAAGGAAAGGATTGATTACTAATGTCTCTATACGAATTCGCCTTATATATTTCTATTTATATAAATACCATAGCTTATCACCAAACAAGAAAGAATTTAAAAGAAGTATATACAATCCAAAGTTTACTTATATCTATAGTTATCACTAGCTGTGCTTACTTCTTTGCTCACCCCACTGATATAATAGATTTCTTTATACCTACTTTTTTTGAAATTTTTCTAATCCTTTCTACAATAAATATATTTTTAAAATATGATTTTATAGTAAAAAGAAAAGATGATTGATAAAAATAAACAAAAGAGATGTAATCCTCATCTTGATTACATCTCTTTATTTGTTCAAATAATTTATTTATAAACTTCTTTTCTACGCCCTACTTCTAGTGCTAAAATAATCATCTTATTATCTTGGATATCACATATTAATCTATAGTCTCCAATACGATAACGCCATTCATTAGACCTATCTCCAACAAGCCCCTTACCGTGTTGTCTAGGATTTGCTGTTCCATCAAGATTTTTGTCAATCCAGGAAAATAATAATCGTTGAACCCCTCTATCTAATTTTTTTATTTGCTTTGGCGCTCTTTTAGAATAGTGAACTTGATACATTTAGAAACCTAACTCTTTCTTAAAATCAGCGTGTGAGATTGTTTCTGAATCTTCTTGATATTCTTTATAGGCTTCTTTATAAATTTTTAAATCATATTCATCTTGTATAGTACTTTCTAGTGCTTTTTTAAACAAACTCGATAAACTTTGCCCTGTTAATTCTGCATAACTTTTGAAGAATACTTCTTCTTGATTTAATCTAACTGTAACTGTACTCATTTTTATGTCCCTCCGCTTCTTGTGTTACATTGTAACACATTTTTTGGAGATATCAATTTTTACACATTAGTTAAGAGTATTCTTATTAGTTTCTTGTAATTATGTGTCAATATCGTATTATTATCCTAATAATAAATTTATCGCTCAAAAAAACGAGCGATAAATGAGCGATAAACAGAGCGATAAATTAAATCTCACTTTTTCTTAAAGAACTATAGTACGCAAAAATTCCAGATAGTAGTCTTATCAAACCTGCTAATAAAATAACAAGTTCTACTATCATTCCTTTATCTACTAAAAAACCCCCTAGATATGCTCCTAAAGGAATTGTAGCATAGGAAATCATTCTTGTTACACTTACTACTCTTCCTAAAATTTCTTTGGGTACTACTTTTTGCCTAAGCGTAAAGTAACTTATAACATTTATATTTCCGCAAAAATTCATAACCAACATACTCAAACCAATAAAAGCAAGATTACTATTTAACATCAATATGATTGTCGCTACTCCTGCAATAATAGTGCTAACTACAATGATATTCCCCGATTTATATTTACCTAATATTCTAGGTGCACACAAGGATCCTAAAATCGCACCTAGCCCTCCGAGTGATAATATTATTCCATACTCTAGCGTGGAATAATTCAAAGTTTTTGTAATATAGTAAACAAATATCCCTTGAAACATATGTATCCCTAAATTTGTTCCTAAGAATAATAAAGAACCTGACAATATAATCTTACTTTCTTTAACATATGCTAAACCTTCAAGTAAGGATTTTAATATATTTTGTTCAAAGTTTTTATCTGTATCTTTTACTTTAATAAAGATAAGTAGAATTGCTGCTACTAAAAAAGTAAGTGTATTTGCAAATAAAAGTAATACCGGATTTATCCATAGTAATAATATTCCGCTTAAAAGTGGTGCGAGTAAATTCAAGGTATTATCTACCAATTGCAGATTAGAATTTGCCTTGGCTAAGTTTTCTTTATTTACAATTTTAGGAATTAAACTATTGAATGATGGGTGACTAATAGGTTCTACCGAACTTAATAAAAATGTTAGTATATAAACATACACTAAGTTAGGAGTATCCTGTAAAAACGAAAATCCTAAAACTAAAGAAAACACTGTTGCTAAAGCATATCCAGTTACCAGTACTTTTATTTTATTATATCTATCAGCAAATATCCCGCCCAGCAAAGAAAATAACAGCCATGGTAAAAATGAAACTCCATATAAAGAAGCTGCGTGAAAAACTGAGCCTGTTTTATTTAAAACAAGTATAGGCAAAGCTATTCTCTGTAACCAATCTCCTACATCTGACACAAAAAAAGCTGACCATAATAACTTATAATTCTTATTCATTTTCTCCCCCTATAATTTGTATTTACTTCAGTATAGACCTATAATTATATTTAATTATAAATTTGTCATATAGTATAAAATTAGGAGTGTTTTATGATAGGAAAAACTTTACGTTATTTTAGAAAATCTAAAAATTTATCTCTTGAATATGTTTGTCAGGATATTCTAACCGTTTCTTTTTTATCAAAAGTAGAAAGGGATATGTCCGATATTTCTGCCAAAAATTTACTTTTAGTTTTAGAAAAATTAGGTGTAGATATGCTTGAATTTATGCATATTTATACTTTATTCCAAGAAAATGCAGATATTGATTTTGTAGAACTTCATAGACTCTATACTGATAAAGAAACAGAGAAAATAAAGCATATTTTTAAAACAAATAAATCCCTTTATGGTAATAAAAAACTTGATAAAATTCTATTAAAAATTTTACTAAGTAAAATAGAAAATTCTGATGTCAGTAGAGATGATATAGACTATATTCACGACTACTTAATGTCTTTAAACTCGTGGACATATCGCGATTTATATCTATATTGCCATTCTTTACACCTATACGAGCATAAAATTATGCTGAATTTATCAAAAATCGCCTTAAAAATTTGTACTCGATATTATAACAATATCAATTACGGTTTCTCTATATTATATATGCTATTAAACAATACTATCCTGCAATGTTTGATAAACAATGATATTAAAAATGCAGATTACTTTTTACAGACTCTTTTAGAAAGAAAGATAAATAGTCGTGACTACTATCACAAATTAAAAACTAAAAATTTAGTGACCTTAGTTGATTATAAAAAAGGCCTGACTTCTCTTACAGAATTAAAATTTTTAATAGATACCCTGCGTTTTATCGATTCATCTGAAGCAAATTATAAACAAACGAAATTATTATTAAAAGAAATATTAAGCCAGCAAGATTTCAAAAAACTTTTTGAATAAATAATAAAAATGACTAGTGATTAAAATTCCCTAGTCATTTTAAATTTATTTGTGCTATAATTTAGGAGTAGAATAAAAGTGTATAGATGGTGGCTGACTTCTTAACGAGAGGAGTGATGCTTTATGCAAGTATCATGTAAAACTTACGAAAGGAGTACACAGCTTTGTCAACAGCAGAAGCACTTGGCTTAATGATTTCTTTTGGAAGTTTTTCAATTTCCTTAATTAGTCTTATTGTCATGATTGTGCTAGCTATCAATAAAAATGACAAATAAAAAAACCGTCTGAAACTTTTTTGGCAATTAGCTAAGACGGAGTTTTTTATTAAATTCTTCTAGCAGCCACCGTTTTACGGTTCTACTTGAGTCGTGTTAGTCGCACGGCTCTTTTTATTTATACTTGTATTTTATCATAGGAATTGCACATAATCAATAAATATTTACTAATATTCCCTTACTACACAGACAACTCTCGTCTCAAAATTTCTAGGAATTTTTCTGAGGCACGGTTTAATTTTTGATGTTTTTTCCAAGTTATCCCCATAGTTGCCTTCAGATTGGGTGCTAAAGGAACAAACCTTAGGTCACTATTCTCACTTGTATTAATTATTTTATCAAAGGTTACGGCATAACCTAGTCCTTCTTCTACCATTATAGATGCGTTAAAGATAAGATTGTAGGTAGCCACGATATTAAGACTTTGCAAATCTTTTTTAAACCAGTTGCTTAGCACACTATTTTTTAAAGTTTCTCTTGAAAATATAAGTGGCAATTCATATAAATCTTCTGGGGAAATTTCTTTTTTACTCGCCAGTGGGTCATCTTTTCTCACAAGTATCCCCCAAGTATCGTATAGATTAAGAGACACATGCTCATATCTATCACTATCTATCTCTTTAAATACTAAGCCAAAATCTATAAATCCTTTTTCCATATCTCCCACTATATCTTTAGAGTCTCCACTTGATATATGAAATTGAATATGGGGATATTCTTTCTGAATTTTTGAAAATAGTTTCGCTAAGACTCTTATACTATGACTTTCTCCGGCTCCTATATAGACATTTCCAGAAATAATTTCATCATCTTGTCCTAGTTCTTTCTCCGTTATTTCTATAAGGGATAAGATTTCTTCAGCCCGTCTTTTCAGCAAAAGCCCTTCTTCTGTTAGACTTATCTTTCTAGTTCCCTTACTTCCCCTTATGAGCAATTGTTTACCTATCTCTTCTTCTAAATTTTTTAATTGTGTGGATAGGGTTGGTTGTGATAAATGTAAAATTTTCGCAGCTCCTGTAATAGATTCTTCTCTTGCTACTGTTAAAAAATATTCTAATACTCTAAGTTCCATAATTATTCTCCTTGTTAATATTTTATAAAAATTTTGCATAGCTTTCAACTATGCAAATGTATTATGGATAGGTATTTGATATTCGAGAAAATCAGATTTATAATTATTTTATACTAATGATTTTGATAGGAGATGATTTTATGTTGAACTTTCCGCAAAATGAAATAATAGAAAAAGGCTCAGATACCTTTATTGAGATTCATAAAATTACAGCAGAAACCTTACCGAAAATTAATAAACTTAACACAAGTGTTCTTACTGACCAAGAAAAGAGAGATTTACTAGCAGAGATAATGGGGACTAGACTTGATGAAACAACTGAAATCAGCTTGCCTTTTAGGTCAGATTTTGGAAGGAATATTCAAATCGGAAAAGAAGTTTTTATAAATACAGATGTTATGTTCACAGATTTGGGTGGTATAAAGATTGAAGACAATGTACTGATAGGACCTAGAGCAAATCTTATTAGTGTAAATCACCCTAGCGACATAGGAAAAAGACGCGGGCTAATTCTTAAGTCTGTTCATATAAAGAAAAACGCTTGGATAGGAGCTGGAGCTATTATCTTACCAGGAGTTACAGTGGGAGAAAATTCTATTGTTGCTGCTGGTTCGGTAGTTACAAAAAACGTTCCTGCTAATGTCATAATAGCTGGAAATCCAGCAAGAATAATTAAAGAAATAGGAGATAAATAAAATGACAAACAATTATACATTTGAATTAAATACTGGAGTAAAAAGAAGTAAGGTAAGATTTAAAAATCGCTACGGCATCGAACTTGTAGGAGATTTATATGTTCCAGAAAATATCCAAGGGAAACTAGCAGCTATACCTGTATCGGGACCTTTTGGTGCAGTTAAGGAACAATCTTCTGGATTTTATGCCAATGAACTAGCACGTAGGGGCTTCGTTGCTTTAGCTTTTGATAATTCATTCACTGGAGAGAGCGGCGGAGAAAGTCGTGACCTAGCATCACCTGAAATCTTTACAGAAGATTATTCAGCTGCAGTAGACTTTTTAGGAACATTAGAATATGTTGACCGCGAAAAAATTGGAGCTCTGGCTATTTGCGGACTTAGTGGAATGGCTATTACTGCAGCTATAAATGATGTAAGAATCAAAGCTGTCGCGACAACTTCTATGTACGATATGTCTCGTAGTATTTCTAAAGGATACAATGATTTTTACACAACTGAAGATAAAGACAGAATTCGTATATATTTAGCTGAGCAACGCTGGGCTGATGTAGATTCAGGAAGCAAGGCAAAAGGACCACACGAAATTTCCTTTAGCGAAGACGGTCAAGTTGTGGTATCAAACATCTTACCAGATGTAATACCTGATTTCCTAAAAGATAATGAGGTTTTAGTAGCCTTCCACAATTACTACAAAACTAAGCGTGGTTTCCACGAGCGTTCTGTAAACTCAACTTCTGCTTGGTTATCAACGACTCCGCAATCTTTCTTTAACTTCTCACTTATGAGAGATTTAGAAAATATGAAAACTCCACTTCTTCTAGTTGCGGGTGAAAAAGCACATTCTCGTTACTACTCAGAAGACGTAGCCAAAGAAGCTGGAGATAATGCTGAATTAGTAATTATACCTGATTCTGACCACGTTGATTTATATGATCAAAAAGAAAAAATCCCATTCGATAAATTAGAAAACTTCTTTAGAAGTAATCTTAAAGCATAATGAATTTTAAAAGAATATTTTTAGTAAGTTCTGTCTTACTTTTATTAGGAACGACCCTTTGGATTCGTCCTATTACAGTTGCTGAAAAAAATACTTCAAAGGAGACTCTTAGCGTGAATATAATTAAACTAGTAATAAATAATAAGGAATTAGACTTAAAGTTAGAAAATAACACTACTACAAAAGACTTAATAGAAAAGCTGGATAAGGGAACTATCGAACTTCAAGTAGATGATTATGGCGGATTTGAAAAAGTAGGAACTCTTCCCCTAGCATTGACTAGAGAAGATAAAAATCAAACCAGTAAAAATGGGGACGTAATGCTATATCAAGGGAATAAGTTAGTTATTTTTACAGATTCTAATACTTGGTCTTACAGTAAAATTGGTGAACTTGATTTGAGTAATATAGAAAACTTAGAAGAAACCTTGGGTGCTGGTGAGCAAAAGGTGATATTGAAAAAAAGCTAGTCTATATAGATTAGCTTTTAGTGTTGATTTTAATTCACACTCTACGATAAAATACAAGTATAAATAAAAAGAGCCCAGTTGGTAGCTAGGCTCAAGTAGAATACTGTTTAAGACAGTAACTCTGTAATATTTGATTAAAGTAATCTGTCTATCACTCGGCTAAAAGTATCAAGACAGGTTACTTTTATTCTACATCTAGATTATTACACAAATTTATTATTTTATAAAAAATATTTCTATCGTGTATTTATCAATACTATCACCAGTGATAATTACTGAAAGTAAGAAGTTTTTTGATAAGAAATAATAATTTTAAAAAGACTTAATCTCTATGATCAGGTCTTTTTCATCACTTGTTATAAATTACTATCTAACTAATAAAAAGATCAAGATTTTTTTATTGACAGCTATTTAATGCAGGAATATAATGAAATTAATAAAGATTAATAGTATTAAGGAGGAAGTTTTTATGACTAAAGATTTTGGAAAAGATCCATTCGTAGTAAATATAGAAGAGGAGACTCTTGCTAATAATAACTATCGCAGAGCACTTTGGACTGGAGAATTACTACAAGTTACATTAATGAGTATTCCTGTTGGTGGAGACATTGGGGCTGAAGTTCACAATGAAAATGACCAATTTTTACGTGTAGAGCAAGGACAAGGTCGTGTTATTATGGGACCAGCAGAAGATAATATTACCCTTGATAGAGAAGTTGGTCCTGAAGATGCTATCCTTATTCCAAAAGGAGCTTTCCATAACGTTATTAATATTGGACAAGAAGACTTAAAATTATATTCAATCTATGGTCCAGCACACCACGAACATGGTACAGTCCACGAAACTCAAGCAATCGCTATTGCTGCTGAAGAGGCAGAAGGACATCACCACCACTAATATAGAAGTAGAATGAAATTTCATTCTACTTTTTTATTTGTATCTTACATTCAAAGAATTATGAATCCTTTTGTTATTCTTTATAAATTTATCGCTCAAAAAAACGAGCGATAAACAGAGCGATATTTTTTCATAATATACAAAAAAGACTGCTGATTTTGTATCAGCAGTCTTTTCTATTATCTATTCTTCATTTCTATTCATATTTAATAGAATCATTACAAATCGTACTAATTCCATTAGGGCTACGGCTGCTGCTGCTACATAAGTTAAGGCTGCTGCCGTAAGTACTTTTTTACTGTGTCTTCTTTCTTGCTCGTTAACTATACCTAGTTCTGTAATTTGTTCTAAGGCACGTTTTGAAGCATCAAATTCTACCGGTAGTGTTACTACTTGGAACATTACCGCAAATAGCATAAAGGCAACCCCTATCCATGCTATTGTAACTCCAAAAGTACCTACCATATAAGTTAATCCCATACCTACCATAATTATAATCATAGATAGGTTTCCTCCTAGATTTGCTAGTGGTACTAGGGCGTGACGCCATCTCATAGGCTTGTAGTCTGCTACCTTATCTTGAATAACGTGTCCAATTTCATGAGCTGCAATTGCTACAGAAGCAACTGTTGCTTGGTCGTGTACTATTGGTGATAATACTACTAGATTTTCAGTTGGATTGTAGTGGTCTGATAATTCTACATCTCCTCTTGCTATACGTACATCTGTTATTCCGTTAGCTTTTAGCATTATTTCTGCAACTTCTCTTCCTGTTAAACCAGATAGTGTTCTTACCTGCTTGTATCTATTGTAGGCACTCTTTACTTTCCACTGTGCTAGAAGCGGTAATAACATTACTAGGGCAAAATAAATTAAAGTTGATCCTCCCATTATCTCTTCCTCCTATTTACATTTTTCACTTGTTTATTTTTCATAATAGTTTTCTCCTAAAATTATTATTGTAATACACTTTAACATATCTATTTTAGTAAATCAAGAAAAATACTTCTCATACGAACTATTTTCCTTGACATTGAATATCTCTAATAGTAAAATAGTTCTCATGCTAACTATTGGAGGTGATATTGTGACAAACCCAGTTAAGAGAATGAAAAAGACCTTAGATTCTCTTGAAAAATATGCTGTAAGTCTTGCTAAGGATTATGATTTAGAATCTCTTGCAGGGCCACAAGGTGAAGTTGTATATTTCTTAAATGAAAACAAGGAAAAAGCTGTTTTCATCAAAGATATTGAAAAACATTTTGATATATCTAAATCTGTGGCTTCTAGTCTTATCAAGCGTATGGAAAAGAATGGTTTTGTTGAGATTCTAAGTAGGGAAAATGACAAACGCTATAAAGAACTTGTTCTTACCCCCTTAGCTGAGTCTAAGATTCCCTCCCTTATTTCCTTTTATAATGAAATTATAGCAACAGCTTGCCATGGAATTAGTAAGGAAGACTTTGATACTTGTCAAAAAGTTTTTAGCACATTAGAAAATAATATAAAATTTAAGGAGGAAAAAAATGTTTGATTTACTTAAACGTTTATCTAAGAAAGAACTTAGTCTATCTTTCTTGGCAGTAATTTTCATTTTCATAAATGTTTGGCTAGAATTAGAAATTCCATCATTTATGTCTGAAATTACTAATAAACTAGGAACTCCCGGAACGCAGTCTAGCGACATTTTTGCTTTCAATATGGATGCTCCTGGTATGAAGATGATTTACTACTCATTCCTGAGTCTTTTATCTTCTATTGTAGTTGCCTTTATTTCTACAAGGGTAGCCGCTTCATTCACTCACAGACTTAGAAGTGATATTTTCAACAGAACTTTAGATTTTTCTGAAGCTGAAGTTAAGAAATTTGGTATTCCTAGTCTTTTAACTAGAACTACTAACGATATCACTCAAATCCAAATGCTTATTACTATGGGACTACAAGTTGTTATCAAGGGTCCTATTATGGCAGTTTGGGCTATGACTAAGATTTATGGTAAAGATTCTGGTTGGATGTGGGCTACTGGTACTGCTGTTTTTGTATTACTAATGATGATTACAGCTATTATTACCCTAGCTTTCCCTAGAGAAAAGATTATTCAAAAAATGACTGATAAGTTAAACCTTATTTCTAGAGAATCTCTAACTGGTATCCGTGTAGTTCGTGCTTATAATGCTGAAAAATATCAAGAAGATAAATTTGCTGAGGTTAATGATGACCTTACTAAGCTAAACTTATTCACTGGTAGATTATACTCATTATTCGGTCCAGTTATGACTGCTATCTCTTCTGGTTTATCTCTTGCTATCTACTACATCGGAGCATTTATCATCAATGATATTAAGATTCCAAATGACCCAACTCAAATTGAGGGGGCTATAAGAGCAAGACTTGCAGTTTTCTCTGATATGATCGTATTCTCATCTTATGCTATGTTAGTTGTTTTCGGGTTTATGATGATGATGATGGTATTTATGATCCTGCCTCGTGCTCTTGTTTCTGCAAGACGTATTAACGAAGTTTTAGATACTGCTACTTCTGTTATTTACCCTGAAACAAGTAAAGAACGTAAAGCTGATGAACCAATCTTAGAATTTAGGGATGTATCATTCAGATACTCTAAAAATTCTGCAGCAGTTTTAGAGCACGTTTCTTTCAAGGCTGAAAAAGGACAAACTATTGCCTTTATCGGATCTACTGGTTCTGGTAAGTCTACACTTGTTAACCTTGTAGCTAGATTCTACGATGCTACTGAAGGAAAAATTAAAATCAATGGTAGAAATATAAAAGAATTTACTAAGGAAGATTTAGCTAAAATCGTAGCTTACATTCCGCAAAAAGCTGTATTATTCTCAGGTGATATTAAAAATAATGTTGACATGGGGATTTCTAATGCAGGAAAGATGACTGAAGATGATATCTGGTCAGCTTTAGAACTTGCTCAGGCTAAGGATTTTGTTCAGTCTAAAGAAGATGGTCTAGCGTCACACGTTGCCCAAGGAGGAACTAACTTCTCTGGTGGTCAAAGACAAAGACTTGCGATTTCTCGTGCTTTAGCTCGTAAGGCTGAAATCTTAATCTTCGATGATTCATTCTCAGCACTTGATTATAGAACTGATAAGATTTTACGTGCAGCCTTAAATGAAAACTTAGGTGACACTACTAAATTAATAGTTGCTCAGCGTATTTCTACTATTATGGACGCTGATTTAATTGTTGTTTTAGATGAAGGACATGTTGCCGGAATGGGTACTCACTCTGAGCTTCTAAATTCTAACGAAGTTTACCAAGAGATTGCCTACTCACAATTATCTAAGGAGGAATTAGAAAATGGAAAATAATAAAAAACCTTTCTTTAGAGAATTAAGTAAATATACTAAAGGTTTTGGATTACCTTTTGGAATTGCTGTTATTTTAGGTATTTTCGCCTCTGTTATTACTGTTATTGGTCCAGAGTATTTGAAAGATATTACTAATATCATTGCTGATTCTTTCAAAATTTCTGAACAAGGTATCATTGCTGAAATGGATACTGAAAGACTAATTGATTTAGCTTCTTTCATTGGTATTTTATATACTATATCTGCTATCGGTGGATATATTGAAGGTATCTTAATTATCGGAGTTGTTCAAAAGTTATCTCAAAGATTAAGACGTGCTATTTCTAAGAAAATTAACCGTCTACCTCTTAACTATTTTGATACTCACTCTCAAGGTGATACTCTATCAAGAATTACTAACGATGTTACTACAGCCAGCCAAGCACTGAGCCAGTCATTAACTACTCTGATTTCTTCAGTTATACTAGTTATCGGTTCTGTGATTATGATGTTTAGTTCAAATGTCACTATGGCAGCAACAGCAATCGGATCTACTCTAATAGGATTTGTATTTGTTGGGGTTCTTATGGGATTCTCTCAACCTATTTTCAAAAAACAACAAGAAAACCTTGCTAATGTTAATGGATATGTTGAAGAAATCTACTCTGGTCACAATGTTGTATCTTCTTACAATGCTATTAGTGAATCTAGAGAAGAATTTGCTAAACTGAACGACAAACTTTACAACACTATTTGGAAATCACAATTCATTTCTGGAATTATGATGCCAATGATGATTTTCATCGGTAACTTCGGTTACGTTATGATCTGTGTTGTAGGGGCTATACTTGTTATTGATGGGAAAATTACAATAGGGGACGTTGTTGCCTTTATGACTTATGTTAGAATTTTCCAACAACCACTTGGACAATTAGCCCAAGTAGGTACTCAAATGCAATCTGCTTCTGCTGCAATGGGACGTATCTTCGAATTCCTTGGTGAAAAAGAAATGTCAGAAGAAACTTCTACTGCTACTAAGGCTGAAAATGTTAAAGGAAACATTGAATTTAAAGATGTTAACTTCTCATATGTTGCTGATAAACCAATTATCAAAAACTTCTCAGCTAAGGCCGAAGCTGGACAAAAAATTGCCATTGTTGGACCTACTGGAGCAGGGAAAACTACCATCATTAACTTATTAATGAAATTCTATGATATCAATTCTGGATCAATTATTATTGATGGAAAAGATATTAAAGATATGACTAGAGCTGAAGTTCACGATGCTTTCGCTATGGTACTTCAAGATACTTGGTTATTCGAAGGAACTGTTCGTGATAACCTAGTCTACAACCAAAAAGATATTTCTGATGAAGAAATAGAAAAAGCAACTAAAGCAGTTGGTGTTCACCACTATATCAAGACTTTAGAAAATGGTTATGATACAGTTATTGATGATACAAACAGTTTATCAGTAGGGCAAAGACAGCTTGTAACGATCGCTCGTGCCTTACTGAAAAACTCACCACTTCTTATCCTTGATGAGGCTACTTCATCAGTAGATACTCGTACAGAGCAACTTATCCAAAAAGCTATGGATACTCTGATGAAAGGTCGTACATCTTTCGTAATCGCCCACAGATTATCAACTATTAAAAATGCTGATTTAATCTTGGTAATGAAAGAAGGGAACATTATTGAGCAAGGTAACCACGATGAGTTATTAGCACAAAATGGATTCTACGCCGACCTATACAACTCTCAATTTGAAGAGGGAGAAGAGGAATAATATTTCCTTGGAAATAAAAAAGCAGCCGCAAGGCTGTCTTTTTTATTGAATTGACTTTATATACTTAGAAATGGTATAATTTATTTAGCAAGAAGTAGGGAAATGTTTTTGCATAATAATAAAACACAATCTCGTCCAAAGATTGTGTTTTTTATTTTTAGCGAAAATTAAAGAAAGGTAGCCTTGTCCAAGGGCTACCTTTTGTATCTTAAGCAAGTTAGATACTCAGGTTATAAAGAAACACTTAGAAAAAAGACGTTCAATAAAGAACGTACTTTTTGTTTAGTGCTTTCTTATGCAAATAAAAACTCACGGTGTGAGATTTTATTGCGAACTTGTATTTTGATAAATAATATCGCTAGTATGGTGTGGCGACACTATAAGTATAACATAAATTTTTATTAATGAAACAAACACCTCAGAGACTATCCTCTGAGATGTTTTCTTATTTTCTAGAATTTTCTATTTTCAATTCTTGATTTTTCTTTTCAGTAAACTCTACATCAATATAGTCTGGTTCTGTTGCTTCTTTTTTAGGTAATAACCAAGCTAATATTAGATAGAAAACTAGGGCTAATCCTAAACTGAACATATTTATCAGTACAAAAAATAATCTAACTAGACTAGTTTTCAATACAAATTTTTCTGCAATCATCTTGCAAATACCTGCAAAAATAGCTCCTTTTTTTATTCTATAAATTTTAAATCGCTTGGCTAAATTATGAGCTTTTTCTCTAAATTTTTTCAATCTATCCATTTGCTAAATCTTTCTTGATAATTTCTAATAAAGCTTTTGTTCCACGTGTAACATCATCATACGTTGTATCAAAATCACCTGTATACCAAGGATCTGCGATTCCACGTTTTTCTCCTGCGTATTCTAAAAGCATTTGAACCTGTCCACTCGGTCTTCCGGCGATAAATTTCTTAATATTTACAATATTTGATTCATCCATTCCTACTATGTAGTCATTGCTTAAATCTTTATCTTCTAAAGTTCTTGAGTACATTCCTTGAGTAGAAATATTTTCTTTAGCTAATCTTTCTACTGTTCCGTGGTGGACTGGATTTCCTTGTTCCCAAGTACTAGTAGCAGCTGAATCTATCTGAATTTTATCAGCTAGACCTTCTTTTTCTACCATTTCTCTAAATACTGCTTCTGCCATAGGTGATCTACAAATATTACCTAAGCATACAAATAATACTTTTACCATTTTTCATACTCCTTTTTTTCTTTTCTTAATTATAACAAAAAAAGCAGATAAATTTTAAGAATTTACCTGCTTTTTAATCTTATCTTGTTGTTTGTCTATGAACTATTCTGTGTGGTAAGTTTACTTCTTTACCGTTTCTTTCTAGTTCTGCTAATTCTTCATCGATTTCTTGATCTTTAGATTTAGCTTTTTCAATTTCAATAACCTTAGTTAAGATTCTCATAGCTACAGCTCCAACGTCAAAGATAGGGTGGAATACAGATGAAATCTTAGGTCTTGTAATATCTAATAATTTTGTATTTTCGAATGAAACAATTTCAAAATCAGATGGAACATTTAGATCCTTATCTTGAGCCTGGTGAAGTACTGAAATAGCTACTTCATCGAACATAGTTAATACAACATCAGCCTTGTTCTTTTGAAGTGTTGTTAATAAACCAGCTGCTTCTTTGTATGTTCTGTATCCTTCGATAATTAAATTAGAATCTAATTTTTTCTTATTATCAGCATATGCTTTTTTGTATCCTGCAATAATCCTTTGTGCTCTTGGTGATTCAAAAGATGAAATTACAATTGAAACTTTTTCTCTTCCACCTTGTAACAATTCAGCTGTTATATCATAAGACGCTTTTTCATAATCAATATTTACTGAATAGAAAGTGTCTTCTCCTAAATTACCTGATAGTACTACAGGAATATTTAATTTTTTAAGTTGAGTTCTAGATTCTTCTGACATAGAATGCCCTAGATATAAAATACCATCAACTTGTTTAGATTGAAAAGATTGAAAAACTTCTTTTTCTATATCCTTATCATTAGATGAGTTAGCTAAGATAATATTATATTTGTACATATGAGCTACTGATTCTATACCAGATACAGCTTCTGCTGATGCTAAATCTGCAATATCAGGCAATACAATCCCTATTGTTGTAGTCTTTTTACTCGCTAAACCTCTTGCTACGGCATTAGGTGTATATTTTAATCTTTCAATAACTTCTTGAACTCTTTCTCTTGTCGCAGCCTTTACATTAGGATTATTATTTACAACCCTAGAAACTGTTGCCATTGAGACTCTGGCTTCTCTTGCTACATCATATATAGTTGCTGTTGACATTTTTTTATCACTCCTTACATTTAACCTTCTATATTACTTTAATTAAAACCTTTACAATACAAAAATATTTTACCAAACTTTTTAAATAATGTAAAGGGTTTTATATTTCAAAAATCCATTTTTATTTTCTTTCTTTTTCCTTTCATTTTTAAATATTTATTTTAATAAACTCCTACTTATAGAAGAAAAAATTTTTAAAAACTTTTTTCTTGATTTCGCTTTCTTTTTTTCTAAAACTGTGCTACAATATTATACGTAAGTTATTAAGACAGTTATTGTTCTAATACAAAATAAAATTTTATATTAAAATATTATGGAGGGTTTTCAATATGAAAGCTAAAAATAGAAAAGTTGTTTTAATCGGTGCAGGTTTTGTAGGTATGTCATTTGCTTACCAACTATATTCAAGTGGTCTAGTTGAAGAACTAGGACTAATCGACTTCTTCCCAGAAAAAGCTGAAGGAGAAGCAATGGACTTAAACCACGCTGGAGCATTAGTTCCACCTATCAAAGTAACTTCTGGTGGATATGAGCAATGTTCTGATGCAGACGTTATCGTTATCTGTGGTGGACTTCCACAAGCACCAGGTGAGACTCGTCTTGACTTAGTAGATAAAAACATGAAAGCTGTTAAAGATATGTCTGACCAAATCGTAGCTTCAGGATTTGACGGAGTTATCGTTATCGCTTCTAACCCAGTAGACGTGTTAACTAACGCTCTACAAAAATTCACTGGATTCCCTAAAAACAAAATTGTTGGATCTGGAACAACTCTTGATACATCAAGATTCCGTTACATGTTAGGAGATATCTTAGATGTAGCTCCAAACGCAGTTCGTGGATACATCATTGGAGAGCACGGAGATACTCAATTAGCAGCATGGTCTAACGTATACGTATACGGAAAACAATTCCACAGATTCTTAGAAACTTCTGATAAATTCAAATGGGAAGATTTCGCTCAAGTTGAAGAAAGAGTTATGCGTGCAGCTTACGAAGTAATTAACCGTAAACGTGCTACTTACTACGCAATCGGTATTGCATTATTCACAATCGTTAAAGCTATCTTACGTGACGAAAACACTGAATTAGCTGTATCTGGATACTTAGAAGGTCAATACGGTGTTGATGGATTATACATCGGTACTCCAGCTATCATCGGACGTGAAGGAGTTCGTGAAATCGTTGAGTTAGAATTAACTGAAGAAGAAACAGCTAAGATGCAACACTCAGCTAAAGTATTAAAAGAAACTTTAGAAACTGCTTACGAAAAATTAGGACTATAATTTAAGCAAAAAGACAGGTTTAAACCTGTCTTTTTTATTTCCTTTATTTCCCTGGAAATACTGTAACAATAAAAAAGAGAAGACTATTTTTTAGTCTTCCCTTTGATTAATTTGTAAATAATATATATTATTATGGCTTTTATCCCTAAAACTAGCAGTGTTAGTAGAGTAACGGTCAATATTCCTACCATTACGTCTCTAAATGAAAAGCTTATGATGTTATACAAGTAAAATAATAAATCTCTCATAACTATCACCTCTTATAAGATATATATACCTAATTATTTATCAACCGTCACCTTATAAAAGTCTGCTCATCTATTATATATTATTTCTACTTTTAATATATCACAAATTAATAAAAAAATACAATTTAAAAACTTATATCTACAAGGTTGTTAACCTTTACAAGGATGTTTGATTTTATTTTTCAAATTCTAATCTAGTTCTAATTCCGTCTTGATCTTCGAACAGATAGTAGCTCTCTGTTTCTTCTACTAGGTATAATTTTTCCTTAGCCTTGCTTATAGATTCTTGGTAGACTTCTTGATCCTCAAAAATCATTGTAAAGTAGGCTAATCCTGGTTCTTTATCTTGTCTCTTGGCTAGGTTATGCCCTGCCCAGTGGTTAAAGGCTAGGTGATGGTGGTATCCTCCTGATGCTATCCAAGAACCTGTTGGCATTGATGACTTATCTTCTAATGGGAATAGTTCTCTGTATAATTCAGAGCTTTCTAGAGCATATCTAGATTGCAAGTGGACATGTCCCATAGTCGTGTATTTATTGAATCTAAATCCTTCTCTTGTGTCTACGTGAGTTAGCAGTTCATCTGCTTGTAGTTCTTCTGTTACTCCCTCGATTTTCCCATCTTCCCTAATATCCCAAACTGATTCATCTCTATCACAGTATATCTCTATACCATTATTTTCTGGGTCTCTTACATATAGGGCTTCACTATATCCGTGGTCTGATGCTCCTTCGATTATAGCCTTGTTTTTTATTAAATGATATAGGCTATTTGCTAATTGCACCCTATCATTTACTAAGATTGCAATGTGATATAGACCGTAGTTTTTTACTCTTTCTTTGTCTGTTTTTATTAATCTTAAAATTTCTTGGTCAGAACCTTCAAATCCTAGCAAGACTTCTTCTGGGCTTGATTTTTTCACAGTAAAACCAATGGCTTCTGTATAGTATTTTGTTTGTAGTTCTAGGTTATTTACATATAGGGCTACTTGCCCGAGTTTTATTTTTGATTTATATGGGTACATAAGATGTCTCCTTTTTTATTTCTTGTTCTCTAATCATAGTCCTATTTAAATCAAAATTCAAATGATTGGTTTGAGATAAAAGATTAGTTGAAAAATTTTTTGACATCTTTTTTTATTTCTGATATACTTTATTTATAGCAAGAACGTGAAAATACTTTGCATAATAACACAAAAAGACAGGACGGCACTCCTGTCTTTTTTATTGTTTCCAGCAAGTAGAAACTCAAGTTATTTTTTATTGTCGCTTTTATCATACATTTTTCTGGATAACCAACCAGAAACGAGATTACTCACCACATTCACAAGAAAGGGAATGATGATAAACGTGAAAATACTATAAAACATTAATAACACCTCCTTAATTATATTAAGGTAGCGACACCTAGATTATAACATAAATAACTAAAAATAAAAAAAAGAGATTTGAAAATTTTCAAATCTCTTTTTGTCTATTTTCTTGTAACGTAGGCTAGTGATTCAAAGATTATTGACACTAGTAATCCTGTCGCCAGTAAGCTAACTACAGCTATTGTTAATAGTATGTCTTTCATCACTTATGCTCCTTTTACTTCTTCCCTTTGTAGTATATTCTAGTTATTCCTGCTCCTATAACCATACCTACTAGTAATTTAGTTGTTTCTATATCTGTTTTTAGAAACGCCCCTAAAAAGTATAGGGCTGTTATAGCAAGGAGCATAACTACTAGAGAAATTATAACGTCTTTCATTGTTTTTTCTCCAAAGTAATTTTATCTTTCTCTAACTATATTGTAGTATAGTCTTGATGTTAGTTTGTAAATTATGAAGTATCCTAGTGCGAATACTGCTACTGTTAGTAACATTGTATTTACAAATATTTCGTTTTTTCCAAATGATAGTAGTTTTAATATTTTTTCTATCATTGGTGATGCGAATAGAGTATGTGTTAAGGCTACAACTAGTGGTAGGAAGAATACTAGTAATATCTGACTTGATATTGATGCTTTTATTTCTTTCTTCTCTAGTCCTAGTCTTTGCATTGTTTGGAATTTATCTCTGTCTTCATTCCCTTCTGCTAGTTGTTTGTAGTACATAATTACAACCTGCATTACTAGGAAGATTGTTGATATAATAAGCCCAATAAATAAGAATGAACCATACATAGCCGTCATAAATGATTTTATTTCATTTTTAGCGACAACATTAGTCATAAATCCAATTCCATCTGACCAAGGTGCGTCTACACTATCTGGTCTGAAAATATCTTCAGCAATTTTGTTAAATTTCTCTGCGACAAAAGCTTCCTTAGATTTGTCTTTTAAGTTAAATCCAAAATTTTCTATCGTTGCCCTGTCCTTAGCTTTATTCTGATAAATATCCACTATTCTATTCAGTTCTGCTATGTCTTTTACTACTATATAGCTATTATCTGTTTCTCCTGTAGTTACTCCTTCTGACCAAGATGTATTGATATCTTGGTCACTATCTTTTATCTTGTAAATAGTCTCATCTAATTTGAAACTTGATTTTTTCACTACATTTTTCTTGTCTGTTTTAAAGAAAATCTCTCCGTCATTTAGACTTCTATTTTCTTCTGTCATTTTATTATACTGTTCTAAATCTATTAGATAGGTTGTATTAAAATCTTCTATATTCTCTATATCTGGCCCTGCTTCGTGGAACTTAACTCCATCTTGAGTTACTTCAGCCATCATTCTAGCAAATTTATATCCCCATCTATCTTGAGTTTCTATATTATTTTCTTTCAAGATTTCTTCTGCTTTTGTTTTGTAGATTTCTGTAAATTTATCATTACCACCAATTTGAACAACTATATCTCTTGCAGCAAGGGTATCAATCCTGTCTTTAGTACCAAAGTATAGGGTAGACGTCGCACCTACTGTTACTAGTATCATAGATGATAGGACTGCTATATTTGCTAAGGATACTGCATTTCTTTTCATTCTGAATAATAAATTTGAAATTGAGATAAAGTTTTTTGTTTTGTAATATACAGACTTGTTGTTTTTTAATAGTTTTAAAAGAGCTATTATTACAGATGTAAATAAGAAATATGTTCCCACAATTACCGCTAAAACTGCATAGAAGAAATCCGTCATTGCTTCAATAGGTGATACTATTCTTAGTGATGTGTAGTATCCATATCCAATTAAGGCTAAGGCTACTAGAACCATAAGTATTCTTGCTTTAGGTTCTTTTTCTGCCGATGATGAGTCTTGTAATAAACCGATAACTGATAATTTCTTAATTTTTACAGCTATAAATAATAGGATTATCAAGTAAATAAGGGCTAATATTGCTATATTTAATAAGATTGCAAAACTTGATATGTGGAAACCTAATTTAATCTCTCCACCTAATAGTTTTACATAAATTAAGTAAAATAGTTTATCAAATAATATTCCTGTTAAAATACCTGACCCTACTGTGATTAAGGCAATATAAATTGTTTCTAATGATAGTATTTTTAAAATGTTAAATTTATTTATACCTAGAACTGAATATAGTCCCATTTCCTTACTTCTTTGTTTTAATAGGAATGTGTAGGTAGACATTGTGAAAATTGCTAAAAATGTTGCTACTACTACCTGTCCCGAAACTAAAACCTGCGCAATTTTTGCTCCTTCACGTATATTACTTGTAACATCAGGATTATTAGCTAGTGATGTCAGAATATAGAATAGGGCAATAATTATTACTGATGAAATAATATAGGGTACGATTGTTTTCTTGTTATTTTTTAAATTTTGTAAGGCTAATTTGTTAGTGATTGAACTAGTCATTGTTGTCACCACCTTGCAGTAGGCTTAGGGTTTCAGAAATTTTTTGGTACATTTCTGTGTTAGTAGAATCCCCCTTGTACAGTTCGTGGAATACCATACCGTCCTTAATAAATAGTACCCTCTTAGCTCTTGATGCTGATTTGATAGAGTGGGTTACCATTATAATAGTTTGCCCAGTCTTATTGATAGCTTCAAATATGTTTAGTAAGCTGTCTGTTGACTTAGAGTCTAAGGCTCCAGTTGGCTCATCTGCCAAGATAATTTTTGGATTTGAGATTAAGGCTCTTGCCACTGCTACCCTTTGTTTTTGCCCACCAGAGATTTGGTAAGGGTACTTATTTAGTAACTTATCAATTCCCAGTGGTTTTGTTAATCTATCTAGTTTTTCCTGCATTTTTTTGTAAGGTACTTTAGCTAAAACTAGGGGAAGCAGGATATTATCTTTGATTGATAGTGTGTCTAGTAGGTTAAAATCTTGGAAAACAAATCCTAGATTTTCTTTTCTAAACGTTGCTAAATCTTTATCTTTTAATGAAGAAATGTCAATATTGTCTAGTTTGATTGTTCCACTTGTCGCCCTGTCAAATGATGCGATAATGTTTAGTAGGGTAGTTTTACCTGACCCTGACTCTCCCATAATCGCAAGGTATTCTCCCTTGTCTACATTGAAATTCACATCGCTTAGTGCTTGTGTTTGGTTACCACCAAATTTACTTGTATATATTTTCTTTAGATTTCTAACTTCTAACATTTTCTTACTCCTTTTCTGTCTTTATTTAACTTTATATTTATATTGTAATATCAAAAAGAAAGTCTTTCCATAGCTTTATCTTACAAAATCAGCTCTAATCTTACATTTTTGTAAGATTGGGAGTTTTTCTACAATTTTTATATGTAGAAGTTAATCTAAAATGTAGTTTCTTATTAATGATAATATATATAAAAGTCGTGACATTTTGTCACAGGTTGAAATTAAAAGCTCAAGATGGAAAAATGAGACTGACTGACGTTTCTGATATACAAGGAATTTTTCGTATAATTCAATCTGTTCCTTCACCAAAAGCAGAGCCATTTAAAATGTGGCTTGCTGAAGTAGCTAAAGAAAGAATTGATGAAATTATAGACCCTGAACTTACTATTGATAGAGCCTTAGAAACTTATGCAAAAAAAGGTTATTCTAGAGAATGGATTAATCAAAGACTTCAAGCCATTCAAGTAAGAAAAGAACTTACTGATACTTGGCAAGACCACGGTGTAAAAGCAGGGAGAGAATTTGCAATCCTTACTAATGAAATTTCTAAAGCCTGGACAGGTATGACTACTAGAGCGTACAAAGATTTAAAGGGACTGAAGAAAGAAAGCCTTAGAGATAATATGTCTTCTACTGAGTTAATATTAAATATGCTTGCAGAGACAGCGACAAAAGATATTGCCAAAACTTCTAATCCGCACGGTTTAGAAGAAAATAAAAAGGTTGCTAAAAGGGGCGGTAATATTGCTAAAATTGCAAGAGAAAATCTTGAAGAAGAAACAGGTCAACCTGTCATCACTTCCAAAAATGCAATTGATTTCTCTAAATTAATTAACGACGTGGTAAAAGAAATTCCAAATATAGTAGATGAAGATACTGAATAAAATATTTAGAGTTGTTTCACGTGGAACAAAAGGGGAGTAATACCTTGAAAGTAACTTAATCATATGATATTATAAAGACATATAAAAAGAGCCGAGCTACGAACTCGACTCAATGTAGGTACTGTTTGACAGTAGCTTAAAAATATTTAGATTAAATAACTAAAAATAAAAAAAGAGATTTGATGTTTCAAATCTCTTTTCTTGTCTATCTTTCCCTTACTATATTATAGTATAGTCTTGATGTTAGTTTGTAGATTATGAAGTAGAATATTACAAAAACTACTAGTGTTATTCCCATTGAATATATAAATATACTTGTGTTTCCTAATGAGAATAGTTTTAAGATTTTTTCTATTAATGGGTAAGCTACTAGAACGTGTAATCCTGCTAATAATAGCGGAGTGAAGAAGATTAGTAAAACCTGACTTCTTATTGATGATTTAATTTCCTTATCTTCTAATCCTACTTTTTTCATAATTTGGAATTTGTCCCTGTCATCGTATCCTTCTGATAACTGTTTGTAGTACATAATCAAAATTTGAGATACTAAAAAGATTGACGAGATAACTATTCCTAGGAATAAGAATGATGCAAACATATTGTCAACTTCACTTCTTACATTTTGTTCGCTTTCTGAATTTAGATAAGTAAATGCTGGACCTAAATCAATTTGTCTTGTATGTATTTTTTGTGCATAGTCTTCTATTTCCTTGGCAATAGCTTCTTCCTTACTTCTATCATCTATATCAAAACCATATACAGTTTGATATAGCGAATCTAAAGAAATTTTATTATTAAATTCCTTACTAGAAAATTCTTTGATTATTTTATCTATCTCATTTTTATCTTTTACTACTATGTAATATGTGTCTGTAATAAGAGCAACTTGTCCTGGTAAGACAATGTCTTTATCTATTCTTTCTTTTACATTGTAGTCTAAAGTATCAATATTATAGTTCTTAGGTAAGTAGTCATTTCTAGGGTCTTTGAATAAAATTTCTCCATTTTCTAGCGTTTGATTTGAACCAGTAGTATATTTATAATTTTCTAAATCTGTTACTACTATTGTTGCAATTTTATCAAAATTTCCCCCGCTTGGGTCTACAAAATGAACACCATCTCCTATTTTTTCAGCAGTTATTGGAAGATACACTGAGTTTAATTCATTTTGAATTTTCACACCTTTTTCAGTTGCAATATTTTTTACTTCTTCTTTAATTTTTCCTATTGCTTCTTCATTTTTCATTCCATTAATTGTTAATGTTAAATGTCTAAGGGCTGTGTTTCTTACTATATCATTAGCTCCAAAGTATAAACTTGTTGTTGAACCCATAGTTACTAATATCATGGCTGATAGGATACAAATATTAGCTAATGATACTGCATTTCTCTTAATCCTAAATAATAGGTTAGATACTGAAATAAAGTTTTTAGTTTTGTAGTAGTATGCCGTATTCTTTTTCAAAGTTTTTAAAACAAATACTGATAGGGCTGTGAATAGTAAATATGTTCCAAGCATTACCGCTAACACTGCATAAAAGAATTCTGTTAATGCCTTTAAGGGGCTAACTATACTTAGAGCTTGGTAATAACCATATCCTATTGCAACTAGTGCTAAAATAGCGAATATGATATTTCCTTTCGGTTCTTTTTCTCCAGTTTGAGAATCTTTTAGTAGTCTTATGATAGATAATCTTTTTACTCTTATAATAAGACTTAATAATATTAATAAGTATATTAGACCAAAAATAATTATTGAACCTTTTATTGCTTCAACTGAAATATGGAAACCTAATTTTACTTCACCTGCCACCATCTTCATTAGTAGTAGGTAGGCTAATTTATCAAAGATTATTCCAAGGATTAGACCTAATCCAGTTGATGCTAGATAAACAAGGATTGTTTCTAGTGATAATATTCTTATAATTTTGTTTTTATCTATTCCTAAAACTGAATATAGACCTATTTCTTTACTTCTATTTTTTATCAGTGATGAATAAGTTGTGAATAGGAAGATAGTTACAAATATTGCTACTATAATTTGTCCATATCCTAGCACTTGTTTTAAGGCATCAGCTCCACGCATCCCGTCTAAATCTGGATTATTTACTATTGATATTAGAATATAGAATAGGGCTGTTATTATTGATGTTGCTATTATATATGGAAATAATACCTTCTTATTATTTTTTATATTACTTATGGCTAATTTGCCGTAAATACTAGTCATTGTTGTCACCACCTTGCAGTAGGCTTAGGGTTTCAGAAATTTTTTGGTACATTTCTGTATTAGTAGAATCCCCTTTGTATAGTTCGTGGAAGACTATACCATCTTTGATGAATAGTACTCTCTTAGCTCTTGATGCTGATTTGATAGAGTGGGTTACCATTATAATAGTTTGTCCTGCTCTGTTAATAGCTTCAAATATGTTAAGTAAACTGTCTGTTGACTTAGAGTCTAGAGCTCCTGTTGGCTCATCTGCTAAGATAATTTTTGGATTTGAGATTAGGGCTCTTGCCACTGCTACCCTTTGTTTTTGTCCACCAGATATTTGGTAAGGGTACTTATTTAGTAACTTATCAATTCCTAGTGGTTTAGTTAATTGATCCAATTTTTCCTGCATTTTTTTGTAAGGTACTTTAGCTAAAACTAGGGGAAGCAGGATATTATCTTTGATTGACAGGGTATCTAGTAGGTTAAAATCTTGGAAAACAAATCCTAGATTTTCTTTTCTAAATGATGCTAAATCTTTATCTTTTAATGAAGAAATGTCAATATTATCAAGTTTGATTGTTCCACTTGTCGCCCTGTCGAATGATGCGATAATATTTAGTAGGGTAGTCTTACCTGACCCTGACTCTCCCATTATTGCAAGGTATTCTCCCTTGTCTACATTGAAATTTACATCGCTTAGTGCTTGTGTTTGATTGCCACCAAATTTACTTGTATATATTTTCTTTAGATTTCTAACTTCTAACATTGCTTTCACTCCCATTTTTTTCTTTTCATTTATCTTTATATTTATATTGTAATATCAAAAAGAAAGTCTTTCCATAGCTTTATCTTACAAAATCAGCTCTAATCTTACATTTTTGTAAGATTAGACGTTTCACGTAGAACAAAAGGGGAGTTGAAAAAAATTTTTGATATCTATTTTTATTTCTGATATGTTCTATCAGTAGCAAAAACGCGAAAATACTTTACATAGTAACACAAAAAAACAGAGAGTCTCGACCACTCTCTGTTTTTTATTATTCAATGATAAGCAAATCTTTTTACCCTTCTTGCTTACCTACATTCTATCAATTATACTATTTTTAGTCAATATTTGAATTTTTTATTCCCTATTTTCTTTTGCTTTTTTATTTCTTATAATTAGTTCCGGTATAAACACAAGTAGGCTAGCTATAAGTGGAGCGAATGACCTAAGTGTTTTAAATATTCCTTGGTCTGGATATTTTTCCCATAGATAGCCAAAACCATACCACATAACAAATGCTAATACAAAGCAAATCCCCACTAAAATAAAGGCTAATTTTACTCTGCTTTTTTCCATAAGAACTCCCCCTTGGTTAATATTGTTACTTTATTTATTATTCTCTGTATTTCTTCGTATATCTTTTAAAAGTTTTGCCCATAGAATTAGAAATATTCCAAATCCTGCCATGTTACAAGCAAGTAGTAGGGGCGATAAATCTTTTGTAAAATTATTCAATCCTACTGCTAGGGCTCCTGTAATTAATATTAGTGCAACAGCCCTTTGTAAATTCTTATCACTTCTACGAATATCTCTTAAAAGTTTCGCCCACAGGATTAGAAATATTCCAAATCCTGCCGTGTTACAAGCAAGTAGTAGGGGCGATAAATCTTTTGTAAAATTATTCAATCCTACTGCTAGAGCTCCTGTAATTAATATTAGTGAAACAGCTCTTTGTTTATTCATAATTCTTCTCCTTTAACTTCTCAATGAATCTCTTATATCTGCATATTCAATATAGTCAAAAACACAAGATACTAAAAATAGTACTATAAAAAATATCACAAGTGGATAGTGTGTTTTAAACAGAAAGGACATTACAAATATTACCCCTATCGTCATTAAATTACGTGTGATTTTATCTTTTTTATAATTTTTTAGTCCTTCTTCATCTCCAACGATGTATTTTAATTCTTTTTTTTCATAAAAGTAACCTATTTTTTTTAAGTGCCTGTATCCACCTATTATTCCATAAGCCATCGCTCCCACTGATAATATCATAATTATTGGTCCTAGTTTGTTAGACATTACTATATCAAGTTGAGTTAGGGGCAAAATAATCATCCCTAGTAACAAAGCACCATTTTTAATTATAAAATTTCTCTCTGTCATAATAATCACTTCCTTAATCTAGACTTTCAATTCTCTTTTTAACTTTTTCAAAAATACTAAATCAAATGTTTGTAGTATTGCTATTAAGAATAGACCTAAAACTAAAATTATTAAATTATTTCCTAGGAAATATAATTTATAAGCGTGCATAATTAAAAATATTGCCAACATTATATTTAAAATTGGTAGTAAATATTTTCCTTCTTTATAAAATCTAATTTGCTTTTCAAGACTTCTAAATTTCATAAAAAATGGTACTGTCAGTATCGCTAGGGTAGATACAGAGTTAATCATATTAGTATAAGTCATTCTAGAAAATTCTTCTGATAGGAAATATATAAATATTCCATAAACTACAACTCTTATAATGAATTCTATACTTCTTTTTATCATAAAAATCACTCCTTTTTTTATTTTATCTTCACCTTTATTATATCACGAAAAAAAAAAAAAAAAAGCGCTACCTTTTCGTTAAATAAAGGATTTTTTTATAAAAAAGACAGGCTAGACCTGTCTTAATTTTGTATTCTAATTATGCAATTTTCTTTTTAAATTTTTTAGGAATATTGAATCAAATATTTGTAGTATTGCTATTAGGAATATACCTAAAAACACTATTTCTAATTTTACTCCTTGGAAAGCTAAGATAATAAATATTACCACCAACATTATATTCTCTAAGGGATGTAAGTATTTTATATTTGAATAATTTCCAATAAGATATTCATCATCTCTAAATTTTACCAAAAAGGGAATAACTACTCCTATTGTAATTCCTACCCAACCAATAATCCACTGTATAATAGAACTGTCGCCACTACTATAGAATAGTATCACTAACACTGCTAATCTAACTATAAATTCTAAAAATTTTTTCATAGTCTCTACACTCTACTTTTGAGATACTGCTAGTTTACTTTTTTCTTTTTTTAAGAAGTAGAAACCTAAAGTAACTATAGCTACACTTACTGCATATTTACCAATTAATATAGGGAAACTTGGTACTATTAAATCCTTAGCTGCTGTATCTATTAAGAAACCAGCATTCGTGTCAATTAGTGTATTATTTGTCCACAGTAATTCTATTACTATTCCTACAACAATCATACCTACGAAAAATATATTTGCGTTTAAAAATTCTTTAAATAATCTGTTCATAATCTTTTCTCCTTTTGTATAATTTATAAACTTTAACTAAATTACATATTTTTTATAAAGAAATTCGTTTAGGCTCCATCCGAAAAATAATCCTACTGTAAACCAGTGTTGAATTGAGTCTGACCCAAAAATTCCACCTGAAGCTCCTACTAAAATTCCACCTATAGCAATTGGGACATATCTATTAGTTAATATTTTATCTAACTTTTTCATAATTCTTTCTCCTTTGGTTTTTTTGTATACCTTTTCTTTAAATTCATTATACATTATCTTATATTTCTTTTTCAATACTTTTCTATTGTTTTTCGATATATTTTTGTTATGTATAGTGTAGTTATAATTTAAACATATAAAAAAACTAGTCTCCTTCTAAATATTAACTTAACTCTTTTGTAAATTTTTAAATATTGAAAAATATATATCATTATGATAGAATACAAGTATAATAAAAAGAGCCGTGCTAGTAACACGACTCAAGTAGAATACTGTTTAGACAGTAGCTGCTGATATATTTAGATTAAAAAATAATCCATCAGACTTTGCCAAAAGAATTAAGATGGATTATTTTTATTTGTCTTTTTTTATAATAGCAAGAACAATCATAACCATCAAAGTGATTAAGGAAATTAATAAACTTCCAAAAGCAATCATCAAGTTAAGTATATCTGCTGTAGACACCTTCGCTTTCTCCTTTCATAAGTTTTTGTTGATACTTGCATAAAGCACCACTCCCTTACTTTAAGAGTCAGCCACCATCTTTTTTACTTTTATTCTACATCACTCATTATAACACAGCTATATAATTATTCAAGACTAGTCCACTTAATATTTGTCTTAAATAAAAAAGAAATTCTTCTCTATTTAAGTGAAAAATTTCTTTTTTTTATCTACACCACATTCTCTTCTTGAAATTTTATCCTAACCTTTGTTCCGACTCCTACTTGTGAGCTGATTTCTAAGTGGCAAGATATTTTATCTGCTGCTTTCTTGGCTAGGTAGAGTCCTAAACCAGATGATTTTTGTCCAGCTCTTCCGTTAAATCCTGTGAAACCTTGGTCAAATATTCTTGGAAGATTGTCGCTAGATATTCCTATTCCTTGGTCTTCTATAACAAGAGAATTTTCTTCTTGGTATATTTTTATTCTAGTTTTGTCCTTACTATACTTTATCGCATTGGATAAAATCTGCTCTATTATAAAGGATAACCACTTTTTATCACTTATAGTTATCAGATTAAGCTGACCGTAGTCTATGCTTATATTTTTGGCGAAGATTAGGCTAGAGTATTTTTTCAGCAAGGCATTAGTTTCTTTTTTCAGGTCTACCTTTTCCGCCAGTAGGTCTGATTGCCCTTTGTCTAGTCTTATGTAAGATAGGACTAGTTCTACATATTGTTCTATTTTGAAAAGTTCTATTTCTAACTTTTTCTTGTTTTCATCTTGAGTGTTTTCTATCAGGAATGATAGGGCAGAAATAGGCGTTTTTATTTGATGAACCCACATAGAGTAGTAGTCGTGAATGTTTTTTGTTTCTATCTTACTTTCTTCTATTATATTTTTATTTCTAGAATTTTCTATTTTTACTAGGTCTAGAATTTTATTTTCTATCTGATTAAAGGCTTCTTCTATTGATAAATCTTCTAAATATCCTTCTTTTTTTATGTTTTCTATTACTTCTTTTTTATTTTTGTATTTAGAATAATCATTTATAAAGTAGATACTTAGTAAAATTATTTGCAGTAGAATAGGGTAGACGACTGGCTCGTAGGCTGATTTGTATAGAAATACTGAGACTAGTATTATGGCTAGGTTTGTCAGTAGGATACTTGTTATTATGAATATTTTTTCTTTTAAATACTCTTTCATTAGACTATATAACCCCTACCTTTCTTGGTTTTGATAAAGTCTTCTAGTCCTACTTCTTCTAGCTTTCTTCTTAGTCTATTGACGTTTACTGATAGGGTGTTTTCGTCAACGAAGGAATCGTTATCCCACAGTTCTTTCATAAGGTCTTCTCTAGATACTATATTTTCTCTGTGTTCTAGGAGTAGGGCTAGGATTTTTGCTTCGTTTTTTGTAAGGATTTCTTCTTTTCCTTGGTAGTTTATCTTGTCTTTGCTTGAGTCAAAGATTAATCCCTTGTAGGTTACTAGACTCGTTTCTGTGTTGAAAGAGTAGACTCTTCGTAAAATTGCATCTATCTTTGCTTTTAGTACTACTAGTTTGAAGGGCTTTGCGATAAAGTCGTCTGCTCCCATAGATACTGCCATTACTATGTTCATATCGTCTGATGCTGATGATATAAAGACTATTGGCGTTTTACTTATCTTTCTTATTTCTTCGCAGTAGTGATAGCCGTTATAGTAAGGTAGGTTAATGTCCATTAGAACTAAGTCAGGAGCAAAACTTACGAAGTCGTCGATGACTTTTGAAAAGTCTTCTACTTTTTTTGTTTCGAATCCCCATTTTTCAAGATAATCAGCTATTGATGTCGCTATGATTTCATCATCTTCTACTATCATTATTTTGTACATAAGTTTTCTCCTTTATTTTGTTCTGTGTGAAACATTTTTTATTTTCCAAGACAGAATCTTGAGAATAATTCGTTGATTAGCTCTTCGCTTGTGTCTTCTCCGATTACTTCTCCTAATAGTTTGAAGGTGTTAGTGTAGTCGATTAGAACCATGTCTACTTCCAGTCCAAGCTCTGCTGCTGAAATTGCTTCGTTTAGGCTTGTTAGGGCTTGTTTTATTAGGTTTATTTGTCTTGAGTTTGATAGGTAAGTAGCATCTTTTTGTCTGATTTTTCCGTCAAAGAACATGTCTCTAATGTTTTTCTCTAGGTCTTCTATTCCTAGGTAAGATGTCATTGATGTTCTGATGATAGGGTGACCGAAAGATAGTTTTTCTACTTCTTCTAAGTCAATTTTTGTTTCTAAGTCTAGTTTGTTTAAAATTATTATTGTTTGTTTATTTTCTGTTAGTTTTAATAATTCTCTGTCTACATCGTTTAGCTCATCTGCAGAGTTTAGTAGGAATAGGATTAGGTCTGCTTGTTCTAAGGCTTTTCTTGAACGTTCTATACCGATTGATTCTACGACGTCATCAGTTTCCCTAATTCCTGCTGTGTCTATAAGTTTGATAGGTACTCCTTTGATGTTTACGTGTTCTTCTAAAACGTCACGTGTTGTCCCAGCGATGTCTGTTACGATTGCCTTGTTTTCTTGTAGTAGGTTGTTTAGTAGTGATGATTTCCCTACGTTTGGACGTCCGATAATGGCTGTTGATAATCCTTCTTTTATGATTTTCCCTTGTTTAGATGTTTCTAATAGATTCTCTAAGGCTTCTTTGATTGCTGTTGATTTTGATAGGATTGTAGATGTTGTTTCTACTTCTAAATCGTCGTATTCTGGGTAATCAATGTTTACTTCTACTACTGCTAGGATATCTAGAATCTCGGCTCTTAGGCGTTTGATAAGTTCTGATAGTCTTCCTTGCATTTGGTCGTTGGCTATTAATGATGCTTCGTCTGTTTTTGACTTGATAAAGTCGATTACAGCTTCTGCTTGTGATAGGTCGATTCTGCCGTTTAGGAAGGCACGTTTTGTAAATTCTCCAGCTTCTGCCATTCTAGCTCCGTTGTCTAGACATAGTTGCAGGATTTTTTGGATTGTTATGATTCCACCGTGGCAGTTTATTTCTACTATATCTTCACACGTATATGTTCTTGGAGCTGCCATTTTTACTGCCATAATTTCTTCTACGATTTGGTCAGTTTCTGGGTCAAACGCGTGTCCGTAGTTGATAGTGTGAGTGTCTACACTTGCGATTGTTTTTCCTTTTGGTAATTTTAGTATTTTATCTGCTATTTCAAAGGCTTCTGGTCCACTAAGTCTTACTATACCAATGGCTCCTTCTCCCATAGCAGTCGATATGGCTGCGATTGTTTCTGTCATTATTTTTCTCTTCTTTCTTTAATTTATTCTTTTCTATTATAAACTATTTTGAGATAAATAAAAAGAAGTGCAATTTATACACTTCTTCTTTCATTTTTATAAACAAAAAGAAATGTAGTAAACTACATTTCTTTTATTAAATCTAATTCATATAGAGCTGCTTTGAAGTCATATTCATCGTATTCTTTTTTTAGAATATACTGAGCTCCGTTTTTATAGGCTTGATTTTTGTAGATATGTCCAGCACTTGAACAAATCATTATTATAGCATTCGGATCGTCTTTTACTATTTCTTTAGTTGCATCTAATCCGTCTAAATTTGGCATACATATATCCATAGTTACTACATCTGGCTTAACTCTTCTGTATTCTGCGATTGCTTCGTAACCATCTTTGGCGAAGAATACTTCGTTACCTAAATCCCTTTGGATATCGGCTCCTCTTTCTCTGTAGTATCCTGAGTCATCTACTATTAATACTTTCATAAATATACCTCCTACCAAGCTGTTATTATTAGATATCTGTGTGGTTCTTTCCCTTCTGATAGGGTTTCTACGTTTTTAATACCACTTAAGGCTCCGTGAATTATTTTTCTTTCTTCACTTGTCATTGGCTCAAGTTCCACTGGACGTCCTAGTTTTTTAGATTTTTTAGCCATATTTAGAGCTAATTCTTCTAGGGTTGCTTTTCTGTTTTCTCTGTAGTCTTCACAATCTACTATAATCTTGAAGAAGTGATTTGTGAATTTTTTAGCATAGTTATTCGCTAGGTATTGTAATGAGTTTAACGTGTTTCCTCTTTTTCCTATCAGTAGGCTAGAGTTTTCAACATCGTTTATTCTTAGTACATAAGTTTTACTTGCTTCTACTTGAAATTCTACAGTAGCTGTTTTGAATCCCATTGAGTGAACGATATCTCTTATATAAGTTACGATAGCTTCTTTGTTTTCTACTATCTTGTCTACTTTTTTGACTTTTACTTCTTCTACTGCGACTTCTTTAGTTTCTTCTGCAGTTTCAGTAGTATCAGTTTCCTTAACTTCTTCTTGTTTAGGTGCATTTTCTGTTTGCTCTGATTTTTCTTCAGTTTTTTCTAATACAGCTGCTTCTTTTTCTACTTTTTCTTCTGTAGTAGAGCTTTCTGTAAATTTTTCTTCTTTATTAATAGCTTGTGTTTCCACTTCTGCACTTACTTGTTCTGTAAGAGAGTAGTCAGCATCTAGGGGAGTAAGTCTTACTAGGGCTTCTTTTTTGAATAGCCCGAAGATTCCTGCTGAACCTGCTTCTACTACTTCTATTTTTACTTTATCTTCTGATAGGTTAAGTTCTTTTAGTCCTTGTTTTATTGCTTCATCAACTGAATTCGCCTTATATTCATAGTTACGCATTCTTTTTTCCTCTGTTTTTCATTTTCAATAATTTAGTATTTCTTAAAATATGATTTATTGATTTTACAAAATCTTCAAAAGGTATGTCTACAGCTCCAGCTCTTACGATTATTATTAAGTCTCTGGCTACTATTTTATCCTTATGTTGTGTAATTGCTTCTCTTACGTAACGTTTTAACTTGTTTCTTTTGTGAGCTTTACCTAATTTTTTACTAACAGAGATACCTAATCTAAAATGGTCTTCTGTGTTAGGTGAGTGATAGATAACAAATTGCCTGTTCGCAAAAGATTTTTTTTCTTTTATTATTTTGTGGAAATCTTGTTCCTTTTTTATACGATATTCTTTTTTCATTTGTAAACCTTTCTATCACTTTATTCTATCAGTTTAAGTGCTTTTTTACAACAATTTATGGTACTTTTCTCTACAGATTATATTTTAATAATAAAAAATAGACCTTAGAAAATTAATCCCAAGATCTATTATTATTTACGTTGCTAATTAAGCTGAAAGAACTTTTCTTCCTTTAGCTCTACGTCTTGCTAAAACATTTCTTCCGTTTTTAGTACTCATACGAGCTCTAAATCCGTGAACTTTAGAATGTTTTCTTTTGTTTGGTTGATACGTACGTTTCATTTTAGTCCTCCTCGAGTTTTTTCTTTATACGATAGATGTAATAACTATAAAATAATACCACACTACATCCCAAAAATCAACCCCTAGCCTTATTTTTTGCATTTTTTAGTTTTCCACAGTTTTTTCTATTTTTTGTTAATAAGTCTGTTTATAACTTTTGGATTTTTTTGATAATTTTTTATATTTTTAACAGATATCCACAGTTTTAAAAAGATTCCACACACTTTCCCAAGAAAAGTTTTCCACAGGTTTTTAAAACTTTTTAAAAACTCACGTATTGTTTTTATAGAGCCTTCCACAGCTTTTAAAAACTTGTGGATATCTTGTAGGTTGGGGGACATGTTTTAGTCTTTTTAACAGTTTTTTGTTAGTTTTTAAATAGAGTTTTCAACATTTTTAAGAGTTTTTTCCACAGTTTGTTAAAAACTTGCTTATATGCTATAATGTTTATACTAAAATTAGGAGGTTTTTATGAGTAATTCTAATTTTCTTTGGGAAATTATATTGAAAAAATTAAAAGAAGATCTTAATTCTGAAGTTTATTCTACTTGGATTGAGCCTAATACTATTGATTCTGTGGATATGAAACATAAGACTATCACTATCACTAGTTCTAATCCTCTTATTTCCGACTATCTTCAGAATGTTTTTGATGCTAAGTTTAAGGAAATATTAAAAACTTTTACAAACCTTGATTTTCAGATTTATTATACTTATGTTGGTGGTAATAATTTTATGAGTAATAACCTTGTTTCACCACAAGTTATTGCTGAAGAGCCTGTTGAAAATACTTTTGAGTCTAATATTTTGAAAAAGTTCAATTCTTCAAGTGAGCCTGCTAAACAATCATTTCCCAAGAAATATGTTAATGATTTTTATACAGCTCCGCAGCCAACTGAAAGCTTAAGAGCTTCTAAACAAAATCCTAGTCTTAAGAAGCATTTTACTTTTGATAATTTCGTCGTTGGTGAAGGAAGTGCTCACGCTTTTAACCTTGCTTATTCTACTACTGTAGCTCCTGGTGAGCATAATCCTGTATTTATTTACGGGGGAGTAGGTCTTGGTAAAACTCACTTGCTTCACGCTATTGGGAATGAAATGGAGGCTAATTATCCGCACTTTAAAATCATTTGTGTTACTTCTGAACAGTTTTTAAATGATTATCTTAATTCTATGGGGACAGGGAAACAGCACCAGACTTCTTCTGAGGAGTTTAGACAAAAGTATAGATCTGTTGATGTCTTACTTATTGATGATATTCAGTTCTTTACTGGTAAGAAGGGAATGCAAGATGCTTTTTTCCATACTTTTAATGAGTTATATATGAATCAAAAGCAAATTGTTCTTATAAGTGATAGGGAACCTAGTGAGCTTGATGGTCTTGATGATAGGCTTGTTTCTAGGTTCGACTCTGGGGTTATTGCTGATATTACGCCGCCTGATTATGAGACACGTATGGCTATCATCAAGTTTAAGTGCGAAGGTATGAATCTTGATGATTCTATTATTTCTTATATTGCTGGAAATATTTCTGGGAATATTAGACAAATCGAGGGTGTTCTTAAGGATATTAAATTTAAGATTGATAAGGGGGCTCCTGCTTCTCTTGCTATGGTTGAAGATATTATTAAGCGTAGGGTTAAGACTATTAAGAAGACTATTCTTCCAGATGATATTATAAATATCACTTCTGACTTCTATGATATTTCTGTTGATGATATTCTTTCTTCTAAACGTGTTAAGGAAGTTGTTACAGCAAGGATGGTTGCTATTTACTTATGCCGTGAACTTACTGATCTTTCTTTACCTGCTATTGGTACTATTTTTAATAAGGATCACTCGTCTATCCATTATGCAAACTCTAAAGTTGCATCGATGATAGTAGAAAATAAGAATAATATTGTTGAACATATAGAAAGCATTAAGGATAAATTGAAGTCTATCTAATTTTAACAGCAAGGATTATATTTATTAAAAAGTTTTCCACAGGCTAATTTTTTAGATTTTAATAGTTTTCCACAGTTTTCCACAGTTTTAACAGGACTTATTATTATTAATTATTAATATATATTATATATATAAGGAGCAAATATGAAATTTACGATATTAAAAAACAATTTTTTAGATGCATTGAATACTGTTGCTAGAGTTATAGCACCAACTCCTGCATTTGATATTTTAAAAGGGATAAAAATAGAATTATTAGAAGATAAGATGGTTCTTACTGCGAGTGACTCTCTTGTTTCTATGGAATATACTATAGATTCATATATTGATGATAAGGAAGTAATCACTATTGATGAAACGGGTCAAGCTGTTATTCCTTCTAAGAATTTTATAGAAATTATAAAAAAAGCACCTACTGATGAGATCTTCATAGAAGTAATTAATCAACAAATTAAAATTAAATCTGGTAATAGTGAATTTAATTTATTAGTTTATGATGCAGATGAGTATCCAGAATTACCTTTAGTAGCTAAGGAGAATAACTTTAAGATTCCTTCTACTGTTTTTAACTCTATAGTAAAAGAAACTTTATTCTGTACTGCTATTAATGATCAAAGACCTATTTTAGAAGGGGTTAACTTTGTTTTAGAAAACAAGACTTTAACTGCTACATCTACTGACTCTCACAGAATGAGTAAGAGAAAGTTAGTTTTAGAAGATATAGATCTAGATAAGGAATTTAATATGATAGTTCCTAGAAAGGCTCTTCAATATATCCAAAGAATTGCTGAAGGACAAGATAATATTTTAGAAATCTACTATGAAGAGAATAGAATTCTATTTGTTTTAGATCATATTCTATACAATGTATCTTTAATAAGTGGTAAGTATCCAAATACTGATAAATTAATTCCACAAAATTATGAATGTTCTATTGATGTAAACAGTAAGGAACTTTATGATGGAGTTGATAGGGTATCATTAGTAAGTAGAAGTGATAAAGATGATATTGTAAAATTACAAATAAGTAATGGAAAATTAAACTTATCTTCTAATTCTAAGGAATTAGGAAGTGCTGAAGAAGAAGTTGATGTTATGAATATTGATGAGACTAATGATTTTGAGATTGCAGTTTCTGCTAAGTTCTTAAAAGACGCTATTAGTGCAGTAGCATCTGAAAATGTACTTGTTAAGTTTTCTGGAGAGCTTACAGCATTTACAATTCAACCAAGTGACAACCACAGAGATATTATTCAAGTATTACTACCAGTTAGAACATACTAGGAGCAAATTTATCAATGAAAAATAAAAATTTAATAATAATTTTATCTGTAATATTAATAGCCTTAGTACTAAGAACTCCATTAACAGGTGTTGGTGCTGTAATGGCTACGATAAAGGAAAGTTTAGGTATTAATAATACAGTAGCAGGATTTATTACAACCTTGCCATTAATAGCATTTGCTGTAGTAAGTCCATTTGTTACAGTATTTTCTAGGAAATATGGTTTAGAGAAGATTTTACTATTTTCAACAGTGTTAATATCTATTGCATTGTTATTAAGATTTTATATAAGTATACCTGTTATGTTTATAACAACATTTTTAATTGGAGTAGGTATAGCAGTAGGGAATGTACTGATGCCAGCCTTTGTTAAAAAATACTATCCTGAGAAAATGGGAGTAATGACCGGAGTATATACGGTTCTAATGACATTAGGTGCTGCAATTTCATCAGCAGTAGCTTATCCAATAGTAATGTCTAACATCAATGGAAAAGAATTTTCATTAGGGTTAGCACTTAATATAGCAGTGGTATTATCAGTTCTAGCAGCCATATTGCTACTGGTTCTAAGTAAGTCATCTAAAGTTGACAAAGACCAAGAGACTGAAGAAAAAGTTAAGAAAGTAACAAATATATTTTCAAATCCCAAATTATATTCAATAACAATATTTTTTGGATTACAGTCAGCATTTTTCTATTCAAGTGTAGCTTGGTTTGGGGAAATAATGATAGACAAGGGATTTTCTAACACAGAAGCGGGATTATTGCTATCAGTAAGTCAATTCGCCCAATTCCCTGCAACATTTGCTATGCCAATCCTTGCTGAAAAAATAAAAAATAGATTAGCAATACCTTTATTTATATTTATTTGCTATTTTGTATCAAGTATAGGATTAATATTTGTAGATAAAAATCTAACAATGATACTTATTTGTATAGTATTATTTGCATTTGCAGGTGGGGGATCATTTTCATATGTAATGTATCTATTTTCAGCAAAAACAAATAATATAGAAGAAGCATCGCTTGTTTCAGGTGTTGCACAATCAGGAGGATATCTACTAGCAGCTATATACCCACCAGTATTGGGGTACATTGCGGATGTAAGTTCGTGGTCAGCAGCTCTAGTATTATTTGTAATTACATCTATAGTATTACTATTTGCTATGATACATATATCAAGTAAAGGTAATATTTTGAAATAAAGCAAAACAACACCGAGATTTTCCGGTGTTGTTTTTTAGTTTCTTTTATAAAATGAAAACTTCTGAAATAACTTTGAAAAAGAAATGAAAAGAAAAATTAAAAATTATCTTGACAAGTAGAGGTATATACTATATAATAAATAAAGTCTTAAGCAAGACGAAC
>JAUMWC010000009.1:0-55558 GCA_030529855.1 Gemella sp.
AAGAAATGAAAAAAGAAATGTATAATAAATTAAAACCATTGATAGATGAGCATACTGAACCAAGTATAAATCTACAATGGATATTTGATTGGAAATATAAGGAAAGATTTAATTAGAGATATAAGATATATGTGTATAAAACTATAAAAAAAATAATAAAATAAATTAAGGAGATTTAGGATGAACAATTTTGAATTAAATAATATAGAAAATGATGAGAATTTTACTGAAAGCTTTGAATATGAGAGTGAAGGGTTTGTGTGCACAATTTGCGGTCATGAATTTAAAGATAATTCAAAAGATATGGGAGGAATTTGTGAAGATTGTTATAGAGAATCCTTAGAAAAAGAGTAATTTACTAAAATTCATCATATTATTAGTTAGATTTAATTAAGTTTAAATAAACCTACTTTAGAGGTAAAACTCTAAGGTAGGTTTATTTTTATTGAAAAAATAGTACTTAAACCATAAAATTTGTCCTTTATCTATTAGGAGGATAGATAAATGGATAAAAGAATAATATTAAGACTAAGAGAGAAAGGTTTAAGTTACAAGGAAATATCAGAAAAACTAGACCTGTCAATAAACACAGTAAAATCATACTGCAGAAGGAATAAGAATAAAGAATTCTCTGAAGATACTACGCAATGTAAAGAGTGTAATAATAAATTAAAACAAGGGAAAGGGAAAAAGAAGAGGTTTTGTTCAGACAAATGCAGAAATAAATGGTGGAATAAAAATTTGAGTCTAGTAGATAAAAAAGCATATTATCAATTTGAATGTACATATTGTGGTAAAGAATTTGAAGCCTATGGAAACAAACATAGAAAATACTGTAGTCATGCTTGTTATATAAACCATAGATTTGGAGAAAAAGATGAGTAGGGAAGAATATAAAAAAGAAATAATCTACCAAATCACAATGAAACAAGCAGACTTACTGCTGAAAAACAATGTATTAGATATTGACGAATACCAAGAATTTAAAGATAAAATGCTGAAAAAATATGAGCCGAAATTAAGCAAATATATGAGCGAAACACTTGATAAATAAAGGCTTTAGAGTGATATATAGTAATACAATAAAGGAGGATACGTTATGAAAAAAGTAAGGACAATACAAACTTTAAAGAACATAGAAAATAAAAAAATTAAAGTTGCAGCTTACGCAAGAGTATCTCACAATCAATTACTACAATCACTATCAAATCAGGTGAGCTACTATAACAAACTAATTCAAAACAATCCAGATTGGGAATATGCAGGAGTATATGTAGATCAAGCAATAAGTGGAAGAACAACCAAAAGACCAGAGTATCAAAGGTTAATACAAGATGCAATAGAAGGTAAGATAAACATAATACTCACAAAATCAATATCAAGATTTGGGAGAGATACAGAAGAAACATTAAAAACAATAAGAAATCTAAAAGAAAAAAACATAAGTGTAAGATTTGAAAAAGAAAACATAGACACACTAAGCACAGATGGAGAATTACTAATAACACTACTTGCGGCCTTGGCTGAAGAAGAATCAAAATCAATAAGCGAAAACCTAAAGTGGAAAGTAAAAAAGAAATTTGAACAAGGATTGCCACACAATCCCCAACCACTACTAGGCTATAGATGGGATTATGAAACAAAAGAATACAAGATAAAAGAAGATGAGGCAGATATCGTAAGAGAAATATACAAGCATTATCTAGAAGGAAAAACAATAAAACAGATAATAGAAATACTTGACAAACAAGAGAGAAAAACAAGAAAAGGAAATAAATTCACAAAATCAGTAATACATAGAGTACTAGGACAAGAAGCCTATACAGGGAAACTAATACTACAAAAAACATACAGATCACCAGTAAAAGGAAGGACAATAGAAAATAAAGGAGAAAAAGCAAAATACATAGTAGAAAATGCACACGTAGCAATAATCACAAAAGAACAATACGATAAAGTACAAGAAGAAAAAAATAAAAGAAACCTACATAACAAGAAAGGAGTAAAAAATGACTAGAAAAGTTATCACAATAGAACCAGCAAAAATAATAAGTCAGAAAAATATAATACCAAGCCTAACAAAAAGAAGAGTCGCAGGATATGCAAGGGTATCTACAGATAACGAAGATCAGGCGAGTTCTTACGAAACACAAATGAACTATTACAAATCATATATAGAAAGTAGAAACGATTGGGAATATGTGAAGATGTATTCAGACGAAGGGATAAGTGGAACAAACACAAAGAAAAGATTAGGATTTCAAGAAATGGTAGAAGATGCCTTAAAAGGAAAGATAGACCTAATCATCACAAAATCAGTAAGTAGATTCGCAAGAAACACAGTCGACTCCTTAACAACAGTAAGAAAGCTAAAAGAAGTAGGAGTAGAGATCTACTTTGAAAAAGAAAACATCTGGACACTTGACTCAAAAGGAGAACTACTAATAACAATAATGAGTTCCTTAGCCCAAGAAGAATCTAGGTCAATATCAGAAAACGTAACCTGGTCAAAAAGAAAACTAGCCGCAGAAGGACAAGTACAATTCAATTACACACTGACATTAGGATTCAAGCAGAAACAAGATGGTGGATTTGAAATAGATGAAGAAGAAGCAAAAATAGTAAGGTACATATTTGGAGAATACCTAAAAGGAGAGAATCCAAACAGCATAGCAAAGAAACTAACCGAAAAACAAATACTAACACCAGCAGGTAAGAAAATATGGAGTTACACAACAATAAAAAGAATACTGAGTAATGAGAAGTACAAAGGAGATGCACTACTTCAAAAATCATACACAGTTGATTTTCTAACAAAAACAAGAAAAGAAAATAAAGGGCAACTCCCACAATACTATGTAGAAAATAGCCATGAAGCAATAATAGATAAAACAACATTTGACTTAGTACAAGAAGAACTAAAAAGTAGGGCTAGAAGAATAAAGATAAGCTACGGAGGGAAAATAATATGTGGGGATTGTGGACATAGCTTTGGAAGACATACTTGGCACTCAACAAGTAAATATAAAAGACATATTTACAGATGTAGTTATAAATACAAGGGAAAAGAAAACTGCACAACACCGCATACAACACAAGAAGAAATAGAGGCTTGGATAGTAAAAGCAACAAACAACTTAATTACAAACAAAAAAGAAATAATAGAAAACCTAAAAGTTCTAACAAACATAATAGAACAAAAACAGACAAAAACAACAGAAGAAATACAAGAACTAGAACAAAAATTAGAAAAGCTAGAAATGAAGGTAGAAGAGCTGGTAAGGCAAAATAGTAGAAAAATACAAGATCAAGAAACCTATCAAGAGAAGTACAACAAGTTAGTAAACAAATATAGAAAACTAGAAGAAGATCACATAGAGAAACAAACTCAAAGAATAAAGCAAGAAGAACAGAAACTGCAGATAAAAATATTTATAGAAAAACTAAAAAAACAAAGAGAACTATTAGAAGAGTTCGATGAACAACTCTTTAATACCTTAGTAGAAAAACTAGTAATAAACAAAGACAAAGAAATAGAAATACACTTCAAAACAGGACAAGTCATATCAATCTAGATATGGCTTGTTTCATTTTATGGTCAATAAAAAACATTTTTGATATAATAAAAAAGTAAAGAAAAATAATAAAAGGTGATAGTAGTGGGGTTTATGAATATCGTTAAAAGATGCACACCCCCTAGAAAAAAACTGGAAAAATGCACACCCCTAGGGTCAAAATGCACACCCCTAAAATTCAAAGGAGAAAATTGTATGATTAAACTAATAGCAACAGATATGGACGGAACTTTACTAAATGATAGAAAAGAAGTAAGTGAAGAGAATAAACTTGCCTTACAAAAGGCTATTGATGCAGGAGTAAAGGTGGTTTTATCAACAGGACGTCCTTTATTTGGAGTTATTCCAATTTTTTTAAATTTAGGCCTAAAGAACCAAGATGACTTTGTTATAGTTAACAATGGGTGTTCAGTTCACTCTACTAAAGATTGGAAATTGTTAGATTATGTAAAATTAAATGAATCTGATATTACAAGACTTTATAATCTTGTAAAAGACACAGATGTACAACTGGTTTTAACAAACGAAACTACTTATTATGTAGTAGAAGAAGCGCCGAGTGAAACTGTAATATATGATGCATCCTTAACATTCCAAAAACCAGTGGTTATAAGTTTAGAAGAAGCGTGTAAAGAAGAATACAATATGTTTCAAGCTATGGTTATGGGGAAACCAGATGCTATAGATCAATTTGAAAATGCTAATAGAGAAAATTTAGCTAAGGATTATAGTGTAGTAAGAAGTCAAACATATATTTTTGAAGTATTGCCACAAGGGACTTCTAAAGCATCAGCATTAGAAAAATTAGCAACAGATTTAGGAATCAAAGCAGATGAAATTCTAGCACTAGGTGATGGAAATAATGATATAGAGATGTTAGAATTTGCTGGATATAGCGTAGCAATGGATAATGCAGGAGAAGCTGTAAAAGCAGTAGCTAAATATAAGACTGAATCAAATAATGAACATGGTGTAGCCAAAGCAATAGAGAGATTTATATTTAAAAAATAAGGAGAGACGAGAAAAAAATCATGAAAAAATTAATTAATATTGTAACTTTATCAGCATTAGCAGGAATTTTAGTAGCCTGTGGTCAAAGTACTGGAACAAATTCATCATCAGCACCAGCTACAAGCGAAGCAGTGAAGAAAGAAAATATTGACTGGTCAAAAGCAGGACCAGATGCAAAAGCTCACAAAATTTCTTTTGAACAAGTGGCAGAAGATGTGAAGAATGGCGCTGTATTTTACGATGTACGTTCTAAAGGGGAGTTTGATAGCAAAAATTTTGGTATTACAAAGAACTTTCCAATAACTGATTTGGAAGACGGTAAATTACCAGATCTTCCGAAGGATACAAAAATATATGTTCACTGCTTGAAAGGAATTAGATCAGCAGAAGCAACAAAAATTTTACGTGATGCTGGATTTACTAATGTTTATGACATGGGTGGAATGGAACACGTAACAGCAATTGGTGGTATTGCTAAATAATTTGAAAGAGAGTTAATTATGTTTGATGTAAAAAAATTAGAATGGACTAGAGAACCAAAAGAATATACAATTACAGATTCAAAAATTGAGATTATAACTAATCCCCATACAGATTTATGGCAAAGAACCTACTATCATTTTAGAAATGATAACGCACCCGTTCTACAAATGAAGACAAGTGAAAAATTCTTTTCATTTGTAGTGAAAACAGACTTTGATTCTAAACATAGATTTGACCAATGTGGTGTAGTAATGTACTTAGATAGTGAAAACTGGCTAAAAGCATCCATAGAATATGAGAATGAGGAATTTCAACATCTAGGAAGTGTAGTAACCAATCGTGGTTATTCAGATTGGTCAACAACTGCAATAGACGCTTCTATTAAATCTATGTGGTATAGATTCAGCAGGAGAGAAGATGATTTTTGTCTAGAATGTTCTCAAGATGGAATAAACTTTTCACAAATGAGAATCTGTCATATGTGGGAAGCTAAAGATGAAATTCAATTTGGTATCTATGCTTGTAGTCCTGAAGATTCATCATTTAAAGCAACTTTTACAGAGATGGATATTACAGAATGTAAATGGTTAGCTCATGATGGACAAAAACCTGATGGAGAATAGAAATATGAATATAGTAGTATTTTGCGGAGCGAATTCTGGAAGTAAGGAAGTTTACACAGAAAAAGCTGTAGAATTAGGAAAGTGGATAGCCAAAAATAATCATAAATTAATTTATGGTGGTGGAAATGTTGGTTTAATGGGAATACTAGCAGATACTGTTTTAGAAAATGGTGGATATGTAGAAGGAGTTATGCCTACATTTCTTATAGAAAGAGAAATAAGCCACACAAAAATAAATGAGCTTCATGAAGTAGATGATATGTCTGATAGAAAAAGTTTAATGGTAGAAAAAGGTGATGTCTTTATTGCACTAGCTGGAGGACCAGGGACCCTGGAAGAGATATCGCAAGTAATCTCATGGGCAAGAGTAGGACAAAATAGTGGACCATGTATTTTAATGAATACAGCTGGTTATTATGACCATTTAGAAAAGTTCTTTGATCATATGGTAAGAGAAGGATTTTTAACTAAAGAAGATAGAAACAAAACACTCTTTACTGACAGTATAGAAGAAATAGAAACTTTTATTAAAGGATATAAATAAAGAAGGCTTTAGTAGCCTTCTTTTTATTTCCAAGCAAAAGCATTAGTAGGTTCTGATAGGCTATCTAGCCAGGTTTTATCAGAGATTTTACATAGACTTACAGAGATACCAGACATATCAAGACTAGTCATATATTTTCCTAATTTAATTAGGGGAATATCTACGTCTTCAATTTCTAGAAGCTGGCTAAGATCATTTAAGAAAATACCCATTTCTAAGTCTGTACAAGCACCTAAATTATTTACTAATAGAATGAATTTATCATTTTTCTTCCAATGGAAATGTAGTTTTAGTTTATTAATAATCTCATTAGCGAGATTTTCTGAATTTTCAAAGGGAACTACTCGATAACCTTCTTCTCCATGAATTCCAATTCCATATGAGATGTAATTTTCTTCTAGTTGGAAAAGACTTTTTTCTTCAGTAGGTAGTTTAGCAGATTTAGTAGCAAACCCAATTGTAGCGATTTTTGTAGATAGTTCTAAGGCACTTTCTTCTAAAATTTCTAGTTTAGCTCCTTTTCTAGCTAAATCTCCAATTATTTTGTGGATTAAAACAGTCCCAGCTAAACCACGACCTCTTATCTGATAATTATTTTTCGGTTCGATTGAAATATCATCATGAGAAATTATATATCTGACTTCGTGACCTTCTTTTCTTACTTCATTAATTGCCATACTAAAGTTTTTAAAATCAGCTTCGAAATTTTTAATTATTACAAATACTCCTTTTCCAGAATCTAAAAATCTAATAGCATCAGCTATATCTTTAGAACTAGGTGGTGCAAATAGCGGACCGTAAATCGCAGCTGTAAGCATACCATCACCAACGTAACCTATATGGGCTGGTTCATGACCTGATCCACCGCCTGAAAGAATAGGAATTGTATTTTTATCATGATATTTATTATATATAAGAGGTAAATTTTCATGTTTAACTAGGTGAGGATAAGGTAAGATTTGGCCTTTAATAAAATCTGATAATATTTTTTCTTTTTGATTATGTATAAATGTCATAAAATTACCTCCTATATTTTTTGATAAGTCATTTCAAATATTAAGAAATCCACATCAGGAGTAGGAATTGAATGACTTACAAAATCTTTGATTATTTCTGCGAGAGCATATGAGTGATATTTAATATGGAAATTTAAGAAAAACTCATTTTCTAAATATTTATTATTAATAGGGTATTCTTTAATAATTTTTTCTACAAGAGATTTACAGTACTTTATAAAATACGAGCTAAAATCATTCTGTGCTTTAATATTGAATAATTGTGTATAGAATTCTTTTTCTTCTTCAAAGTAGATAAATAATTCTATAAGAAGTTGTCTACCTGTAATGAAATCTAGATTATCAGTAATTTTTTCTTGTAAATCATTCTCAAATATCCAATCCATAAGTTGATACTTATCTAAAAAATGATTGTAGAAAGTCTGCCTACGAATATTAGCTACTTCCATAATTTCAACTATAGAAATTTTTTCAAAATCATCTTTTTCTAAAAGACTTTTAAATGCTTTAGCAATTTTCTTTTTAGTAATTATTGAAGGTGCCACAAGATTCCTCCTAAAATTTATTGGTACTCTTATTATAGCAGATAAAATTTATAAATTATTCAAAAATGGGACAGAATAAAAAATCTGTCCATTATATTTTTTGTAATCGTATTCTATAATTAAGGTGTAGAAAAAATATAAATAATAGAGGTAAATAAAAATGAAAAAAATTATCAACAATCCGGTTAATGTTGTAGATGAGATGATTAAGGGGATTACTTATATTCACTCAGATTTAGTTGAACGTGTAGAAGGTTTTGATGTTATTCTTAGAAAAGCTGAGAAATCTGGAAAGGTAGCCTTAATTTCAGGTGGAGGTTCTGGACATGAGCCGTCGCATGCTGGTTTTGTAGGGGAAGGAATGTTATCTGCTGCAGTTTGCGGAGCAGTATTTACATCGCCTACACCAGACCAAATTTTAGAAGCGATAAAAGCAGCTGATGAGGGGGCAGGAGTTTTCTTAATTATTAAAAACTATTCTGGAGATATTATGAACTTTGAAATGGCTCAAGAGTTAGCTGAAATGGAAGGTATAGAAGTATCTAGTGTAATTGTGGATGATGATATTGCAGTTGAAGATAGTTTATATACTCAAGGAAGAAGAGGAGTTGCAGGAACTATTTTAGTTCATAAAATATTGGGTCATGCAGCAAGAAGTGGAAAATCACTATCAGAAATTAAAGAATTAGCTGATAAACTTGTTAAGAATATTAAAACAATAGGACTAGCTCTATCAGGAGCAACTGTTCCAGAAGTAGGTAAACCAGGATTTGTTTTAGAAGAAGATGAGTTTGAATACGGAGTAGGTATTCATGGAGAGCCAGGTTATAGAAAAGAAAAATTACAAGAATCTGCAAAATTAGCAGAAGAATTGGTAGAAAAACTTGCAAAAGATTTTGGTGTAAGCAATGGAGAAAAATTTGGTATTTTGATCAATGGATTAGGTGCAACACCATTAATGGAACAATATGTTTTTGCTAATGATGTGTCAGCTTTATTAGAAGAAAAAGGAATAGATGTAGTTTATAAAAAATTAGGTGATTACATGACAGCTATTGATATGGCAGGTCTATCATTAACATTTATTAAATTAGAAGATGAAGAATGGTTAGAGGCATTAAATAGTCCAGTAACAACACCAGCTTGGTAAATAAGGAGATTTAAAAATGAATGTACAAGATGCAATTAAATGGATGAATTTATTTAATGAAAAGATTCAAGCAAACAAAGATTATTTAAGTGAGCTTGATACTCCGATTGGAGATGGTGACCACGGTGGTAACATGGCTAGGGGTATGGCTGCTGTGGTAGAAGAATTAAAGGCTAAAGAATTTACTAAAACATCTGATGTTTTTAAAGTTGTAGGTATGCAACTTCTTAGTAAGGTAGGGGGAGCGTCAGGTCCGTTATATGGTTCTGCTTTTGTAGGATTAAGTAAAGCAATTGATGAAAAAACTTTTGCAGAGTCAGCTCAAGAAGCATTAGATATGATTGTAAAAAGAGGAAAAGCAAATCAAGGTGAAAAAACTATGGTTGATGTTTGGACTCCGATTATTAAGGACTTAGAAGAAAAAGCATTAGATTTAGAAAAAATAAAATCTTATGTAGAAGCTACTAAAGATACTGCTGCAACAAAAGGAAGAGCATCCTATGTTGGAGAACGTTCTTTAGGACATATTGATCCAGGTTCACAATCAACAGGATACCTGTTTGAAGCATTATTAGAATCAGGAGTAAGTTATGAGTAAATTAGGAATTATTATTGTATCTCATTCAAAAAATCTTGCACAAGGTGCGGTGGATTTAATAAGTGAAGTTGCCAAAGATATACCTCTTACGTATGTAGGGGGGACTGAAGATGGAGGAATCGGAACTAGCTTTGATCAGGTTCAAGAAATAGTAGATAAGAATCCTGCAGAAGAAATATTAGCATTCTATGATTTAGGTTCAGCAAGAATGAATATTGAGATGGTAGCAGATTTTTCTGATAAGAATATTGAAATCCAAAATGTTCCTATAGTAGAGGGTGCATATACAGCAGCAGCCTTATTACAAGCAGGAGCAGATAGGGAAGCTATCCTTCAGCAATTACAAGAATTACAGATTACTAAATAAAAAAAACAGATATTTCTTAGGGAATATCTGTTTTTGTTATTATTAAAAAATAAAGTATAATAATTATAGAACAAAATAGGAGATAGATTTTATGGATAAGCACAAAGTATTCGAAGATTATTTAAATAAAATTGATGAACCAAGTCATCGTGATAGAGTAGAAAGCTTTTTAAATTGGATAATGGAAGAATTTCCTGACTTAGTTCCTGTTGTAAAATGGAATCAACCCATGTTTACACACCACGATACTTATATTTTTGGTATGAGTACGAGTAAAAAACATATAGCAGTTAGCCCAGAAGTTGCGACAATTAAACATTTTGAAGAAGATATTAAAGCAAGTGGATATGGATATACTGATAATATTATTCGTATATTATGGAATGAAGAAATTCAATATCCTTTAATTAAAAAGATGATAGAATTTCAAATTGAAGATAAGGCTAATTACGACAAATTTTGGAGATAGTAAAAATACTTAGTTCTAATAGAACTAAGTATTTTTATTTGTATATGGCTGCTGAACAGTTATGGCGAAAAGTTTTTCTTTTGCCACATCTAATGAATAGTCAGTTTGCATTATCCAAAATTCAATATAACCAGCAATACCACTAGCGAAATAGTGTATATAATCTAAGTCAGTTTCTTGATTAAATTTTTTGGCATTTGTAGAAATAGATTCTATCATAATATTTTTTAAATTTTTAGAAAAATTAACTTGTTCATTCTCTAGTAATTGAGACAAGACAGGACGATGTTTTTCCACTGCATTTAGGATATTGCTTAGGTATTCTTTTGATTCAGTAACTCCTATATCAGAAAGTTTTTCAACAACTGGACGACAAGAATCTTCTATATCTACAATAATATCCATAATGATAGCGTCATATAGATTTTCTTTACTTTCGTAGTGTAGATAGAAGGCATTTCTAGAACATTGTGCTTTTTTACATATATCTGTTACGGTAATTTTATTATAATTTTTTTCTTTCAATAGTTCTAGGATTGCTTGTCTTAAATTTTCTTCGGTTTTTATAAATCTTAAATCTTGAATCATGTGACAGTCCTTTCGATTTTGTATTTTAAGTGACACTTTTGTCAAAATTGTAAATTGACAGAGTTAAGTGACAGGTGTACAATAAAATCATAACAAAAATAAAAGAAGAAAACAAGTAGTATTTTTTTAGGAGATATTAAAATGACAGAAAACAAGAAAACAAAAAAACAAATGATGTTAGGATTAGCAATGTTTGGTGCAGCGGGATTAAATTTCAAATCTTGGACTGATCCAAAAATTAACTTTGAAAAATATCCAGATTTTTCTATAGATATTAAGGCTGCTCAATTAGCAGAAAAAGGAAAATTCCAATTTATGTTCTTTGGTGATTTCCCGGGAACAAAAGCTTTTGAAAATGCGGATATGCAAACAATGGGGGTTGATCCATTATTAATCGCAAGTATTATTTCTCAAAATACAAAAAATATAGGTATGGCTATTACAAAAGCAGCTGCTTGGTCTAACCCTTATGAAGTTGCTAGACAATTTAAGTCTTTAGATGTAATTAGTAAAGGACGTGTTGCATTGAACGCAGTTACTGGTGCTAATGGGGCAAGTGCTAATGCTTATGGTATTAAGTTACCATCGAGTTTTGATCGTTATGGGAAAGCAAGTGAATTCCTAGAAACTGTTCAAACTTTATGGGGAACTTGGGAAGAAGATGCATTAAAACTTGATAAAGAAAAGAAAATATTTGCTGATTACGATAAAGTAAAATCAGTATCAATAAAAGGTCAATATGTTGAAAGTACAGGGACATTGCCAATTCCACCATCACCACAAGGGCAACCAGTTATTTTCCATTCAGGTGGATCTGCTAATAGTATAGCCTATGCAAGTAAATATGCTAATGCTATGGTAGGGGAAGTTTGGACTATTGAGCAAGGAAAAGAAATTCGTGATGCATTGCGTCAAGGAGCTATCGATAATGGTCGTGATCCAGAAGAAATTAAATTTATTGCTGGAGTAATGCCTTTAATAGGAGATAGTAAAAAAGAAGCTTTAGACAGACACGCTCAATTTATGGATGAAGAAACATTCTATCAAAGAGCAGCTCATATAGGACATATTTTAGGTGTACAATTTACAATGGCTGATATTGAGAAGCCAATTGATCCTAAGATTTTAGATAAGGTAGTAGTGACTCCTTATAGTGATCCACGCACAGAAAATGTTCTAAAAATAGCACGTGAAGGATGGTCACTTAGATATGTAGTATACCACTCTGTAATCGACTATCACCCAGCAGCAGTAGGTACGCCAGAAGATATAGCTGATCACTTAACTGAATGGTTCGAACAAGGAGGAGCTGATGGATTCTGGGTAATGCCTGATGTTTACGAAGTAGACCTTAAGAGATTTGTAGATGAAGTAGTGCCTATTCTGCAAGAAAGAGGAATCTTCCACAAAGAGTATGAGGGAGAAACTTTAAGAGAAAACTTTAGAATTCCATACCAATATGGAGTAAGAAAATAACTATTATAAAAAAGCAGATTTTTCATAAAGAAAATCTGCTTTTTGTTTTATACATTAGTGATGGTGCTGACATATGTGGTCAGTTGATACATTTTGATTACAACTTACTTCGTAGCAAACTTCCCCCACATATTCAAATTCTATTGTAACATGGTTAATTCCTATTTTTTTTAGGTTATCACGAATTTCTTTTTTTAGATTAGAACTAGGAGAGTTTGTTATTAGATGCATAGTAGCAAATTTTTGCTGTTCATCTAGTGACCAAGTGTGAATATGGTGAATATCATTTACATCATCAATTTTTTTTACAATTTTTGTTATTTCTTCAATATCAATTCCCTTAGGTGTTTTTTCTAGTAAAATATCTAAAATATTTTTTAAATTTTTATAGGCTTTCGTCATAATGTATACTGATAAACCTATTGACATAAGGGGATCTATAATTGAAATATTAGTAGATTTCATCACAAGTGAACCAATTAGGACGATAATCCATCCTAAAACATCTTCAAGCATGTGAAGATTAACAGCTCTCTGATTTAGAGAAGTACCTCCATGTGTAAAGTATGATGCCACAAGATTAACGCAAATTCCAATTACAGCAAGAATTAGCATACCATTATAGTCGATCTGAGTAGGGTTAAATAACCTAGTGAGTGCTGTGTATATTACAATAATAGAACTACTTAATAAAATACTTGTAGTTAGTAGAGCTGCTATAATAGAGAAACGAGCATAACCGAATGTATATGTGGAGTCAGCAGGTTTTAAACTTTTCTTTTGAAGAAAATATGAGGCACCGATAGCAATAGCATCTCCAAAATCATGAATAGCATCAGAAAGTACAGCGACGCTACCAGTAAAAATTCCTCCTATAAATTCTAAAATAGCGAATGATAAATTTAATAAAAATGCAATGAGTATATTGTTTTTGCTTTTCATAACTAGTCTCCTATTTCTTTAAATTTTACTTGTACTTATTATAATTTACAAAAATATTAATTACAATGTATAATAATATGTGATTGTAAGATACTGAACAAATTAGCATAATTGTATGGAGAAGATATGGATAGAAGACAGAAGAAAACAAGAACGACAATACTAAAAACTTTTATAGAATTATTATATGAAAAAGATTTTTCTAAAATTACTGTAGGAGAGATAATAGATAGAGCAGATGTAGGAAGAGCAACATTTTATAGTCACTTTGAATCTAAAGATTTTCTTCTGAAATCTTTATGTGAAGATGTATTTTGTCATATTATCGATTCTTTAGAAAGTAAATCTGAACATGTTCATATCATCTCTTGCGATATTAAGGATAATGTTTTCTTGCATCTTTTTAGACATATAAAAAATAATGATAGCAACATGCTTAAATTACTTCTTTCACAGAATAATGAATTATTTTTCAGGTATTTCAGAGCAAATCTTGAAAAATTGGTTATTAGTCAGTTATCCTTGTTTGAAGATCGTAAAAATAAAAAATTACCTGATAGTTTTTGGATAGATCACATAACTTCAACATTTGTAGATACTCTAAGGTGGTGGGGGAATAACGGGATGAAGGAAAGTCCAGAAAACATTACAGAGTATTTTATACTAGCGGTATAGAGTTGTACTATAAAAATCAATAATGTCAGTTCTAATTGCTATCTTGATTGGGTTATATATAAGAAAGATTACTAAGTGAATTTGACCACAATTAGTGGTCTTTTATTTTTAATTGCCCAGGCAATAGGTTATAATTATTTTAAATATTAGATTAAATAGGTATTTATAATGACAAATTTAAGTTTTGAAGATTCTCTGATGGAGTCTTTACGTTTTTCATTTATTGATAAAAATATAGAAGTAAATAACTCATTTTCTCCCAAGGTTCTTATTAATAATCCTATGGAGAAAAAATTTGTACTTACTGATTTGCAGGATGAATTATCTAAGAGTCAGGCTTTTTATTTTTCAGTAGCTTTTATTACTAAAGCTGGATTAGCTCTTATAAAATCACAACTTTCTGATTTGGCAGATAAGAATATTAAGGGGAAAATTATCATTTCTCCTTATCTTGATTTTAATGCACCGGACGCTATGCGAGAGCTATTAAAATTGCAGAATGTAGAAGTTAGAATTAGTCCTAGAGAATTACAATTACACTCTAAGTACTATCTTCTCGAACAAGAATATAAGCAGGTTTTAATTTCGGGTTCTTCTAATTTAACAGCTACTGCTTTAAAGACAAATTACGAATGGAATATTAAATTAACATCTACGAATCAAGGAGATATTGTCGCTAAGACAAAAGAAGAGTTTGATAGGGTTTGGTCTTTATCTCAACCTTTAACAGAAAGTGTAATTGAGGAATACGCTAGTCAAAGACAAACTATGCAAGTAGTAAGTCAGCCAGTTGTTACAAGTAATATTATCAGGGCAAATGCTATGCAGGAGAAAGCTCTTGAAGCACTAGAAAGTATTAGGAAAAAAGGTCAGTCTAAAGCTATGGTAATAAGTGCAACTGGAACAGGTAAGACTTATCTAGCCGCTTTAGATGTGAAAAATTATAATCCTAAGAAAATGTTATTTTTAGTACATAGGGAACAGATTTTAAACAAGGCTTTAGAAAGTTTTAAAAATGTATTAGGTTTTGATGACAATCAAGCCTTACTTTATAAAGCAGGTGCTAGTACAGATAATAAGCAGTATATCTTTGCAACAATTCAGACCTTATCTAGAGATGAACATCTGAAAAAATTCGCTAAGGATGAATTTGATTATATTTTGATAGATGAAGTTCATAAGGCTGGGGCAGAGTCATATAAGAAAGTTATTTCATATTTTGAACCAAAATTTTTACTAGGTATGACTGCAACACCAGAGAGAACAGATGGTCAAAATATTTATGAATTATTTGATTATAATATAGCTTATGAAATAAGATTACAAGAAGCTTTGGATAATGATTTGCTATGTCCATTTATCTACTTTGGAGTTACTGATATATCTCTAAATGGTAAGTTACTAGATGAGAATGAATCATTTGATAAATTAGTTTCCCAGGAACGTGTTAGACATATCATAAATAAAATAGACTATTATGGCTATAGTGGAGACAAGGTTAGGGGATTAATCTTTTGCTCAAGCAAGGAAGAAGCTTACGGATTGTCAGATGAATTAAACAAGCATGGTTATAAGACTAGGGCACTAAGTGGAGATGATTCGCAAAAAACTAGGGAAGAAGTAGTTAGGTCTTTAGAAAAGGGAGAATTAGACTACATTCTTACTGTTGATATTTTCAATGAAGGTATAGATATACCAAGTGTTAATCAAGTTGTTATGCTTAGAAATACTCAATCAAGTATAGTATTTGTTCAGCAATTAGGGCGTGGACTTAGAAAACACTCTAGTAAGGAATATGTTACGATAATTGACTTTATAGGTAATTATAAAAATAACTATATGATTCCTATTGCCTTATTTGGGGATAATTCTATGAATAAGGATACTTACAGAAGACTATTAATGCAGTCATCAAGTCTAGCTGGATTAACAACTGTTAATTTTGAAGAAATAGCTAGAGAGCAGATATTTAAGTCTATTACTAATACTAATTTATCTAATGTAAAATTATTGCGTGACGCATTTGTAGATTTACAGAATAGACTAGGAAGAGTGCCTTATTTGGTAGATTTTTTAGAAAGTAATTCTTTAGACGTAAGTGTATTTTTTGAAAAGACTGCTTTTAAAAATTATGCAGATGTAATTAATAAATTTTCTAATGAAAAAATATCTTTATCAGAGATAGAAGAAAGGTACTTGTCATATATAACTTTTGAAGTCTTAGCTGGTAAGAGAAAACACGAACTTATTTTATTAAAAGAATTAGTGGAGAATAAAGGAACTATTAGTAAGAGATATTGTCTTGATTTATTAGAAGGTCAAGGGTTAGCAACTGAAGATCTGACGATAAAATCAGTAGAAGGAATACTAAATCTTAAATTTTTAAAACAAATGGAAGTTAAGAAGTTTGGTCAAGTGCCACTTGTAGATTTAGTAGGAGAGAATTATCAGTTACATAAAGATATAGAAAAGTCATTAGAAGAGTCTAGTGAGTATAGGAAGTTATTTTTAGATGTTATAGAAGCGGGACTAATAAAATCAAAAGATTATCCAGATTTATTAACATTAGGTCAAAAATATTCACGTAGAGAAGTACTTAAGTATCTAAATATCTCAAAAGATGAGCCAGCTCTAAAAACAGGTGGATACAAAGTTGATAAAGAAACAAATACTTGTCCTATGTTTGTAACTTATAATAAGAGTGAAATTACTTTTAATAAGATTAGTTATGATAATGAATTTATTAACGATACTAATTTGGTATATTTTTCAAAGAATAAGAGAAATATGTCATCACCAGATGTGTCTTATATGTTAGATTCTGAGAATAATGGATTGAGATTCGAGTTATTTGTGATTAAAGATAATTCAGAAGCAAGAGAGTTTTACTACCTAGGTCCAATGACTTACGTAAAAGACAGTGCTACAGAATTAACGATAGAAGGAGATTCTGTGGTGAGAATGATTTTCGCATTGCAGAAACCAGTGGAAGAAAGCCTGTTTAAGTATTTGACTGGTAAATAAAAAGAATATTGATATTTCTTTATTTATATTTTATTATATAAGTGAGTGAAATTAAGAGAAGGAGCAGGAATAATGGCTATACCAAAATATAATGAATTTTTTCCATATTTTATAGACTTTTTGTCTGATGGTGAGATACATACACTTAATGAAGTAAGAGATTATTGTTTATCTACAATGGATTTAACTGAAGAAGAAAAAGAAGAAAAACTACCAAGTGGGAAAAATATAATAAGTGACCGTATTGGTTGGGCTAGAACATATTTGAAAAAAGCAGGACTAATTGAAAGTCCAAGTCGTGCAAAATTTCAAATTACAGATTTAGGTCTAGAAGCCTATAGAAATGGTTCTGAAAAAATTACTTTGTCATATTTGAATCAATACGAATCATTTAGAGAATTTTTTAGAACTCCTAAAAAATCTTCAACTGAAGCAGAGTCAAAAACAGAAATCATTGATGAACAAATAAGTCCAATAGAAAACATAGAAAATTCTATTGAAATACTAAATAAAAATCTTGCAGACGATTTGATGACAGAGATATTAAAAATGTCTCCATATGATTTTGAACACTTAGTAGTGGAATTATTAGTGAAGATGGGATATGGAAAACTAAGAAAAGATTCTGTGACTAAAAAATCTGGAGATGAAGGAATTGATGGTATTGTTTCTGCTGATAGATTAGGTTTTGAATCAATTTATGTTCAAGCTAAAAAATGGCAGCCGGACTCTGTTGTAGGAAGACCTGATGTTCAGAAATTTGTCGGAGCTTTAGTGGGACAAGGGGCAATGAAGGGTGTTTTTATAACTAGTGCTAGATTTAGTAAAGAAGCAACAGAATTTGCAGGAAAACAACTTCATCAAAAAGTTGTATTAATCGATGGAGAAGAACTAACAAGACTACTAATTGAATATAATATTGGAGTATCAGAATATCAAGTTTATAAAGTTAAGAAATTAGATTCTGATTACTTTAATGGGGAATAAAATGCCAACCTTTTTAGGTTGGTTTTATTTTTACATATATAGTATAATGAATTGTTAAATAAAACAATGGAGAAAAATATGGAAGAAACATTATATAAAAAATTAAAAATGGAAAGCTTTGATAAAAAAGTTATATTCAAATCCGCTAAGGAGAATGACACAGCATTCGATGGTATAGAATTAGAAAAGTACAAAAATGGTAAAGTAGATTTAGCAATTGCCTACGTATACACTCTGGACGAGATGAAGGATACTGTTTTGGCTTTATCTAAAGATTCTATTTTAGAAGAAAATGGGGTAGTATTTTTACTTTATCCGAAAAATAAAAATAAATTGAATTATGAAGCTATTCATAGAGATTCAATTCATCCGCATTTGAAAATAAGCAAAGAAACAGGGTATATGGAGACAACTGAGTATAAATTTAATAGGATGCTAGCTTTAGATGATAACTATACTTTATTAGCAGTTAAACATATACCATTAAGTAAAGATAAAAAGAAAACTTCATCTTCTGCAAAAGTAGCTGATTATACAGACAAAATAGTGGAAGTTGAAACATATTTACAAGCATATCCAAAACAGCTTGAATTTTATAAAACTTTAACTCCTGGTTATCAAAAAGATTGGGCTAGATACATCTATTCTGCTAAAACAGAAAAAACTATAACTAAAAGACAGGAAGAAATGGTTGATATCTTAGGACAAGGTTTCAAGACTAAACAACTATTTAGAGAAGGTAAGAAATAAAAATAAAACCCAGCCGAAATTTAGGCTGGGTTTATTTTTATATTAAAATTGCTAGTGACTCATAAGGTCTTAATGTGATTGTTTTTTCGACTATTGAATCTTCATAGTTTGATAGTAATAATTCACCATTAGCAAATTCTTCATCAATTTCAAGAGTAGTTTCTTTATCGAAGAAGTTATTTAACACTAATAATCTTTGTCCTTCATGCTCTCTTTCGAAAGCGTAGATTGAAGTAGATTCTTCAAATTTTGATTTATAAGAACCGTGACTTATTATATCTTTTTCTTTTCTTAATTTAATTAATTCTTGGTAGAATTTGAAAATTCTTCCTTTTTGTGATTTGGCTACATTTATTTCAGGGTAAGTTTCTGTAGGTTTAAGCCAAGGTCTAGCAGTAGTAAATCCAGCATTTGCTGAATTATCCCATTGCATAGGTGTTCTAGAATTATCTCTAGATTTAGCTTTGATAATTTTAAATGCTGTTTCTTTGTCTAGACCATTGTCTAAAAGAATTTGGAAGGCATTATGTGATTCAACATCAACATAGTCAGAAATATCATCAAAGTTAGGATCTAGCATCCCAATTTCTTCTCCCATATAAACATAAGGAGTCCCCCTAGAAAGGTGGATAGAAGAAGCAAGCATAGTAGCTCCTTCTTCACGGAAGTCCTTAACATTTACAAATCTGTTTAAGGCTCTTGGTTGGTCGTGGTTGTTCCAGAATAGGGCGCTCCAACCATCAGCATCACTCATAGCATTACCCCAGTCGTGGAATAACTTTTGTAATTCTTTGAAGTCGAATTTAGCAAGAGTCCATTTTTGGCCATCAGCATAATCAACTTTTAAGTGGTGGAAGTTGAATACCATAGCTAATTCATTGCTGCTAGGATTAGAATATTTTATACAATTTTCTATTGTAGTTGAACTCATCTCTCCAACTGTCATTGAATCTGAGTCTTGTCCGAAAGAATTAACATTTAATTCTCTTAGATAATCGTGAGTAATTGGTTTATCTGTATACTCAGGCTTACCGTCCATTACTGGATTAGATTTTAATTCTTCATCTTTACCAATTAGGTTAATAACATCAAATCTAAAGTGTTTAATTCCTTTATCTCTCCAGAAGTTAACAATTTTCTGCATTTCTAGTCTAACTTCAGGATTTCTCCAGTTTAAATCAGCTTGTGTCTTGTCGAATAGGTGAAGATAGTAGTAATCTGTATCTCCAAATTTAGACCAAGCAAGTCCACCAAATTTTGATTGCCAATCTGTAGTTTCTTTTCTTAGAATGAAGTAATCTTGATATTTTTTATCTCCTGCTAATGCTTTTTGAAACCATTCATGGTCTGTAGAACAGTGGTTTAGTACCATATCAAGCATAAGTTCCATACCGTGATCTTTGGCTTTAGTTACTAATTTATCAAAATCTTCCATTGTTCCAAATAGTGGATTGATTGCTTTATAATCAGCAACGTCATAACCATTGTCTCTTTGCGGGCTAGGGTAGAATGGGTTTAGCCATAAAACATCTACTCCTAAATCTTTTAAATAAGGTAGTTTTTCAATTATTCCATTTAAATCTCCAATACCATTACCAGTAGTATCTTTAAATGATTTTGGATAAATTTGATATACAATTTTTTTCTTGTCGAAAGTCATTATTTTTGTCCTTTCTTACTTTGTTTTTATATGAATTAATGGATAAGCTACAGTGTATCTGTAAAACTTATCCATCAATATCTAATATTATTTTAATTATTTTTTCTTAAATAGTCCAGTCTTAGGCAAGATGAAAGTTAAAACGAATGGTATAACTATTGCTGCTGCCATAGCTGCTAAGAATGATCCCCAGTATGGAGATTGAATTGATAAGATACCAGGTAGACCACCGATACCGATTGAGTTAGCTTTTACTCCTGCTGTAGTAGAGATAAGTGCAGCCACTGAAGATCCTGCCATTGCAGATACGAATGGATATACATATTTAATGTTAACTCCGAACATAGCTGGCTCAGTAACACCTAAGTAAGCTGAAATTGTAGCTGGCAGTGATACTTGAGATTCTTTCTTGTTAGAACGGTTAGCGAAGTAGTAAGCAAATACTGCAGAACCTTGAGCAATGTTTGATAAAGCAATCATTGGCCATAATGAAGTTCCACCCATATCAGCGATTAACTGTAAGTCGATTGCGTTTGACATATGGTGTAAACCTGTAATAACAAGTGGAGCATAGAATGCACCGAAAATTAAAGCGAATAACCAGTTGAATGAACCAGTAAGTCCTGCAAGAACTACATCAGATATCCATTGTCCAACAGTCCATCCGATTGGTCCTAATACTGTGTGAGCTAAAATAATAGCTGGTATTAATGATAAGAACGGAACTAAAATCATTGATAAAACTTCTGGTACGTATTTTCTCCAGAAAATTTCTAAGTAAGCTAGTGCTAGACCTGCAAGTAATGCTGGAAGAACTTGTGCTTGGTAACCAATTTTATCTACTGTAAAAAATCCAAAGTCCCAAGTCCACTTAGCAAGCATCGTTGCTTCATCAGTAGCTGTAACTGCATAAGCATTTAATAATTGCGGAGAAACTAAACAGATTCCTAATACAATACCTAAAATCTGACTTGTTCCCATTTTACGAGTAACTGACCATACAATAGCAACTGGAAGGAAGTGGAATATAGCTTCACCAGGTAACCATAGGAAGTCATTTACACCGTGCCAGAATTTAGAAACATCTACAATTGTGTTGTAAATTGGTTCACCGTTACCGTTAACTTGGGCAACACCTTTGACAACTTTTTGTCCAAGAGATTCCATTTGTACACCTTCTAAAAGGTTACGGAATCCAAGGATAAGACCACCAACGATAATAGCTGGTAAAATAGGTGTGAAGATTTCTGCTAACATTGTCATTACACGTTGTAAGATGTTTTGGTTATTAGCAGCTACTGCTTTTGCTTCTTCTTTAGATACACCAGAAATTCCAGCGTAGCTTGTAAATTCATTGTAGAAGTTAGTAACATCATTTCCGATGATTACTTGGAATTGACCAGCGTTTGTGAAAGTTCCTTTTACTGAAGGAATATCTTCAATTTTTTTGATGTCTGGTTTTGATGTGTCAACTAGTACAAAACGTAGTCTAGTAACACAGTGTGTAAGTGCTGCGATATTTTCTTTTCCACCGACAGCATCAAGTAGTGTTTTTATATCATCTCTATATTTGCTCATATAGGATCTCCTTTAAAGTTTATTTGTATGATAATAATATACAATATTTTTCACTTGTATGCAAGTTGTTTGTTGAAAAAAATTAAAAATATGATAAAATAATTATAGTTGTATGTTTTAATGGCTACAAATAGTTAAAGTTACTTTAATTATTTGTATGTGTTTTATTGAACAAATAGAAAAGGAGTATGTAATTTGAAAAAATATCAACAAATAGCTAAGGATTTAGAAAAAAAAATAACAGAAGGAATTTATAAGGCAAATACCTACTTACCCAGTGAACATGCTTTAATGGAAGAATATGAAGTTTCTAGAGATACTGTAAGGAAGGCTTTGGTAGAATTAACTAATAGACATTTAATAAAAAAACAAAGGGGGGCGGGATCTAAAGTTATTGCACCTAAGAGAATAATGTTCCCAGTTTCGGAGCTTACTGGATATTCAGAGATAGTAGATTTACTAAATTTAGATTCCAAAACAAATGTTATTTCTATATCAGAAGAAATTATTACATCAGAAAACTCTAGATATACGGGTTTTTCGGTAGGAACAGAAGTTATTTATGTAGTCAGGCAAAGGGTTGTTGATGATATGGCTACTGTTTATGATATTGATTATTTTGATAAGTCAATAGTTCCATCATTAACTAGAGAAATTGCGGAGACATCTATTTATAGTTATTTAGAAAATGAATTGAATCTAGATATAGATGTAGCTCAAAAAGAAATTACGATATCTAGTGTAAAAGATAGGGACAGATTATTATTAGATGTTGGAAAAGATAGACATGTAGTTTCAGTTAAATCAAAATCATTCTTGTCGAATCAAACACAATTTCAATTTACAGAATCACGTCACAAGTTAGAGAGTTTTAGATTTATTGATTATGCGAAAAGGAACAAGAGAAAATAAAAAATACCAGCCTTTCATAGGCTGGTATTTTTTAGTAGTCCCCACGGATAAAGTCGTGAACATTGTTCCAGTAAAATTCTGATATTTTTTTCAGCTCTTCATCTGTGAAAGGTTTTGCTTCACTTGCACGTACGTTAGACTCAACTTGAGCTATAGATTTGAAACCAGGAATAACTGTAGTGATACCTTTTTGTTGAAGAATCCATTTTAGGGCAGCATCAGCCAAACCGTGGCGTCCTTCTTGAATCCATTTTAGTTCATTAACTAATTCAATAGCTTTTTCAAATGGAAGCCCACCGAAAGTCTCCCCAACATTAAATGACTGACCATCACTGTTGAAGTTACGGAGGTCATCAGCAGGAAACCTACTGTCTTTAGTGTATTTCCCACTTAAAGTCCACTTGCTAATGGAACACGTGCTAAGATTCCAACATTTTTTTCATGAGCTAATTTAATCATTTCATCAACAGGTTTCTGTCTAAGAATATTGACAATTACTTGTAATGAAGATGCATTGGTATTTTCTAGGACAAACTTACCTTGTACATCTGTCTCAACACTAACTCCATAGTAACGAATTTTTCCTTCTTTTTTTAGAGCTTCTAAAACTTCAGTAGAAGGGCAGTGAATTTGGTAAAGATCGATAGCTTCTTTACCTAAACGTTGAAAACTTAATTCGCAATATTCTTTTACCTTATCGTATGTGTAATTTGATAAATCTGCAAAATTATCTTTACGTCCAAATTTTGTAGCGATAAGTACTTCTTCTGAACGTTCTTTTAAAACCTTACCTAAAAGTATTTCGCTTCGTCCAGCACCATAAATGTCGGCAGTGTCAAAGAAGTTAACTCCTCTATCAATAGCGTAATTGATTGAATCTAGAGCATCCTTTTCATCAACGTGTCCCCATTCATTTCCGATAGCCCAAGTTCCTAGGCTGACTTCACTTACTTTTAAATCTGTAGAACCTAATTGATTGTATTTCATAATTCAATTTATCCTTAAATTATGTAAATTATAACATGTTGATTAAGCGTATTCAACAGGGACTACTAAATGGTTATTTAAAGTTAAAGGAGTGATATAAGAATCTATAACTAGAATTGTAAATGTTTTCGTTTTTTGTTATACTAAATTTATAAAAAATAATTCTTATAGAAAGGTAAGGCTATGTTAATACAAAACTTATTTGAAAAAACAGAACAAGCTCAGTATGAACTTCTGACTTACTTATTAGATAAGAAAGATTTCGTGAGTTTAAAGGAAACTTTAGAATATTTAGAAATTTCTAGAAGTACATTATTGAAGTATATAGATGATATTAACCTTAACTTTAAGCATAAAAAGAATCTTATTGAAGTTGTCTATCGTGATGATAAATTAACCTTACGAGTTGTTCGTGAATCTTCTTGGGAAGAAGTGATAGAGAACTTTACTAAAGATTCAATAAAGTTTAAAATTTTAAGTTATTTATTACATAATGCGGAATTTACTATACCAAATTTGGCGTTGAAACTCTCTATAAGTGAAGCGACTTTAAACAGACATTTATCAAGTTTGAATAAGCTATTGCAAGAATTTAAGTTAAGTATAAGAAACGGAAGAATTCACGGTTCAGAACTTCAAATTAGATATTTTTATTTCCAATTACTGATAAATACACATTCAAGTGCTAGTTTGAAACAAATGCAGAATACTGATTTGGGGAAAAGATTAGCAGATTATTTAGAGAAAAATTATATTTCAAATTTTAATGAGAAGCAACATTTAGATATAATAGTTTGTATGTATATTTTTCAGTTGAGATTAAAAATAAAAAATAAAAATTTTATTTCTATAGATAATTTAATGATTCCTTTTATGGAACATAAAATCTATAAAAGGTTAAAAAATGAGTTGTCATATTTTTCTAGTGATATTACAGAAGGTGATGTAATGTGTTTATTTGCTTTTTTAGCATCAAAATCTTTACTTTCTGCTCCTATGTCAGAACAAATATTGGGTTATGGTGGACCACTAACGGAAGCTACTACGGTAGGTATACAATGCATAAAAACATTACCTTTAAAAGAATATAGATTAAATGAACAAGCGATGTATTCTCTGGGGCAGTTGATGGGACATATATATTTCTTTACAGGCTATCTTGTTAGAAAACATGTCATAACAAGTGATGATAAAGTAAGTTTGTATAAAAATCGTGTTGACAAAGTCTTTACTTATATAATGAATGACATTTATAAACAGAGCGATGAGTATTCAGTTCATCAAAGAGAAGTATTCGATAAAAAAATGTTGGATATTTTTTCATATTTACTGGAAAGACATTCTAAAATTCTAAAAGTAGCAGTGAAATTGTCAGGTGATGAAATAAGCAATTATTTACTTATGAAAAAAATGAGGCAAGAGTTGGAAAAAAATAGAATGATATTTTTGGAATGGTATGAAGCAGACAAAGAATATGATTATTTAGTAGTAGATTTTATTGATAAAGTATCTGGAAATAATGTATATTGTTTAAAAAATAGATTTGAAGGTCAAGATATAAGGGCCTTAAAAATTATGCTGCATAAGGGAAATGATTAACTTTTTGTAAACCATATCAAAAATTTAGAGAAATCGTAAAACATTGATACGATTTCTCTTTTTTTATCTGTTATACTGAACTTAAGAAAAAATATTCAGGAGGCTGAAAATATGACACAAGAAAAATTTATTATGGCAATTGACCAAGGAACAACGAGTTCTAGGGCGATCATCTTCAATAAAAAAGGAGAGAAGATGAGTAGTTACCAAAAAGAGTTCCCACAAATTTTCCCTAAAGCAGGGTGGGTTGAACACAATGCAAATCAAATTTGGAACTCTGTTCAATCAGTAATTGCTGGAGCGTTTATTGAAAGTGGAATTAGTCCAGGGCAAATTGAAGCAATTGGAATTACTAATCAACGTGAAACAACAGTAGTGTGGGATAAAGAAACAGGATTACCAATTTACAATGCTATTGTGTGGCAATCTCGTCAGAGTGCTCCTTTAGCTGAAAAATTAAAAGAAGATGGATATTCAGAATTCTTCCACAAGAAAACAGGGTTAGTAATTGATGCTTACTTCTCAGCTACAAAAGTACGTTGGATTTTAGATAATGTACCGGGTGCACAAGAGAGAGCAGAGAAGGGAGAATTACTATTCGGAACTATTGATACATGGCTAGTTTGGAAACTTACAAATGGAGCATGCCACGTAACAGATTATTCAAATGCTGCGCGTACAATGCTTTATAATATCCAAGACTTAAAATGGGACGATGAAATTTTAGAATTATTAAATATTCCAAAAGTTATGTTACCAGAAGTTAAATCAAACTCAGAAATTTATGGAACAACAGCTCCATTCCACTTCTATGGAGCGGAAGTACCAATTTCAGGTATGGCAGGAGACCAGCAAGCGGCTTTATTCGGACAATTAGCTTTTGAACCAGGTATGGTTAAGAATACTTATGGAACTGGATCATTTATCGTAATGAATACAGGAGAACAGTTCCAACTTTCTAAAAATAACTTATTAACAACTATTGGATATGGAATAAATGGAAAAGTTCATTATGCATTAGAAGGATCTATCTTTATTGCTGGATCAGCTATTCAGTGGTTACGTGATGGACTTAGAATGTTTGCAGCATCTCCAGAATCAGAAGATTTAGCCAAAGCATCTACAAATAATGATGAAGTTTATGTAGTTCCAGCCTTCACAGGATTAGGAGCGCCATACTGGAACTCGGATGCACGTGGAGCAGTATTTGGATTAACAAGGGGAACTACTAAAGAAGACTTTGTAAAAGCGACATTACAATCAATTGCTTACCAAGTACGTGATATTATTGATACAATGCAAGTTGACTCGGGTATTGATATTCCGGTACTAAAAGTTGATGGTGGAGCAGCAATGAACAATTTATTAATGCAGTTCCAATCAGATATTTTAGGAATTGAAATAGCGCGTGCTAAGAACTTAGAAACTACGGCATTAGGAGCAGCATTCTTAGCCGGACTTGCAGTAGGATTCTGGAAAGATTTAGATGAGTTGAAATCATTAAATTCAGTTGGGGAATCATTTAAACCAGCTATGAATGATGCAAGAAAAGAAGAGTTATATGCTGGATGGAAAAAAGCAGTAGCAGCTACACAAATTTTTGCTGAAAAATAAAGTTTATAGTGCTTATCCTGGAAGGGTAGACTTCTAGGATAGCGCAATTATAGAAGGGATGAAATATTATGACATTTTCTAAAGAAACTAGACAAGAAGCAATAAAAGGAATGCAAAAAGAAAATCTTGATCTATTAGTTATAGGTGGAGGTATAACAGGAGCAGGTGTTGCACTTCAAGCAGCAGCAAGTGGTATGAAAACAGCTTTACTTGAAATGCAAGATTTTGCGGAAGGGACAAGTAGTCGTTCTACAAAATTAGTACACGGTGGAATTAGGTATTTAAAAAACTTTGATGTTGAAGTGGTATCAGATACAGTAACTGAAAGAGGAGTTGTTCAAGGAATTGCTCCGCATATACCGAAGCCAGACCCAATGTTATTACCGGTTTATGAAGAAGATGGAGCATCGTATTCATTATTTAGATTGAAAGTATCTATGGACTTATATGATTTACTAGCTGGAGTTAATAATACACCTGTTGCTAATAAATTATTAACAAGAGAAGAAGTATTAGAAAGACAACCACACTTGAAGAAAGAAGGATTAATAGGTGGTGGTGTTTACCTTGATTATAGAAATAATGATGCAAGGCTAGTTATTGAAAACATCAAGAAAGCAGCCGCAGACGGTGCGTTAATTGCAAGTAGAGTTAAGGTAGAGTCATTCTTAAAAGACGAAAAAGGAAAAGTAATAGGAGTTGTAGCTAAAGATTTATTAACGGATGAAAAATTTGAAGTGAAAGCAAATGTAGTTATAAATACAACGGGACCTTGGAGTGATGAAGTTAGAAACCTAGATAAGACTCAAAAACAAATTAAGCAAATGAGACCAACAAAAGGTGTTCACTTAGTTGTAGATTCTAGTAGATTATCTGTACCACAACCTACATATTTTGATACTGGTCACGCAGATGGTCGTATGGTGTTTGTACTGCCAAGAGAAAACAAAACATATTTTGGAACTACTGATACAGACTACAAAGGGGACTTATCTAAACCTAAAGTAGAATTAGAAGATGTAGAGTACCTATTATCTATTATTAATAACAGATATCCTGGTGTTAATTTAACAATAAATGATATTGAAAGTTCTTGGGCAGGTTTAAGACCGCTTATTTCTGGGAATGGAGCGTCTGATTACAACGGTGGAGATAACGGAAAATTAAATGATGAAAGTTTCCAAAGTTTAGTAGACGTAGTTGGTTCATACTTGAAAGATGAGAAAACTAGAGATGATGTTGAACAAGTAGTTATTAATTTAGAGTCTAGTAGTTCTGAGAAGAAATTAGATCCATCATCAGTATCGAGAGGAAGTTCGCTAGAGCGTGATGAAAATGGATTAGTAACTTTAGCAGGTGGAAAAATAACAGATTACCGTAAAATGGCAGAGGGTGCTTTAATTAAGATAAATGAAATTCTAACAGAAGAATTTGGAAAAACATTTAAATTAATTAATTCGAAAACTTACCCAGTATCTGGTGGAGAATTTGATCCTCACAATGTAGATGAAGAATTAGAGCAATTTGCTTTAGAGGGAGTGCACAAAGGATTAACTTTAGATGATGCTAGATATTTAGCTAATTTATATGGATCTAATTCAAGTAAAGTATTTGATTTAGCAGAAAGTCTAGAAGAAAAAGATAATATAACGAAGAGAGATTTATTATCATTACATTATGCGATGAGAGAAGAAATGGCACTAACTCCTATAGATTTCTTATTAAGACGTACAAATCATATCTTATTTATGAGAGATGAGTTAGATGGAAAAGTGGCAGGAATTTTAGAAGAAATGGCGAATTTCTACAAGTGGTCAAATGAAGAATTAGAGACATACAAACAAGAATTACAAGAAAAATTAGATGAAAATGATTTAGTAGAATTAAAAAAATAAATATAAGGAGAGACAATTATGTTATTTAAAGAATTAATTGGTGAATTCTTAGGGACTGCGATACTTATATTATTAGGTAATGGTGTAGTTGCAGGGAACTTATTAAAAGACTCTAAGAGTAAAGATTCAGGATGGATTGTTATTACAGTAGGATGGGGGTTAGCCGTAACGATTGCAGCTTTCATTACTGGAAAAATAAGTCCAGCTCACTTAAATCCAGCAGTAACGATTGCATTTGCAGCGACAGGTTCTCTGCCAACTTCGTCAGTATTACCATACATTGCTGCACAAATGTTAGGAGCTATTTTAGGGGCTATCTTAGTTTGGTTACACTACAAACCACATTATGATGCAACAAAAGATCAAGGTGCGATTCTTGCGACATTCGCAACTGGTCCTGGTATCCGTAATACAGCGTCAAACTTTGTTAGTGAAGCTATAGGAACATTTGTGTTAGTTTTAGGATTATTAGGATTCGGTCAGTACACAATGCAAGAAGGTTTAGGAACATTAGCAGTAGGTGCATTAATTATAGCTATCGGACTTTCACTTGGAGGTTCTACAGGATATGCAATAAACCCTGCTAGGGATTTAGGTCCACGTATTGCTCACGCCTTCTTACCACTTAAGAATAAAGGAACTTCGGATTGGGGTTACGCATGGATTCCGGTAGTTGCTCCAATTGTAGGTGGATTATTAGCGGTACTAGTATTTAATATAGCTTTTAAATAGTTATTATAATGGAGTTAATGAGTAATCAGAAACTCCATTATTTTTTTGTTACAAAAACATTACAAACGTTTGACAAAACACCTATCTTTAAAGTAAAATTTAGTAGATAAAGATTAAGGGGAGAAGAAAAATTGAATGCTAGAGTTTTAGAAATAATAAAAGTCTTTTTATATTCTCTACCATTTGTTGCTATACTTGTTGCAGGAGCAGTTGCTTTAGGTAGTGGATTGATAGATTTTGGAAGTGATGATAAGAAAGAAGCAACTGAGGTAAAGACAGCACGTGTTGTTGCTAATGGTGATATCTTGATGCATGATATCTTATATACTTCAGCGAAGAAATCGGATGGGACTTATGATTTTGAACCATATTTTAAATACGTTAAAGATAGAATTTCATCGGCAGATCTAGCAATAGGAGACTATGAGGGGACTATAACTGATAAATATCCATTGGCAGGATATCCTTTATTCAATGCTCCAAGTAGTATTGCTCAAACATTAAAGAACACAGGTTATGATATGGTAGATTTAGCCCACAATCATATATTAGATTCTGGATTGAAAGGAGCGATAGATACTGTAGATACATTCAGAAATTTAGGGATTGATACAGTAGGATTTCACAAAGATGATAGAAGTAAAGAAGGAATTGTCATTAAAGAAGTTAATGGTATAAAAATTGCAACTATAGCGTATACTTACGGATACAATGGTCTTGATTCAGGACTTACTCCAGAACAGAAAGAAAAACATCTTTCTGATTTGAATCAAGAAAAGATGAAGGCAGAAATTGAACGAGCTGAAAAAGAAGCAGATGTAACAATAATAATGCCACAAGACGGAGTAGAATATGCTTTAGAACCTACACAAGCACAAAGAGATTTATACCGTAAAATGGTAGAATGGGGAGCAGATGTAGTTTTTGGTGGGCATCCACACGTTATTGAACCGTCTGAAACTATAACGAAAGATGGAGATAAAAAATTCATTATTTACTCAATGGGGAACTTTATTTCTAACCAAACGTTAGAAAGGTTAGGAAATAAATGGACAGAACGTGGTCTATTAATGGATGTGACTTTTGAAAAAACTGGAGATAAAACTATTGTAAAAACTGTTCAAGCACACCCAACTTTAGTTTGGGCAACACCTAAAGGGGTTGTAGGACCTGAAGGATATCAATATTTTGATTATCGTGTTATGGTTCTAGAAGATTTCATTGAAGGTGGTAAATACCGTCAAGAACTAGATGCTGCGATGCAAGCAAAAGTTGACACTGCTTACAAAGAAACGAAAGAATTAGTTAATTTACAATGGTAAATATAGAATAGAATCCAAGTATAATTTGGGTTCTATTTTTTATTGAAAATATTATGATAGAAAAAACTTGAAAAACCCCTAGGTTATTATTTGCAAAATTATATATCCTGTTATATAGTATATAATAGTTTGATTCAGAAATTATTATATATAGTTATTATTATCTGTTTTATTATGAATTTCTGTTATTAAGCAACAAATATAGAAAGGAATTTAAAAATGTCGAAACAATATAAAGAATTAGCAAAAGACATATTAGCTCACGTAGGTGGGAAAGAAAATATTTCGAGTTCACGTCAATGTATGACTCGTATTAGATTTATCTTAAAGGATAACTCAAAAGCAGACACAGAGTACTTAAACTCTTTAAAAGATGTAGTACAAGTAGTACAAGCAGGATCGGAGTACCAAGTAGTACTTGGTGACAAGGTAACTGATGTTTATACTGAATTATTAAAAGAAGATATTAACGCAGAAAAAGTAACTACTGAAAAATCAGAAGAAACTAATAAGCAAAATCTTTTTTACAAATCTATTGATGTAATTTCAAGTATCCTGCAACCAGTACTTGCGCCAATGGCAGCAGTAGGGATTATTAAAGGGTTAGGTACTTTATTACAAGCTACTATGGGACTTAACGAGAAGAATAGTATTTTAGCTGTAATTCTAAAAGCAGCTGGTGATGGATTATTCCAATTCTTACCTATTCTATTAGCTGTAACATCAGCACGTAAGTTCAAGATGAATGAATTCACAGCAGCAGCGATTGGGGCAGCTTTAGTTTACCCAACATTACCGGCATCTATTGCAGCTCTTAAAAAAGCTGGAATTGAAACTGTATTAGGATTACCATTCCAATTACCACATGCTGCAAATGGTTACTTATCAACAATGATTCCTATAGTTTTAGCAATCTTTGTTGCATCTAAAGTAGAAGCATTTATGAAACGTGTTACTCCATCAGTAGCTAGAATGTTCTTAGTACCATTTACTACGATTTTAATAATTGTACCATTAACATTCTTAGTAGTAGGACCTGTTGCTAACACAATTTCTGGAATCTTAGGAGCAGGATTTAAGTCTGTATTAGGATTCAGTCCAATTCTATATGGTTTCTTATTAGCGGGAGTATGGCAAATCTTAGTTATGTTCGGTTTACACTGGGCAGTTGCAGCTTTAGCAATTTTACAATTCTCTCAAAACGGATGGACAGACATCTTAGTACCAATCGGATTAGTAACATTTGCTAATGCAGGGGTTTTAGGAGCAGTATTACTTAAAGCTAAGAGCAGAAAATTAAAAAATATTGCAGCACCTTCATTTATTTCAGCATTCTTTGGAATAACAGAACCAGGTATTTACGGGGTTACATTACCATTAAAAGTACCATTCATTATTTCATCTGTTGTTGCAGCTTTCTTAGGAGCTGGAATTCAAGCATTTGCACTTAAAAATCATGCAATGGGAGCTTTAGGAATCTTCGCTATCCCTGGATACATTAGTCCAGAAGCCGGATTAACTCCAATGTATACTTTAATCGCATTTGATATTGCAGCAGTAGTAATCGCATTTATTATTCAAATGTTAGTACCACTACCAAAAGCAGCGTATGAGAAAGATGAAGAATAATATTTAATATTACAAAAAGACCTAGATAAAATTTTATCTAAGTCTTTTTTATTTGTTTATCCATAAATTCTACTTGTTTCTCAAAAATAACTTGAGCGTAGGGGTTATCTACGTCTAATTCAAATCCGTGTTGTAAGATATTATCAGTTTCTATTAGGTATAGATTACTATCGATATTATAAGATAAAAGTTTATTATGAAATTCTTTTGCTTGTTTATCAAAAGTAGCTAAATTACCATCGCTTATAAAAGTAGCTGGGAAATTTTTATTAACATTATGGAGTATAGAAGCTTCTTTTGTTTTGGAAGAATATTTTAAATTGTCTGTGCCAAAGTAATCTCTAAGTACAGTGTCGAATAACCAGTTTATAGGTGGTGAGTCTGTCTGGTTTGCTGTTGTCGGATCAAACATAGTCGCGATTCCTATAAATGCTAAGGGTTTTATTTGTAATATTTCATCTTTTATTGTGATTCCCATATCTTCTCTATACTCGTTGTTGGTTAATAGTAGTGCTAATTGACCAGCTAGTTGACCACCAGCCGAGTCTCCAGAAAGAAATAGTTTATTGGTATCTATATCAAATATTTCTTTATTGTTAATAATGAAAGTATAAGCATCAAGAACTTGTTTTGTTGTATCAGGATAAGAGTTATTGGGAAATAAAGAATAATTGATATTAACAACATTATAGCCAGCATCAACAAATCTCATTAAGTAATCAATTCTATGAGACTTGTCATAGACTACATACCCACCACCGTGTACAAAGAATAAAGTTCCTTTAGGATTTTTTGTTTGATAAACATCAAGCCTAGAATTTTCATAAGACGAAGGGTAGATGATGTTTTTGTGTATTAAGTGATTATTCTTTGATATGTAAGATTCTCTAGCTCCTTCAACGTTCCCTTTTAGTATAGGTGGTCCTATAAGAGATAAATATCTAGGGAAAAGGGTGAAGAAAACTAATGATAAACTTAAAGTAACTAACATAAATACTGTGAAATTAAATTTAACTCTTAGAATTTTTATTAAAAACGTATCGTTAATAGACGAGCTATTTATATCAAAAATCAGTAAAATTATGGAGTGTACAATTAAAAAGCACGTTATTTTTAATATTGATAAATGATTACTAGTAGTAAGTAACCAAAAAGTGATAGGTATACTTGAGGAAATAAATAGTTTTTTTAATAAAGATTCTCCTTTATAAAAAGAAAGGATCAGTCTATAACATATTATTAAAAGTATAATGATTGTAATAAGTGCACTTTGTTTAAAGAGTAAAAGTGTACTAGTAAAAAAAATTAATAATAACAAATCTAAAAATTTTATCATAATATTTTTCCTAAATTTTATTTATCTATTAATTATACTAGATATTAGAGTAGATAACTACTGTTCAAATTCGGAGAATAGAGTGATTAATTATGAAAATATAATGTAAATAGAGGTGTTTTCGTGAAAATAAGAACAAAAATATATAAAAATACTATATTTTTATATAAAAAGTTGACTTTTATAAAATTTAGATATATAATGTACGTAGATAATAAATATGATAACTATGACAAGAAGAGTAGTCGATGGAAGTTTCACAGAGAGTCTGCATTTGGTGTGAGTAGATAAATGAAAATTGATGAAGATGGTCTTGGAGTTTTTAATGGTGAAAATTATTAGCCATTAACAGGAGCGCCTGATATAGCGTAAGAGAATAATTATTTCTAGTTAAGAGATAACGTTCTTTAGTGAGGTTAAAATTGTAAGATTTTAACGAAAAAAGGTGGTAACACGAATTTGATTCGTCCTTTGTAAGCATACTTGCTTGCAAGGGACTTTTTATTTTGTCTAAAAAGGAAATTACTTATTTAAGAATTAGGAGGAAGTTTAGAAAATGACTTTAGTAAATGTACACAGAGAATTACCAGCATTAAAAAATATCTTATTAAATAATCCCAGGATAATTGACGAAACTAGTAGGGATCACGATTTAAGAATTGGTTTATTAAATCTTATGCCTACAAAACCAGTTACAGAAGAACAATTTTTACGTTTACTAGGAGATAACGATTATAAATGTCAGTTAGACTTTATTAGAATAGCTAGTTATAAGAGTAAAAATGTTGATGAAGAATATTTAGAAAAATTTTATAAAGATTTTTCAGAAATTCAAACTGAAAAATATGATGGATTTATTATTACGGGAGCACCAGTAGAAAAGTTAGCTTTTGATGAAGTTAAATACTGGGAAAAATTAAAAGAAATCTTTGCGTGGATTAAAGAAAAGAACATACCAACTATTTATATTTGTTGGGGAGCTCAAGCGGGATTATATCATCACTATGGAATAGATAAGGAATTATATGAAGAAAAAATATTTGGTGTCTATGATCACCAAATTAAAACAAGCAATCCTTTATTCGAAGGTATAGCATCAACAATAGCTATTCCACAATCTCGTTACACGGGAATAGATGTAGAAAAATTAAATAAAGATGGAAAATTAATAGCAGTAGATATTAATCCAGAAATAGGGGCATCTATATTTACTTCTAGTGATAATAAGGAAATCTTTATCTTAGGACATCTTGAATACGATACAAATACGCTTGAAATAGAATATTTAAGAGATAAAGACAAAGGATTAGATACAAAAGAACCTTTATGTTATTACTTAAACGGTAAGATTAATAATAGGTGGAAAGAACCAGCTAAAGTTTTTTATAAAAACTGGATAAATTTCTTGGCTAACAATAAGTAATAGACATTTATTAATGATTAAGTTAATATTTAAGCTTTTGAGCAGACTTTTTGACAAAATAAATTACTAAATAGTATCATAGGACAATGTAATCATAAATTTTAAAGAATGGAGAACAGAAATGAAAAAGAAATTTTGGTTAACAACATTACTTTCTTTAACAGCTGCATTTACGGTTGCTTGTTCAACTGGTGATAAAGCAACAAATACAACACCTACTAGTGGAAATAAAGATCAATTTACTTATGCTATTTCAGCTGATCCGACAGTAACAAACCCACTAAGAACAACAGACAGATGGGGATTAACATACACTAATATGATTTTCTCTCCATTAGTTAGAATCGAAGGAGATGGAGCTAAGAAATATGAATTAGCAAAATCTTTAGAACCATCAGCGGATGGTAAGAAAATTAAGGTTGTTTTACGTGATGACGTAAAATGGTCTGATGGAGAAAAATTTACAGCTGATGATGTTGTTTATACATACAATCAATTAGCTAAAAAAGAGAATAAGAGAGAGCAAAAAATGCAAGTTGATGGTCAACCGATTAAGATTGTTAAAGTTGACGATTATACAGTGGAGTTCCGATTACCATCAGCATCGGCAGCAGCTATTGAAAATGTTGCTACAGAAACATACATTTTACCAGAACACGTATACAGTAAAGTAAGTGATTTATCTGGAAATGATGTGAGTGGGGTACAACCAGTAGGAACTGGACCATACAAATTAGATGAGTACAAACGTGGTGAGTACATTAAATTATCAGCTAATGAGCACTACTTCGGTGGAAAAGCATCAGTTAATAACGTAGTATTACGTATTATTCCTTCATCAGAAACTACTAAGGTAGCTCTACAAAAAGGTGAAGTTGATGCAGCAGTTGTATTACCATCGGATGTTGCAGATTTAGATAAAAATGCTATTACTGCTTATCCATACAGTGAAAACCGTGTAGGATACCTAGGATTAAATGCTAATACAGATGAATTAAAAGATGTTAAAGTACGTCAAGCAATTATGTTTGCATTAAATAAAGAAGAGTTAAATAAAGCAGTTTACTTAGATGGACAATACTACACAACGCCAAACTCATTCTTACCAACAGCTAACCCATTTAAAACTGATGATGTAGAAAAATATGCAACTAATGTAGAAAAAGCTAAATCATTATTATCAGAAGCTGGTAAATCTAACTTAACACTTAAGTTATGGTACACTGGAAATGATAAAGCTCAAACATTACAAGCTACATTAATTCAACAACAATTAAAAGCTGCCGGAATTAATGTAGAACTAAATGGTGTAGAATCAGCTGCTTTAACTGCAGAGCTTAAAAACAAAGATTCTAAGGCTTACCACATGTTCTTAAATGGATACATTTGGGGTAACGATCCAGACTTATACAATGTAATGTACACAAGTAATGGACCAAACAACTACTTCAAACTTAAGAGTGCTAAAGTAGATGAGTTATTCAAGAGTGGAGCTGTAGAATTAGATTCAGCAAAACGTAAAGAAATTTACAATAATCTACAAAAAGAAATAGCTAACGAAGCTGTAGTATATCCAATTGTTGATAACAAACGTGTACTAGCAGTTAACAACCGTGTAGCAGATGTAGAAAAAGCTGGATTAGTTCCAATTTATACATTTGAAGATGTATCTAAATTAACAATTAAACAATAATATATAAATGCTGCGGCAAAATTTGTCGCAGCTTTTGTTTATAGGAGGATATATGTGGAAATATATAATTAAAAGATTATTACAAGCAATTCCCTTATTATTTCTAATTTCGTTAATAGTTTTTTCATTAATGTATATGGCGCCTTACGATGTAGTAGATTCGATGGTTACGCCTGATATGACAGATGAACAAATTCAACTGATTAGGGAAAAGTATGGACTTAATAAATCTTTCTTTGGTCAATATTTCTCTTGGTTAGAGGGGATTTTACAGGGAAATTTTGGTAATTCATTAGTTTCAGATCAATCAATAGCAAAAGAATTATCACAAAGAATTCCAAACACTATTATTTTAGTTTTACCAGCATACTTAACTGCATTAGTAATTGCAGTATCATTAGGATTATTAGCTGCTGCTAATAAAGGTAAAAAGTTAGATAGATTTTTAGAGTGGTTATCATCAATTGGAATGGCAATACCTGCCTTTTGGTTTGCGATGATACTAATTTATGTATTTGGTTACCAGCTAAACATATTTAAAATTGTAGGAATGTACACAGTAGGTGGAAATAGATCTTTCGGAGACTTTATGCTACATTACACATTACCATTTACAACACTTACAGTTGTTTTCTTCCCGGAATTATTAAGGTATGTAAGAGCATCGGCTGTAAATCAATTATCAGAAAATTATGTAACCGTACAAAAATCATTCCGTTCCAGCAAATTTGCGATTTTCAAAAATCACATTTCTAGACATATAATGATACCTTTAGTCACACAAATTGGTTTAGCCTTACCAATGCTTATAACAGGTTCTATTATTACAGAAACTGTATTTGCCTGGCCAGGTATTGGACCATACTTAACAACAGCTACAAAAGGATTAGACTATCCTGTAATTATGGCAATTATGCTTATATCTTCAACGTTAGTAATCCTAGGTAACTTACTTGCGGATATCCTTTACTACGTAGTTGATCCGAGAATTAAGAGAGAGGGGAAATAATATGAACTTTATGAAAGTATTTAGAAAAAATATGTTATCATCTCCGGTGTATATTTTTTCAGTAGCATTTTTAGTATTATTAATAGTTTTATCATTAGCTGCTCCTCTTATTCCGATAGACCCAGCTAAAGTTAATGTGAGTCAGATGTCTAAAGGACCTAGTCTTACAAATCTTTTTGGGACTGACGAGTTAGGTCGTGACTACTTTATTAGGGTAGTACACGGAGGAAGAATCTCATTACTAGTAGGTTTCTTATCGATGTTAGCTGCAACGACAATCGGAGTATTTATTGGTGTTACTGCTGGATACTTTGGTGGTTGGCTTGATTCATTACTTATGAGATTTTTAGATGTGTTATCATCTATTCCTTGGCTAATATTAGTGATCGTTCTAAGTGTATTCTTAAAACCAGGACTTGTTACAATTGTTATAGTAATTGGGGCATTCTCTTGGATGAATACAGCTAGGTTGATGCGTGGGGAAACACTTGCTGCTAAAGAAAGAGATTATGTTAAGTACTCTAAATTTATTGGAGAATCATCATTTTCTATAATAAGAAAACACATCTTACCATTCTTATTACCAACAATGTTAGTATCGGCATCAATCAATATGTCAGGAGCTATTATGACAGAATCTGCTCTATCATTCTTAGGATTAGGGATTCAGCAACCAATGGCATCTTGGGGATCTTTATTACAAACAGCCCAAGATAAATTACAAAACGCTCCTTATATAGCAATAATCCCAGGTTTATTAATTGCTTTAACAATTTATTCATTTAATAACTTAGGTGAGTTAATTAAAGAAAGTTTGGAGGGAATTTAGTATGACTAAAAATATTTTAGAAATAGAAAATTTATCCATAAAAGTAGATACTACAGATAAAGTGTTAGTTGATAATGTATCTATAAAAATACCAGAAGCATCAATCGTTGGAATAGTAGGTGAATCAGGATCTGGGAAATCACTTACTATGATGCAGGTTATGAATTTATTACCTGAAAACTTAAAGTCAGAATATTCTACATTTAAGTATGATGGAAAAGAATTCACTCCAGAAGACAAATTACCAATCTCAATGATATTCCAAGACACAATGTCATCTCTTAATCCCTTAAGAACAATAGGATATCATTTATTTGAAGTAATAGAGAAGTATAGAAAAGAAGAGATAGCTAATAAAAAAGAATTAGCGATCACTATGTTAGAAAAAGTAGGGATAACTAATCCGGAACTTAGATTAAACCAATATCCATTTGAATTATCAGGTGGTATGAGACAACGTGTGATGATAGCTATGGCTTTAGTAACTCAGCCAAAATTATTAATCGCAGATGAGCCAACAACAGCTCTAGATGTTACTATTCAAAAACAAATCCTTTCTTTAATTTATAAACTGCAAAAAGAGATGGGATTAACGGTAGTAATAGTGAGTCACGACTTAGGTGTTATTTCAGCCCTATGTGACCACGTAAAAGTTATGTATCAAGGAAAACTATTAGAAGAAGCAAGTGTGGATGAAATATTTTCTAATCCGCAACATCAATACACGAAAAACTTAATTTCACTAGCTAATTTTGAAACTAATGTAGAGAGTGTAGATGTTACAAAAGTATCTGACGAATGGCTTGAAATTAGTCCAAGCCACAGAGTACGTAAGTAGGTGGGAATTATGAGTAAAGAATTAATTAAATTAGAAAATATAAATAAAGTTTATGAATCGAAAGATTTTAAGGGGAATAAACATCAGACGGTAGCCCTAAATAATGTTAATATCAGTATTAATGAAGGAGAAACATTAAGTTTAGTTGGTGAGTCAGGGTCAGGTAAATCTACTCTTGGTAAAGTTTTATTAGGATTTGAATCAGCAACTTCTGGTAATATCGGCTATAACCTTGATAAAAAATCAATGCAGATTATTTTCCAAGATCCTTATTCAGCTTTAAATCCTAAGATGTCGGCATTAGAGTTAGTTATGGAATCTCTGTTTTATGAAAAAGATAAGACAAAGGTAAAAGAAAAAGCTATTGAAATTCTAGAAGTAGTCGGAATTAAAGGTGAAGATGTTCACAAGAAACCTAAGAATTTCTCTGGTGGACAAAGACAAAGAATTGGTATTGCTAGAGCAGTAATATCAAATCCGAAATTTATTGTTTGTGATGAACCTACATCTGCATTAGATGTTTCGATTCAATCACAAATTTTAAAATTATTAGTGAGTCTTCAAAAAGATTATAATTTATCTTACTTATTCATTTCTCACGATTTATCAGTTGTTAGACATATTTCTGATAGAATTGCTGTTATGTATAGAGGAAACTTGGTAGAAATTGCAAAGACAGAAGACTTGTTTGCTAACCCGCAACATGTTTATACTAAAAAATTATTAAGTGCAATTTTTGAAATGAATCCAGCTAGGGCAAGAAGAACGCTTATTGAAGAAACAGTCGAAGAAGAAATAAAAATTTCAGAAACATTTGAATGGAAAGAAGTTTCAGAAGGACACTTTGTAAGAGTGGATAAGTAAATAGATAACCGAAAGTTAAGAAAACTTTCGGTTATTTTTTTATGTTATAATAATATATGATAATATATGTAGAGGTGAAATTATGGAAAAAATTATAGAACAAGGATGGAATTTATTTATTCAAGATAAATTTGAGGAAGTTAAAGATTTAGTAGAGCCACACTTTAATTTAGAGAAATGTGAGGATTTTTCATTTTTAAATTTAATGGGATATGTGTATTTGAATAATGCAGAATATGATAAAAGTAAAGAGATTTTTGAAAAATATATTTCAATAGCTCAAGAAAAAAATGATTTTAAAAATGAGCATATAGGTTTACATCAGTTAGCAATGGTTTATAGAGATTGCGGAAACTATACTAAAGCACTAGAATTAATTGAACAAGAGAAAGAAATAATAGATAGAGAATTTCCAGAAGATAATTTGAGTAAGTCTGTTAATTATTACGAACAAGGTTATATACGATTAAAATTAGACTTGTTAGATTCTGCTAATGACTACTTAAATTTATCTCTTAAAGAAGCTATGCTTACAGATGATTTAATAGCTAGAGCTTGTGCTTATCGTGCTTTGGGAGAAGTTGCTAAGGAGAAAAAATCTGATGAAGCAAATAATTATTTCGATAAAGCAATAGAGAATTTTTTAGAAGCTGGAGATAATATTGGAGCAGAAGAAGTAGAAAAATTAAAAATATAGGTATAGGTGGTATATTGATTTTAGAAAATATAAAAACTAGAGAAGGATTTAGGGAATGGTTAAAAGATAATTCTAAATTAGAGAAGGAATGTTGGCTTAGGGTTAATAGAAGTAAAACTCAACTAGATGATGTGGTTCTATATTTAGATGCAGTTGAAGAAGCCTTATGTTTTGGTTGGATAGATTCAACCTTAAAAAAATTTGATGATGGACCAGCTTTTCAAAGGTTTACCCCTAGAAAGAAAAATTCTAACTGGACAGAACTAAATAAGGAGAGAGTGAGAAGATTAGAAAAGCTAGGACTTATGACAGATGAAGGACGTAAAGTTTTGCCTGATATGAGAGAGGCGAGTTTTGAAATTAGTAAAGAGATACTGGAAGAGTTGAAAAAAGATGATGACGTTTGGGGGAATTTTCAAAAATTGCCTAAATTATATATAAGAGTGAGAATTTCAAATATCCAGTCTTATCAAAAAAGAAAAGAATTTGATACGGCAAGAAAACAATTAGATAAGTTTATTGAAAATACTAAACTAGGAAAGATATATGGTGAATGGAATGACAAGGGAAGGTTATTATAGGAAAAATGGAAATCTGGGATGCTTATAATAGAAATTCAGAAAAAATTCATGGATTGGAATTAGTTAGGGGTGAAATTATTCCCCAGGGAATATATCATCTTTGCGTAGAAGTAGCAGTGAAAAATCAATCAGGAAAATTTTTATTGATGAAGAGAAGTCACAGGAAGCACGGCGGAGGAAAATGGGAATTATCCGCTGGGGGTTCTGTACTTAAAGGTGAATCACCTAAGGCAGCGGTAAGAAGAGAAGTGAAAGAAGAAACGGGCTTAGATATAAGTAGCCTGAATTTACTTGGGATAGAAATAATCGAAGAATATCAGGCTATTTATTACAAATATCTAGCAGAAACTTTTTGTAATGAAGCTGAAGTGACCTTACAATTAGGTGAAACTGTAGATTTTAAATGGTTGAAATTTGAAGAGATAACTGTAGAAGACTTGTGGACTATGAGAGTATATAACGAACTAGAAAGTAGAGAAGAAATTTATGAATAAAGAATTAATTATTCAAAACACAAGAGAATTTGTAAAAAACATTTTTGATGACGAAGCAAGTGGTCATGATTATTGGCATATCGAGAGGGTAAGAAAAACTACATTGACAATAGCTAAAGAAGAAGGAGCAGATGTATTTGTTTGCGAAATGGCAGCACTACTACATGATGTAGCTGACGAAAAATTAAATGATAGTGTGGAAGATGCAAATACTAGGTTAATAAATTTTCTTGATAGTCAAGAACTTCCTAGTGAAGATACAAAGCATATTCTAGAAATTATTAGAGGAATTTCTTTTAAGGGTGGTCATAATAGCGTAAACTTATCTTTAGAAGGGAAGATTGTACAAGATGCTGACAGGTTAGATGCAATAGGTGCAATCGGGATTGCTAGAACTATGGCTTACTCCGGAAACAAGGGGAGACTTATTCATGACCCTAGCATGAAAGCAAGAGAAAATATGACTTTGGAAGAGTATCGTAGTGGTCAAGATACAGCTATAATGCACTTTTATGAAAAACTTCTAAAACTTAAAGATTTGATGAATACTGAAACAGGTAAGAAATTAGCCCAGCACAGACACTGGTTTATGCTGGATTATTTAGAAGAATTTTATGCAGAATGGAATGGAGAAAAATAAGATGATTAGATTATGTAGAGAAGAAGATATAAAAAAGTTAAGAGAATTATGTATTCTAACATTTAGAGAAACATTTGGAGATAATGGAACAAGTGAAGAAAATTTATTGGAATTTTTCGAAACGGCTTATAATGTGGATGTGTTAAGAAAAACTTTGGAAGATAAAAATTCTGAAACATATGTTTATGAAAAAGATGGTGAGTTACTTGCCTACTTAAAAGTAAATGTTTCTACTTCTCAAACGGAAGAAAAGGGGGAAGAATACTTAGAAATACAAAGAATTTATGTTAAGAAATCAGCCAAAGGACAAGGAATAGGTAAAGAATTGATGAACCTTGCCGAAAAACTTGCTAAAGAGAAATCAAAATCAAAAATGTGGCTAGGAGTTTGGGAAAATAATTTTGCAGCTCAAGAATTTTATAAAAAGCAAGATTTTGAAAAGACAGGCGAACATAAATTTATTGTGGGAGAAGAAGCTGATACTGATTGGATAATGGAGAAAACTTTATCATAATATGTTAAGGAGATTTTATGATTTTAAGGAAGATAAATTTTAAAATTGATATAAATAATAATGAATATCCCTTTAATTTGGAGTGGTTAAGGAATTTAAAATCAATAGAATTTAAAAGTCCAGTTACTTTTGTGGTAGGTAATAATGGTGTAGGTAAGTCAACTTTATTAGAAGCACTTGCTATAAATGTTAATTCTACTAATCTGTCTCAATCATATTATAATCAAATGATTGAGTATGATTCTGTGAGTCGTTTATCGGATGTTATGAGATGTGAGTGGAGTATAAAAAATAATAAAGGATTTTTCTTTAGGGCAGATGATTTTCTAAATTATATAAGACTAGCAATAGAAGATTCAAGAATGCCTTATACTTTTGATGATGGAAAAACACCTTATGCAAGAGATATTAAGCACCTTTCTCACGGGCAAGCATTTTTAGCTTTTTTCAATTCACGCTTAGGGAAAAAATCATTATACATTTTAGATGAACCAGAGTCGCCATTAAGTCCTCAAAATCAATTGGCATTTATGAGGTTTATGAAAGAAGCGGTAGAGCAAGGGTCACAATTCATTATCGCCAGCCATTCGCCTATACTTTTAGCCTATCCTGATGCTGATATTATTAGCATAAGTGAAAGTAAGGCGGAAGGAATAGAATACGACGATATAGAAAATGTTAAATTTATGAAATCATTTATGAAAGATCCTAATAGATTTATATATTATAATTTTTTAGATGAAAAATAAAGAGCAGGTCAAACCTGCTCTTTATTTATATACTTTTAAATGAGATGGAAGAATTTTAATAGATACTGGAAGTGAATCACCTTCATCTCCGTCAACATTTACCGATAATTTATCGGTAGAGTTTATTAACTTCACACTAATGTTCGAAGATGTAAAATATTCTATGTGAGTACTAGATTTATCTATACCGTGTAACAGCTCTGGTAAAGCAAGGACAGTGTCTAAGAGTGAAGTATCTTTTATATAAGCTAAGTGTAATTTTCCATCATTAACCTTAGCCTTAGGGAACATAGTCTCAAAACCACCAATTGAATTAGTAAGTCCTATTAGAATAGTTGATGTTTTTATTTGTTGGTTTGAATTATCTATAGATAGTTCAAAATCATAAAATCCAGTGTTCATTAATTCTTTGGCACCAGATACAAAGTAGGCTACTTTACCTAGTCTAGTTTTTTCTTTTGAATCAACATTATTAATAGATTCTGGAATAGTTCCGATTGCTACAACATTCATAAAGTAGGAATTATTAATTTTACCTATATCCAAATCAGATATGTTGTCAGGATTAAAGTTTTTTATAGCTTGTTCAGGATTAAGTGGAATCTTTAGAGCTCTAGCAAGATCGTTAACAGTTCCTAAAGGGAAAAAACCAAAGTTAGGTCTATAGTCAAGTTCAGCTATACCAGAAATCCCTTCATTAACGGTACCATCACCACCCATAACAAATACACTATGATGTTTTTCTTTTGCAGCGTTTTTTGCGAAAACTGTTGCGTCACCAGCTTTTTCAGTATATTTAATATCTACAATATCAAAGAAAGATTCTAATTTTTCTTTAGTTAATTTTTCATATTTTTTAGCTTTTTCTCCTCCAGAAGAAGGGTTAATTATAAGCGTTGCTTTTTTCATATTGTGAAAACTTCCTTAGGATTATTTTATAGTTTTAATTATACAGTATTTTTTATTTAATAGATAGTCTTTGTTAAACTAAATAAATCTTGTAGATAGGGGTTTCTTAGTGTATAATATAGTAGAATGGATATGTCCAAAATTAAAGTTTTTAGGAGGAAATATGTTTAATAAAAATTATTTAAGAAAATTTTCTATAAGAAAATTAAAAGTGTCAGCTGCATCAGTATTTATTGGACTTAGTTTTCTAGGGGCATCTACTGCGTCAGCAGAAACTCTTAAACTAGGTGTAGAGAAAAACTTAAACTATAAATATGTTTTAGAATCTGAACTTACAGACTCTGAAAAACAGCTTATTGTTAAAGAATTACCATCTGATAAAGTTGGTGAGTATGAAACTTACTATATGGTTTATAGACCAGAGACTGCCCAAGTATTACCAAAAACTATTGCTGCAGCGGGAGAAAATGGTCTGAATTATTTAGCGAGTGGAGCTTTAGGTTTAGGATTATTAGTTTTAGCAGTTAAGTTTTCTAAGAAAAAGAAAAAATATATCATATCATCTATTTTTATTTTAACTGCAGCAGGTACTTATAGTGTATCCGCTATTGAAAATGTTAAATTAGCTGGAAATGATAAAGTATATACTGTTCAAACTGGACAGGAACTACCAGAAACGAAGATTGCTATACCAGGTCATCAATTTGTAGGATATATTCTAGTAGATAATGTAGAAGATTTAAAAGAAGCTTGTCCACCTGAAGAAAAAGTAACTACTGCAAAACAAACAGTACAAACAGCTGCGAATGTAGTGGCTAAACCTCAAGGTCAAGCAGCTCCGCAAGTAACAGAAAAACCTGTAACACAACCAACAGAAGCTCCGGTAACAAGAGTAGTAACTCAGGAACCAGCAACACAAATAGTAACAGAAGCCCCAGTTACAAAAATTGTAACAGAAGCTCCGGTAACAAGAGTGGTAACACAAGCGCCAGTGACTCAAATAGTGACGGAAGCTCCAGCAACTAGAGTAGTAAGTAATGAATCTACAACTGTTGTTGTAACAGAAGCGCCAGCTACGAGAGTAATAACACAAGCGCCAGTGACTCAGATAGTAACAGAAGCCCCGGTAACGAAAGTAATAACAGAAGCTCCTGTAACAAAGATTGTTACTGAAAAGGGTATTCCATTAGTAGAAGAAATTAAACCGGAAGCGCCAACACCTGAGATAACATCAAAAGGTGAAGGTCAAACACGTCCGGAAGCCCCAGTTTTAACAATACCGACAACAGTGTCAACTACAACAGTAGCACCGGAAACAAGTTCGACAACAGTGTCGACTACAACTGTAGCACCGGAAACAAGTTCAACAACAGTATCGACTACAACAGTAGCGCCGGAAACAAGTTCAACAACAGTATCGACTACAACTGTAGCTCCTGAAACAAGTGTGACAACTACAACTGTAACTACAGAAACAACAATTTCAACTGAAACAAGCTCAACAACTACAAAGGCAGTTGTTGATAAAACTAAACTACAAGAAGAATATGGTTTAGAAAATGATAGTAAGCAAACAGATAAATACAAGTATGCTACAGATGAGTTAAGAACTGCTTATGATAAATTATTAACAGAAGCTAATGAAATTTTAGCTAATCCGGATGTAACTCAAGCACAAGTAGATGAAGCTTTAAAACTTCTAACTGAAGCAAGAGTTAAGTTAAATGGATTACTAGTTGAAGAACAAGAAGAAAAAGAATTCACTAGAATAATTGAATTCGTAGATGAAACTGGAAAATCTATTAGAACAGCAGAAGAACAAAAAGTTAAATTCATTAGAACAGTAATCAAAAACGGTAATACAAACCAAACTGTAGAAGAAAAACCTTGGACAAGTGACAAAGACTTCTTTGATAAATTTGTACCAGTAGGTATTGAAGGATACAAGACAGATGAAACAGAAGTTCCACAATTACCAGTTCAAGTTTTAGCAACACCAGAAACAACTAGAGTAACTGTGAGATACAATAAGGTAGCAGAAGATAAAGTAAAACCAGAACTTAAAGTAACTAAGTTAGAAAAATTTGATAAAGAGCAACGTGCGGCTTTAACATTTGACCTAACAGATAAAGATAAGACTTATGTTAAAGGTCAAGTTCTAGTTTATAATGACAAGAATGAACTAGTTCAAACTGTTGATATCGTGGATAACAAAGCAGATATAGCAAACTTAGAGCACTGCTTACCTTACAGATTTGAAACAGTGTTAACTTATGATCTAGGTAAAGGTGCGGGTCAAGTTAAAGAAACAGTAGATACAAGAGAAGTAGAGCTTGTTGATAAGAAAATAGAATTTAAGAACTTAATTTCTACAGAATTATACAAAGTTGATGAAACAGGTAAAGCTACGCAAGTAACAGCATTAACTCAATTACCAACCGATAAAAACAACTACATGATTAAGTTAGTAGATTCTGAAAACAAAGAAATCTTACTAGCGGTAAATGATATTGTAGAAAAAGATGGTAAATATCAAGTAAGTGCTAAGATGGATAATCTAGTACATTATTCAGCAGATAAAGCAACAGAAGACTTTGTATTTGATGTCAACAAAGTAGAAGTAAAAGCAGATCACTACACAACATTCAAAGAATTAGTTGATGCGATGAAAGCTAAGCCAAATGGAACATTCTATTTAGCTGCTGACATGATTGTAGATGGTGACTTTGCTGGAGATACATATATTCCAGGTGACTTCACAGGAAGTATTCAATCAGAAACTGGTAAGAACTTCTCAATTTCTGGAATGACAAAACCATTATTCAACAAATTAGCAGCAGGATCTAAAGTATCTAACTTAGAAATTAAGGATGCGAACGTAACAGCATTTGGAGCTAGTACAGGTATATTAGCCAAGACAGCAGCTAATTCTACTATTACTAACCTTACTCTTAAAGGTAACTTGACACCAGGTAGATTTACATCACCTTACAGTGCTGGTTCAGTTGCCGGAGAAGTTAATGCCGTAACAATTACTAATTCATTAATTGATACTAACTTAACATTACATGCATCTTCTGCATTCAACATGTATTCAGCAGGAGGGGTATTCGGTAAAAATGCAGGTAACTCAAAAGTAAGTAATGTATCTGTAAATGTGGATATCGTAGCACCTAATAACGCAGGATATGGACAAAGTATTGGTGGTGTGATAGGAGATGCTACTGGTGGAACGTATGAAAAAATTCAAGTAACTGGTACTGTTAAAGCTGATCAAGCTGATTCAGGAGTAGCAGCTATAGTTGGAAAAATAACTGCAGCAACTGTAAAAGATATAGTAACGGGAGTTCAAGTAACTAACGGTTCTATTGGTAATGGTCAAAACATGTGGATGTGGTTAGGACAACAGCCACCACAAAATATCTACACAATTAATGGTGTTGCAAGTGGTGGAACTCAACCAGCAATGCAAACAGCAACAGGAATTACTCAAGATCAAGCTAATAAATATGCTACTGATTGGAAATTACCAACAGGAGCGGCATCAACTGGAGGAGCTACTACAGGAGCAACTCCAACATCAGCATCTGAAGCAACTTACCCAGTAGATTACTCTACAGTAACTGGAGCTAAAGCAGGATTCGAAACAGCATACCAAAACTTAGCTAAATTATTACCATTCTACGATAGAAAAACTATTGTTAAGACAGCAAATAAACTAGTAGATGGAGATAAGCTAAAATCAACTGCAATTACATCAATCGTTCCAATGAAAGGAAATGATTTTGTAACTGATTTATTCGATACAACAGGTGTTAATAAATTACTAGTTCACTTTGCAGATGGTACAGTAAAAGAGTATGACTTAACTGCAACTGGAGAATCTCCAAACTCAAGAATTACGGAGTTTAAACTAGATAACGGTATGTTATATACTCCGCATAATTTTGATCTAGGTCAAAACAACTATGACTCTGCAATAGCAAAATTACAAGCAGTAGAGTACAACTCTGATGCAGTAGCTAAAGTATTTAATGTAGATAAAGCGAGATTACCAGAATTATACTTAGAAACAAGCTTTAACGAAGTAAAAGCTAACTTAGATGAAGTATTGAAATCAATTATGTCTAACCAAGTATCGGCTGATATGACAAACGGAGCAGTATCACGTTATGTTGAGAATGAATTAACTAAGAATAAGGAAAAATTATTATTAGGATTAGCATACTTAAACAGACTATACGATATCAATTATGGTGATAAGAATATTAAAGATTTAGCTATGTATAGACCTGATTTCCTAACAGATTCTAAAGTTGACAATGTAGCGTATCTAGAATCACTATCTGATATTAAATTTGAAAACTTTAGATTATTTGAAGCTGATGTATTATACAAAGCGAAACTAGCAGGAGTAAATGGACAAGCATCAATTCCAGCATACTTAGACAAGTACAGACAACTATTTGCGCCAGACAAAGAAACAAAAGACTGGTTCTTAGAATCAAGTAAAGCTAAGATAGTAGAAGCTGATACTAACATTCCGGGAGAAAACAACTCTATTTATGATAGATTATCAGAAAAAGATACTACTCACGCTAACTTATTACTATTATTAAATGTAGCAGACGATACTGTATATGCAGTGGTGCACCCAGGAGCAGTAACTTACGGAGCTTATGCACCATACATGCCTAAGAATACAGGGGAGCAAGTAGAAGGAATGGTAGATAAATATGCAGAAAGACTGACAAACTACTACAACATCTGGAACAATGTAATTAAAGATGATATGAAATCTAAATTTGCAGAAAACCCAGTACGTATAGTAGATGGTCACTTCCCATCAAGTGATGCTAAAACTTGGACAGAAAGATATCCAAATAGTGGGGCTGTAGATGCATTCTTTGGTCCAGCTGGATACTACTACCCACACAATGCTAGTGAAAGTGCTTATGCTGATAGAAGAACTTTAATCAACATGGTAGATAATAGACTATTAGAAGATGCTTCATTAGCGACAGCAACTCACGAGTTTATCCACCACTTTGATGAAAAAGTATTATTCAATGGATACAAGTACAGACCAGGTCAAAATATTGAATCTTATGCACTTGGATTATTAGAATCATTATCAGGATCTAAACCAACATACTACGGATTTAATACTCTATATGAATTTGGAGCAGGTGAAAGTACAAGTGTTAACCACTCAACATCTAGATTCCAATCAGCTAAAGATATGCAAGATTACATGAAAGGTGTATTTGATGTAACTTACACATTAGATGCTTTAGAAGCAGACATAATGAAATCTAAATCTGCTGCAGATAAGCAAAAACTATATCAACAAATTACTTTAGTTCCAGCTGAATCAGCAGATGGATACACTCATGCAAATGATAGTATAGTAGCATTATCTAATGATGTAGCAAACAAATTAACAAGTATAAAAGCATTTGTAGAAAATGGGGTAGTTGCTAAAGGACACTTAAATGTTGATGGAACGCAAGTATTTACAAGAGATAATAAAAACCCTAACTATACATATGTAGATTTATACAAACCAATTTTTGCAGGTATATCTAATAATACAGGAACTGTAGGAAGTCTTCAGTTCAGAAGAACTGCCTTTGAATTCCTAGCAGCAAAAGGATGGGAGGAAGGATTCCTAAAATATGCAACTAATAAATTAGCTGTAGATAATGGAACTAAATTGACTGATCCAGAAGTATTCAAGGCGATATTTGGAACAGAATATGCAAATTATGCAGACTTCAAGACTAAGCAATTTGAAAACCACTTAGCTGATATTACTAAACTTAAAGATATTACAATTACGCTAAATGGAAAACAAGAAGTTGTTAATGGAACTACAATTAGACGACTAATGGAAACAGCAGTTAATGATCAAGTAAATCCAGGTGGAAACTTCCAAAAAGAATTTGCGCTTAAGACATTGAAAGAAGCAATCTTAACAGAATACATGAAACAAACAGGGGACTTTAAACAGTCTATCTATAAATAATCAAAACAAAACCGATTTGAAATTTAATTCAAATCGGTTTTTCATTTATAACTTTAACTAAAATTTAAAAATTCGGAAAATTAGATAAAAAGACTGAAAAATGATATAAATTATTGTTTTATTATTGTGAACATGTTAAAATTTAAAAGTTAGAAATTTTCTAAACATTATTATAATTTAGGAGGGAATTATGGCTAAGAAAAATTTTAGAAAAAAGATATTTTATATTTCTAGTTTAGCATCTGTAGGATTTGTTTTAAATTCACCTGAAGCTTTGGCCAATAATGTAGAAGGTTTTGTATCTTCACCAGAACGAGTTGTCGTACAGACAAACTCAACACCTGTTAGTGCGAAAACAACAGTAGCAGTGACTCAAGCAACACCGTTGAATGTATTAAGTAATCCAGTACCTTCAGCAAAACCAGCGCCGCAAGCTGTAGTAACTAATATGAATGTGGCAAGTGAAACAAAACAAGCTGTAGTTAGTAAACCAGCACCAGTTGAAAGTACAGTTGCAGCACCGAAACATGTGGAAACTGTAACTACAGCAACACAAAACCAATCGATATCTTCTGCAAGAGTTGAAAAACAATCAGTAGAAAGTAACGAAATGATAAACGTTCAAAAACTTTGGCAGAATGATACAAAGGGACAAGGAACAGTGGTTGCTGTAATTGACTCTGGTTTAGATCCAGAACATGATGCATTCAAACTTTCAGATGTATCTAAAGGTAAGTATAAATCTAAAGAAGAAGTAGAAGCAGCTATGAAGGCAGCTGGTATTAATTATGGAAAATGGTACAGTGATAAAGTAATCTATGGATTTAATTATTCTGATGCTAATGATACGTTAAAAGAAGCTGAGACTCAAACAGGTTCACACGGAACACACGTTTCAGGAATAGCAGTAGGTAATCCAAGTATTCCATCTAAGAGTGGACATCTTATTACAGGTACAGCACCGGAAGCTCAATTAATGTTTATGAGAGTTTTCTCGGATGCATTACCAGGAACAAGCCCGTTTTTATATGTTAGAGCTATAGAAGATGCAGTAAAACTTGGAGCTGATACTATTAACTTAAGTTTAGGGTCAACAACAGGTGAATTACACGATATGATTACTGTTATAGATTCTGCTATAGAAAGAGCTAGACAAGCAGGGGTTACAGTAGTAATAGCATCGGGAAATGATACTGCATTTGGACACGGTCATGCCAAACCAGACGCTGATAAACCTGATTATGGATTAGTGGCTAACCCAGCAGTAGCTAAAGGAGCGATAGCCGTAGCATCTGTTAATAATACACACGTTAATAGTGAAGTTGCTATTATTAAAGGTATGGAGCAGAACAAGGATTTTGCTGGTGGGAAAATTACTTTCTCAAAACCTAATGATAAAAATATAGCAGAATTCCCTAAAGGTAAGGAATTTGATTATGTTTATGTAGGTCTTGGAAAAGAAGAAGACTTCAAAGATAAAGATTTAACAGGAAAAGTAGCACTTATTAAGCGTGGAGAATTAACTTTTGCTAATAAAATTAACAATGCTAAAAAAGCAGGAGCAGAAGCAGTAGTTATTTTTAACAATAATTCAGATGAAGCAGCAAACTTTAACATGCGTTTAGATGATAGTAGAGCTGCTAAAACACCAGCGATTTTCATTAACCAAAATGTTGGGGAAGAACTTGCTAAGAATACTAATAATTCTTATAAAATTTTACTTGATGGATCATTTGCTTTATTAGATAACCCTACAGGTGAAGAAATGTCAGCATTTACTTCTTGGGGATTATCAGCAGATGGAGAGTTAAAACCTGATATAACAGCACCGGGTGGAGCAATTTATTCATCAATCAATGACAATAAATATGAGAATCAATCAGGTACAAGTATGGCAGCACCACACGTAGCCGGTGTTGCAGCTCTTGTAAAACAAGAACTTGTTAAAAAATACCCTAACTTAGATGGTGCAGAATTAAATGATCTTATCAAAAACTTTATGATGAGTACAGCTAATCCGCACTTTAATAAAGAAACTAATGCTTATACATCTCCAAGACAGCAAGGAGCTGGAGTGGTAGATGCATCTAAAGCTATAAATACAGATGTTTACTTAACTGGTAAAGATGGTTATGGTTCGATATCATTAGGAAATGTTGATGAGAAATTTAATTTTGATGTTGTAGTAAATAACCTATCTAACAGTGTTAAAAAATATAAGTATGTAGTTAACCTAGTTACTGATCTTGTAAAAGATGGGAAGATGGAACTTAAGCCACGTGCTTTAGAAGAAGTTCCAGGTGGTGAAATCACGGTTGAAGCTAATGGGAAATTAGTATTACCAATTTCAATTGATGCATCTAAGTTCACAGCTGAACTAACAGAACAAATGAAAAATGGTTATTTCTTAGAAGGGTTTGTAAGATTATTAGATGTAACAGATGGATTAGAAGCCTTAAGTATACCATTCGTTGGATTTAAAGGACAATTCCAAGACCTAGCAGTAATGGAAAAACCAATCTATGATTTCAAAGATGGAGAAAATCCATTCTACTTTACAATTCCAGAAAATAAAGAATTAAAACAAACAGAAGATTCTGACTACACAAGTTTATATACAACTGTTTCAGAATGGGATCACCTAGATGGAAATTACACAGCAGGTACTCCTATAACTTTAGGAACATTTGAAAATGAAAAAGGTGAATACACAATCAAGAGAGATTCAGAAGGAAATCCAATTTTTGCAATTTCACCAAATGCAGATGATAATAGAGATTCTGTAATCTTAAGAGCGGTATTCTTAAGAAACTTCTCTGACTTGAAAGTAGCTGTTTATAAAGCAGATGACAAAGAGTTCAAGAATCCTGTATGGCAAGGAAGCGGAGTAGACACAGGTATCAAAAACTACTTCAGTAACAAAGATTCTAACCCTAAATCAGTAATTGTTGATTTAAGTCCTTGGTATGGTAAAGATCAAAATGGAAAAGTTGTTGCTGATGGTGACTATATTTACCGAGTATCTTACCACTCAGTAGTTCCAGGATCTAAAGAACAATCACACGAATTTAAAGTAACTGTTGATACAGTAAACCCAGCTGTTACAACAGGTGTGCTAGATTTAGAGAAACGTACATTTAAACCACGTCCAACAATCGAAAATGGAACAGGTCTGTACAGAGAGCAACTTTACTATGTATTAGAACCAAAACTAGATGACGATGGAGAACCAATCGAAGAAGATACATCAGGATATGATGTAGAAGTTTCTGAAACTAAGAAGGTTTACTTAAAACGAAATGAAGATGGAACTTATGTTTTACCAGAAAAAGATGTACGTGGAGATGACTTACGAATTGATAGAATTTACTTCAATGTAGAAGATCACGCAGGAAACATCTGGAATGTTAACCTTGCAGATTACGAAGCATTAGGAAATGAAGTAGGTATCGTAAACTTCAGACTAAAAGATAAAGAAACTAAGAAAATACTAGAAGGTGTAGGGTTCAGATACTTCATTAGAGATGAGCAAGGAAATTTAGTAAATGAAGCAACAATGGCAGGAGAAGGATCTCACAAAATGCCATTTGGTAAGTATACTATCGAAATGTTACTTCTAGATGAAGAATATGCTCGTATCGTTGGAGAGAAAACATTAGAATTTACTGTAACTGAAGATAATACACTTCAAGCGGTAGACTTCTTAGTAGAAGCTATTGATTATGGATTATTCAAACTTTCATTTGATGGAGCCTTACCAGAAGGTTCGAAAGTTTATGTTGTATCGGAAGATGGAACGAAAGAAGAATTACCAGCTTCTAAATTTGTTGCAGGTGTTTATGAAAAACGTTTAGCAATCAATCCTTATAAAGTAAGTGTGGAATTACCAAGAGCTTATGAATCTTCTAAAAATAATTTTGAATATGTTTTAGAAAAAGGACGTAACAATGTTTACTTAAGTCTATTCGCTAAAGGTGATTTAGAGAAAGATGGAGAATCAGCAAATCGTCCAGCTTTAGAAGAAATAAGTTTAGAAGTTGATGCAGATACTGACGGAGATGGATTTACTAATGTAGTGGAATTAATGAATAACTCAAATCCATTAGATGAGAAATCAGTTCCAAATGTGAGTTTGAAAGGTGAATCACTAACACAACCAGCGTTAGAAGAGTTAAAATTACCAGTAGTAACATCAAAAGGTGA
>JAUMWC010000009.1:55658-59196 GCA_030529855.1 Gemella sp.
AATGTATTACCAAAAACAACGGCTATTAAAACTACAGTTAATTATGTAGGATTAGTTCTGATAAGTATTTTTACATTCTTATTGCTGTTTACAACAAGAAGAATAACATATAATAAATAGTAGAACTCTGAATAGTTTAGTATAGAGAAAAAGATAGGTAACTAGAAGTTAGTTACCTATCTTTTTTATAAATGATTCAAAAGTATGTTACAATAAAATAATCACAAATTATAGGAGTAATTATGGCGAGAAAAACTATAAATGAAATGTTATTTGCGAAGGTGTACCCAATGTTAATCGGAAAAGCAGAAAGAAAAGAAAGAACAAGAAAAGAAGTTGATCAAATTACAACGTGGCACACAGGATATACAAGTGAAGAACTAGAAAGTATGCTGAGAACAGAAATAACGTATGAAGAGTTCTTCAATAATGCCCCCAATCTAAATCCGAATAGACATCTGATTAAAGGAAAAATATGTGGTGTAAATATAGCAGAAATAGAAGATCCAATTATGAGAGAAGTCCGATACCTAGATAAAATGATAGACGAGTTGGCAAAAGGAAAATCTATGGAGAAGATATTGAGGAAGTAGTGAATTATTAAAAGAAGAAAATTAAAGGTAACTATGGTTACCTTTTTTATTTTTGCCAAAATATCACTATATAGTAATTGAAATGTACCAACCTTGAACAGATAGATGGGTATTCTTTGGTCTTTTTTTATATTATGAAAACCTATACAATAAAAGTGTAAGGAAAATAATTAAATAAAAAGGAGTAGATAATATGGAAATATTAATTACTATATTAAATTGGTTCTCGCAAAACATCTTGCAGAAACCAGCATTCTTCGTAGGTCTATTAGTATTAATAGGATATGCACTACTAAAGAAACCAGCACATGAAGTATTTGCTGGATTCATTAAAGCAACAGTAGGGTATTTAATCCTTGATGTAGGTGCTGGAGGTCTTGTAAGAACATTCCGTCCGGTACTAGCAGCACTAGATAAAAGATTTGGTTTAAACGCCGCAGTTATTGACCCATACTTTGGTCTAACAGCAGCTAACCAAAAGTTAACTGAAATGGGATTCATAGAAGTAGCAACAACAGCACTTTTAATCGGATTCGGAGTTAACATTCTTTTAGTAGCACTTCGTAAAATTACAAAAGTGCGTACACTGTTCATAACTGGACACATAATGGTTCAACAAGCAGCAACAGTATCAGTATTCGTCTTACTACTAATTCCATCATTACAAGGAAGTACAGCAGCACTTTATGTAGGTCTTATCTGTGGTCTTTACTGGGCAGTGAGTTCTAACTTAACAGTAGAAGCTACACAAAGATTAACAGGTGGTGGAGGATTCGCAATCGGACACCAACAACAATTCGCTTTATGGTTTGTAGATAAGGTAGCTCCTTACTTCGGTAAGAAAGAAGATAATTTAGATAACTTAAAGTTACCAAGATTCTTAAATATCTTCCACGACACAGTGGTAGCATCAGCAACACTTATGATTGTATTCTTCGGAGCGATTCTTGCAGTATTAGGGCCAGAAATTATGGCGGATAAAACTGTAATCACAACTGGAGATGTATTCAACCCAGCTAAACAAGCATTCTTTATGTATGTATTACAAACAGCTTTAACATTCTCAGTATACCTATTCATCTTAATGCAAGGTGTGCGTATGTTCGTAGCTGAGTTAACAAATGCCTTCCAAGGTATTTCATCAAAATTATTACCTGGTTCATTCCCAGCAGTAGACGTAGCTGCATCTTATGGATTCGGTTCTTCAAACGCAGTTCTTTCAGGATTCGCATTCGGTCTAGTAGGACAACTTATTACAATAGCATTATTAGTAATCTTTAAAAACCCAATACTAATTATTACAGGTTTCGTACCAGTATTCTTTGATAACGCGGCTATAGCAGTATATGCTGACAAGCGTGGTGGATGGAAAGCGGCAGTCGCACTATCATTCATCTCTGGTATTCTTCAAGTAGCACTTGGAGCGTTAGCAGTAGCATTACTTGGACTAGTTGGTGGTTACCACGGAAACATCGACTTCGTATTACCTTGGTTACCATTCGGATACTTATTCGAAAGCTTAGGAGTTCTAGGATATGTTCTAGTGTGTCTATTCTTCTTAATCTTACCTCAACTGCAATATGCAAGAGCTAAAGATAAAGAGAAATACTACCGCGGGGAAGCTCAATAATATCAAACAATTTTTATAGAAGAGAAAAAAGTTTATAGAAGAGAATAACTAAAGTTTAAAAAATAAAAAAAAAAAAACAAATTTTTGGAGGAAAAATAAAATGGTAAAAGTATTAACAGCATGTGGAAATGGAATGGGATCTTCAATGGTTATCAAGATGAAAGTTGAGAACGCTCTAAGACAATTAGGTGTAACTGATTTCCAATCAGCATCTTGTTCAGTAGGGGAAGCTAAATCATTAGCATCAGGATACGACATCGTTATCGCATCTAACCACTTAATCAAAGAATTAGAAGGACGTACTACTGGTAAATTGGTAGGATTAGAAAACTTAATGGATGACGCTGAAATCAAAGCAAAATTACAAGAAGTTCTATAAGGATTTGTAAGAAATAGAAAGGGTTGGGTTATAGCCCAACCCTTAATTTTATAAAGTATAATTTTAGGAGAAGAAAAAATGAATTTAACAAGAGCTTTTAAAGAAAATGATTCAATTAGATTAGGATTACACGCAGAAACTTGGCAAGAAGCAGTCGAGTTATCAGTTCAACCACTTATTGATAGTGGAGCGGTAACTAGAGAATACTATGAAGCAATTTTAGCTTCAACAGAAGAATATGGACCATACTACATTTTAATGCCAGGTATGGCAATGCCACACGCACAAGCGGGTGTAGGAGTACATAGGGATGCATTCTCATTAATTACTCTAGACCAACCAGTTACATTTTCAGATGGAAAAGAAGTATCAGTATTATTAACATTAGCTGCAACAACATCAGCTATTCATACTTCAGTGGCTATTCCACAAATAGTAGCATTATTTGAATTAGAGAACTCAATTGCAAGATTATGTGAGTGTAAAACACCAGAAGAAGTTTTAGCGATGGTAGATGAATCTAAAAACAGCCCATACTTAGCAGGATTAGATTTAGACGCATAATTTTATTTAGATGATATAGGGAAGTTTATATAGAAGAATATAATAATATTAAGGAGAAAAAACAATGACAAAAAGAATTCCAAATTTACAAGTAGCATTAGACCACTCAGATTTAAAAGGAGCTATTAAAGCAGCAGTTTCAGTAGGGCATGAAGTAGACATTATTGAAGCTGGAACAGTATGTTTACTACAAGTAGGTAGTGAATTAGTAGAAGTATTACGTAACTTATTCCCAGAAAAAATTATCGTAGCTGACACTAAATGTGCAGATGCAGGTGGTACGATTGCTAAAAACAATGCAGTAAGGGGAGCTGACTGGATGACATGTATCTGTTCAGCAACTATTCCAACAATGGAAGCAGCATTAAAAGC
>JAUMWC010000010.1 GCA_030529855.1 Gemella sp.
CCATTAGGACATAGGTCTGCTATCATTTTTTCTATACGATTCATTCTTCTATCTCCTAACTTAAATCTTTAACTATCTGATTGATTTCTGCTCTTAATCTATCGATATTTTTTACTGTTTCTTCTATTTCTTTATTAAGTTGAACTATATCTATCTTTTCTCTAGTATCTTCTTTTTCTACATATGAAGATACAGAAAGATTATAATCTGCCTCTGCTACTTCTTCTATACTTGTATATTTTGATTTATATTCTACAGATTCAGGATTTTTAAATAAGTCTATAACATTCTGTATATTTTCCTCTGTTAGAATGTTGTTACTAGCTTCTTTTTTAAATTCTTTACTAGCATCAATAAATAAAATTTTATTGTCTACCTTATTTTTTGCTAGTACAAAAATATTAGTTGCGATCGATGTACCAAAGAATAAATTATCAGGTAATGAAATAACCGCTTCTACAAAGTTATTTTCTACTAGATATTTACGGATAGTTTTCTCTGCACCACCTCTATAAAAAATACCAGGGAAACAAACGATAGCTGCTCTTCCTTTCGATGAAAGATGATTTAGGGAATGCATCACAAAGGCAAAGTCTGCTTTAGTTTTAGGGGCCAGTTTACCTGCAGGTGCAAATCTTTCATCATTTATTAATGTAGGGTCATTATCCCCTACCCACTTAACAGAATATGGAGGGTTAGATACAATTGCATCAAATGGTTTTTCATCCATGTGCATGGGACTTAATAGAGTATCTCCTCTTTTAATATTGAAGTCACTATAATTGATATTATGAAGGAACATATTCATACGAGCCAAGTTGTAGTTAGTCATGTTAATCTCTTGTCCGTAGAATCCTTCTTCTAACACATTATCATCATATAACTTTTTCATTTGTAACAGTAAAGATCCTGAACCACATGTTGGGTCATATACCTTGTTGATTTTATCTTTACCTATCATTACTATTTTAGCTAATAATTTTGATACACTTTGCGGAGTGAAGAACTCTCCTCCTGACTTACCTGCATTTGATGCATAATTAGAAATAAGATATTCATATGCATCACCAAAGGCATCGATATCATTATCTTGGAATTTACCAAAATCTATATCTGCTATACCCTCTAAGATGTCAGCAAGTCTCTTATTCTTTTCTTCTACTGTTCCACCTAATCTATTACTTGTAGTATCGACATCATCGAATAAACCTTTAATATCATCTTCTGATCTAGAACCAATGGCTGAAGCTTCTATTTCTTTAAAGATATTTGCTAAATCTACATTTAGATTTTCATTGTTTCTAGCATTTTTTACTACATTCACAAATAAGTGACTTGGCTTAATAAAGAATCCTTTATCGTTTATTGTACCAGGTAAAAAATCCTCTAGTGCTTCTTCATCACTTATGTTTGCATAATAAAATTCTGGATCTATTTCTTGCTCTACTTTATCAAAGTATTCACACATGTTTTCTGAGATAAATCTATAGAATAATATTCCTAAAATATATTGCTTAAAATCCCAACCATCAACTGCTCCCCTAACATCATCAGCAATAGCCCAAATTTTTCTATGCAACTCTGCTCTTTCTCTATATTCATTATTTATCTTTTCCATGTGTAGTCCCCTAATACTATAAATTTCTATTTTTTTCAACCTATATTATTATAGTAAATCTAGACTTTAAATACCAATAATATACCATTCAAATAAAAAAAAGAACAAGCCTATACTTGTTCTTAATCCTTTTCTATTATCACCCTATTAACTGCCACATCGTGATCTTCTCTATAAACATTTTCTACTATCTGTTCTTTAGATGCTAGGGCTATAGTTTTTCCTTGGTAGTCTGCTAGATATCTATCATAATATCCACCACCAAAACCTATACGATAGCCTTCCTTATCGAAAACCACACCTGGTACTATAATTAGGTCTATCTCTTCTTTTGTTACTAACTTGCTATCCTTTGGTTCATCTATCCCAAAAGCTGATTTTTCTAATTTTGTTTCTTTATCATAAATATAAAAATCCATTTTTCCTTGTGGATATGTTTTAGGAATGCATACTTGCTTTCCTTGTTTCCAAACTTCTTCTATTATTAAACTCGTATCCCATTCTAGTTTGTGAGCTAGTGTTATGGCAATAGTCTTAGCTTGGATAAATTCTAAACTTGCTATGACCTTTTGACATAAGGTATTGGAGATTTCTTCTCTTTCTTCCTTTCTATATCTTGCTAATTTTTCTAGCACTTCTTTTCTTATTTTACTTTTAGTTTCTTTCATATTATTACCTATATATTCCAAAAGCTACTCCATCGTACAGTACTTTTATATCTGTAAATCCTAGCGAATTATAGAATGCAACTGTCTTTTCTTCATTTTCTGTGATAAGCATTGTTTGTCTTACATTTTTATATTTGTCTAAAACATATTTTAGTAGTTTACTTCCTATACCTTGTCTTTGATATTTTTCTTTTACCAAAATATCTTGAACATAAATCATATAGTGACCATCTCCCACTACTCTTATTAGGGCTACTAGTTCATCTTCTAGATAAACTCCTCTTACATATAGAGAATTCTTAACAGCATTTTCTAATACACTAGGATCCTCATAATAGGCTGACCACTGAACATCCTTATATAATTCTACTAACTCATCAATTTTTACTTCTGTGTAATCTTTATATACAAATTCCATTACTTCTTTCCTCCTTAATCTTTTCTCAATTATAACATAAAAAAGAAGCCATTACAGGCTCCTTTTTATTTCTTAACCGAATTTCTCAATTGCTGTGCCATAAATTTGTTGGCATCTAATTCGATATCGTTATTTAATTCTGGGAAATCATAGTTTCCTTTACCATATTTGTTATCAAGAGCTCCTTGGATTAAGAAGTCTGATACTTTAGGGTTCTTAGGTAAGATTGGACCGTGTAAGTATGTTCCAATAAGATTGTTGTAAAGAATACCTTCTTTTTTATCGTCATCGTTGTTTCCATATCCTACTGCTACATGTCCTAATGTTCCATAGTTGTGGTATGTTCTACCACCATGGTTTTCAAATCCTACGATGTCTCCAAATTGTTCAGACTCTACTAAGATATTACCAATTAATCTTGGTCTATCAGCTAAAGATTCTGTATAGAAGTCTAAGATGTTTAGACCTGCTAATTTTGTACCATCTGCTGCCTTGTAGTATTCCCCTAAGAATTGGTAACCACCACAAATAGTAAGTGCTGGAACCCCACCTTCTATAGCTGACTTGAATTCATCCTTGATTTTAGCAAATTGTTCAGTAGCTATACATTGCTCTCTATCAGAACCACCACCGATAAAGAACATATCACAGTCAGTTAATTTAATTCCTGTTGTATCAGTAATATTTTCAATCTCTAAGTCAATCCCACGCCATTCGCAACGTTTCTTTAGAGAAATAACATTTCCTATGTCTCCATATAAGTTAAGTTTATCTGGCATAAAGTGATATAATTTTAACTTCATATTTACCTACTTTCTAACTCTTTTTGAGTTTCTACCAAGGCTGTATAGTTTGGTATTACTATATTGTATTCTTGATCAAAAGTCTTAAGTTTAGCTACTGCTTCTTTAATATTTTCATTTACAAAAACTTCAGCCTTAATATCAGCATACTTAAGTCTTAGGGCTAATTCTTTAGCACGTTTACCAGAACATACTATATTCTTGATATTTTGTCCTTGTAGAATATCAAAGTCTGTATCCCAAATCCAAGAAATATCGAATCCATCAGCACCGTTATCGTTTAATACTAATAGGTAATTTATTTCTGTAGACTTATCCATAGAATTAGCTATTGCTAATGATGCATTCATACCTGCTGGGTTCTTAGCTAAGTTTAATAATGATGTTGTTTTTCCTGATGTTTTAATAGTCTGCATTCTTCCGTTGTTAGAAGTGTATGTAGATAGTCCATCAATAATTTTTTCTTTATCTAATCCTATTGTATCCAGTGTTGCATAGGCTGATAATAAGTTATAGATATTGAAATCACCTAATTGAGAAGTAGTAAATTCTTTTTCTCCATTTATTGATAGAGTGATTAGTGGATCTACCTTAGCAGATGTTACATTATAGTTAGGTTCAATTCTCCTGAAATCACAGTTATCACAAGAGTAGATCCCCATTTGGCTATAGTGTACATGTGAATAATTTAATTCTTTAGAACATGCTGGACAGAACTTAGATTCTGTAATACCGATATCTTCGAATTGGTAAGCATCAGCATTAACACCAAAGTATCTGTTATTTACTCCATACTTGTCTAATCGTGTTACAAATGGGTCATCCGAGTTAAGGATTAACTGGATATTTTTCCCCTTAATTTGATTAGCTATCGTTTCGATAAGAGTATCAATCTCTCCAAATCTATCAATTTGATCCCTAAAGAAGTTGTTAAAAACAAATTTAGTAGGTGTAATGTACTGCATTACTCTCTTAATAGATCCTTCATCAATTTCAATAATTGCTAATTTTGTATCTTTGTTAGTCTGAACGGCAAATGTAGAAATAATTCCGTCTAGCATATTAGCCCCTTCGAAATTATTTACTATCTTTACGTTTGCTTTTCTTAATGTGTAACCAATTAGGTTTGATGTTGTTGTTTTTCCGTTAGTTCCTGTTACAAAAACTATATCGTCAAAATCTTTTGTAATTTTTTTCAGTACATTGGCATCAACCCTTCTTAATACTTTTCCAGGAAGGTCTGTACCTTTTTTACCAGCTAATCTACTAGCAAATCTAACAGATTTAGCTATTGCTTTGTATACAATAGTCATACTAACTCCTTAAATTTTACTAGAATCAAACATATAACCAGCTCCCCATACAGTTACTATAGATTTAGCTGCTTTTTCTGATTCTACTTCTAATTTTTTTCTAACCTTTTTAATATGAGTATCCACTGTTCTTGGATCTCCATATATTTCATAATGCCAAACTTCTTCTAGCAATGCATCTCTTGAAAAAACCTTATCTTTATTTTCTATTAAGAATAGTAATAACTCGTATTCCTTAGGTGCAAAATTTACTGATTTACTATCTACTAGTACTTTTCTAGAATCTAGTAATATTGATAAATCTCCAATTGAAATTACATTATCTAATTTTTTTTCTTGCTCAAGTGGTTGAACTCTACTCAGCAAGGCATTAACTCTTAGGACAAGTTCTCTAGGAGAAAATGGCTTGATTACATAGTCATCTGCACCTATTTCAAAAGCCTTTATTCTTATTTCTTCTTCAGAATTAGCTGAGACCATAATTATAGGTGTTCTCTTACATTTTCTTAATTCTTCTAGAACGTTGGTTCCTTTTATTCCTGGTAAATCAATGTCTAGCAAGACACAAGCATAATCTTCTGCAAGTAATTTTTCTAATGCAGCCTTTCCATTATCTACTTCTGTAATTTCGTAATTTTCTTTTTCAAGATATAATGTTACTAATTTTCTTATTTGGGCATCATCATCTACCACAAGTATTCTTTTAGACATATAACTCTCCTAATGACCGATTATTTTCCGTTTTTTGCTTTATTAACTAAAACTCTAACTTCGTGAATAGTTAACGGTCTGTATTCTCCAATTTTTAATCCTTCTAATGTTAAGTCATCAATAGCTGTTCTCTTAAGTTTAACTACTTCATAACCTAGGGCTTCAAACATTTTTCTTACCTGTCTGTTTTTCCCTTCGTGAATAGTTATTTGAACTAAAGTATTAGATGATTTGTTTTTGTTTTTTAATACTTCTACTCTTGCTGGAGCTGTCTTGTAGTTTTCTATTCTTACCCCAGTTTTAAGAATCTTAATGTGTCTTTCTTCTACTTTACCTTTTACTTTTGCGATATAAGTTTTCTTAATCTTGTGACTTGGGTGAGTAATTAAGTTAGTGAACTCCCCATCATTAGTCATAATTAAAGCACCAGATGTATCATAGTCAAGTCGCCCTACTGGGAAAACTCTCTCAGGCACACCAGCAAAGAAGTCTTTAACACATTGTCTATCTTTTTCATCAGACATTGAAGTAATAACTTTTTCTGGTTTATAGAATAAGTAATATCTCTTATTTTCTTTTAATAATCTAGTTCCTTCTACTATGATTATATCACTAGGTCCTGCTTTTACTCCTAGCTCTTTTACTATTTCACCATTAACCGTTACTTTTCCTTCTAATATAAGTTGCTCTGCTTTTCTTCTTGATGTGTATCCTGAGGCCGCTATTAGCTTTTGTAATCTTTCTTGCATTATTATTTTCTCCTATTATTTTAAAAACTCGTCGATTTCTTCATCACGACTAGCATCATCTTTAACTTCCGGTAAATCTTCTAGGCTTTCTAATCCAAAAATATCTAAAAAATATTCCGTTGTTTCATATAACTTTGGTCTACCAATTTTATCCATTACCTTATCAGAGTAAATTAATTCTTTCTCTAATAAACCAGATATAATATTATCACTAGCTACTCCCCTAATACTTTCAATTTCCACTTTTGAAATTGGTTGATTATAAGCGATAATTGCCAATGTCTCCATGGCTGCTTTTGATAATTTTGTTAATTTTTTTGTAGATAATTTTTCTTTTATTTCTTTAAATATTGTATCTACAACCAACATTTTATAGGTATTACCAAATTTTTTTATCATCAGAGCTGAATTATTTTTATTATATTCTTCTCTAAAATTCTCTAATTGTTCAGCAGCCTCTTCCTTAGATAGATCTTTGAAGCTAGAATAATACTCGACGCTTACTCCATCTTCTCCTTTTATAAAAAGCAAGGCTTCTAATACATTGTAGTTTGATTCCAATGTTTCCATATATTACCTACTCTACTATAATAATATAATTTTTAATTTTTCGCCATTTTCTTGCGTGTCAATAAGCCCATCTCTTAACATATCTAATGTGCAGATAAAACACGCAACTATTTCTTCTCTTGTTTCATAAGCAGAGATTATATCTTCTAGATATTCTTTTCCTTCTATATTAATTTGATACAAAATATCATCTTTTATTTTAGGAAGGGAAATTTCTTTTCTATATCTAATAGATTCTTCTGCTTGTTTTTCTAATTTTTTATTAGATATTATTCTTTTGAAGGCTAATTGCAATTTCTGAGCTGACATCTCCATCAATCTCGATTCTATTATCAAGTCTTGATTTTCTTTATCTCCAAAATCTTGTCTTTCTTCTTGCATAGAATAAAAAACATCTTGCATTTCTTTATAATTTTTATATTCTATAAGCCTTTGAAGTAAATCTTCTTCACTTTCTACGTCTTCCGCAGCTACTTCTGTTTCTTGTTGCGGTAATAATCTTTTACTTTTTATATGAATCAAAGTAGCCGCCATTACTATATATTCTTCTGCATTCTCTATAGAAATTTCATCTAAAGATTTAATATATTCCAGATATTCTTCAGTTAGCTGTGAAATTTTTACATTATGTATGTCTATCTCCATTTTTTCAATTAAATGAAGAAGTACATCTAATGGTCCTTGAAATACTTCTAAATTAACTTTATACATATTCTTCTTACCTTATTTTATTTCTAGGATGATTTTGTAAGATTCTACTAATATTTTTTGATTCCAATCTTTCCAAATATGGTTTCAAAGCATTAATACTCTTTAATCCTAGAAGTTCCTTAACATCTTCAACCGCAATACCATCTTCTAAAAGATGGATAGCTAGAGAGTTTCTAAATGTTGTTGGAGATAAATCTTTTTTATATCCAAGATCTGCTTGTCTCTTCTTAAATATCTTCCAAAAACCTTGTCTACTCAATGCTTCTTTTTTACTAGATAAGAATAATTTTTCATGTTTTATACCTTGTTTTTCTAGAGCCTCTAGATATTTAGAAATTGCATCTAGAGTTTCTCTGTTTAACGGTATTGTATGAAAAATATTATCCTTTTTATATTTTAAATAACCTATATTAAAATTACAATTTTCACGATTTAAAGCTATACAATCCGTAGGTTTTATACCTATTGCATAAACTAATTCAAAGATTGCTCTATCTCTTAATGATAAAATGTCTTCTGATTCAAAATTTAAAATTTCAGCTACTTCTTTCCTAGTAAAAATAACAAATTCTTCATTTGCTTCTGACTTTTTATCAAAAGGTAGTTCCATTTTGATTGTATGTCCTATCATTTTTTCATCAAATAAAAACTTATTAAAAACATTTATTGTAGATAAACTTCTTAGAATCGTTGTAATACTGTATCCTTTTTGTTTCAGCATAAATAAATAAGAATTGACATCATCTGTATTTGTTGTGAAATTTTCCAATATTTTCTTTACTGAGTATTTATTAATCTTATTTATATCTAGCATGTATGAATCTATAGTATTTTTAGATAAATTTTTATTTTCTAAATAACTATGAAATTTTTCTATTACTCTTGTCGACATAATTTCACCTATTTTTGACTCTTTCTATATCTATTTTGTTCATGAATACTAGCACCTGCCAAATTAATTATAAATACTAATATAGCCATTAATATAGCGTGATGCCCCATCCACTTTGATAATACTCCTCCTGAAATTACGCCACCTATAAATGAAATTAACAAGGCACTGTACATTATAAATTTCTCCATTGATTCTTTTTCTTTTTTGAACACATATCTAAAAATATGCTCTGTAGCTGATCTTAAATTTCCTGTACAAAAAATACTTGCAAATTGTACCTTGTTAACACTTCTAAAAGAGTCAAATTGCATAGCACATACAAATGAAATTACTAGTGGCACTACATTTATAAACCAAATCTTCGGAACTATATATGCAAAAATTAGCAAACAAGTTTGTATCAATAACGACAAGTTTATATATCGTGCTATGGATACATTTCTATACTTATTCATTATAAATTCGTTAAAAAGTACACCTATTATAAACGCTATTACAGGTGGTACATACCTTAAAGCTCCCAAATAATTTGTATTCGCTAATTCCATTCCAATAAAAATAATATTAGCAGTTTGTGCGTTAGCAAATTGACCATTATAATTAACAAATGTGTAAGCATCGAAAAATCCACATACATATGTTAATAATAAAGCAAAAAATACCTGTTCATGGCTGGGTAATTTTTTGTCTAATAATAAAATTTTAAAACTTTTCATAATTATTCAGTTCTCACTGACAACCTTCTTTCTATAATAATTTTTCTTTCATAAAGCACTTCCTAAATTTCATTTATTCTGTAAACTTACTTTACATAATTTATCTTTTTATTATATCATAGAATAATCTGTAAATGAATAAAATATTCAAAAAATTTTCTTTTTCTTTCAAAACAAAAACACCTAACAAAATGTTAAGTGTTTACTTTACTAAATCTTTTACTTTTTCATAATAAGTCGTTAAGAAATCAATATATCCTTGTTTATCACTAGTATCATGTTCTTCTAAAAACATCATAACTTCATAATCATTTAAAATATCAAACATTTCAGGATTTTCTTCATACCAAGCATCAGCAAATTCTTCATCTTCTCCAAACAGAGCGTTAAAATCAAAAGAAAAATCCCAAAAATCATCTATTTTCCCAGTTACTGCATCTTCTAACATTTTTAAAACTTGTTTACTATATTTCATAAATATTCTTACCTTTCTTTACTACTATTATTTTACTAATCTTTTAGCTTTTTCATAATAGGGTTTTAGAAATTCTTTACATAATTCTCTATTATTTGTATCTTCTTCAGCATAAAAATAAAATATAAGTTCATCATTTATTAAATCAAATAATTTTTCATTTTCTTTTAACCAACCTTCAGCAAATTCTTCTTCAAATCCTAGTTTACCAGTAAGTTCGAAAAAATATTTACTGTAATCTTCAACTTCCCCTTCTGCTCCTTGTCTTAACAGCTCCAAAATTATTCTTGAATATTCCAAAACATCCTCCTATCTTATGGGTTCGTACTTATCAGATGTAATGTAGTTCTGATGTTTTTTATATGCTTCTCTTACTTCTTTTGGAGCATCTTCTCTTAAATACTCTCTATTATTATATTTCCCATTAATTTTCCTTATTTCAAAAATTAAATAAGGCTCGAAAATTGAATATAATTCAAATTGTTCTTTGGAACTCATATTAAAACACCTCTTTTTTTGGTAAAAATTTTCTATAATTTATTATACCACTCTACTACTTCTTTTGTTTTCTCTGTAACTATTTTCACTCTTTTCTTAGTCAATTCACTATACTCATCATCAGATAATTTAATTTTTTCCCTGTATCTCTCAGATGTCGCAGGAGTAACTAAACAACGTTCTAAATCAAATATATATTGTTCTTCCAATGTTATATCTTTTCTATAATGAATATCTGTAAAAATACTCTCTACTTTCTTTAACCAATCATTCTGCCTCCAGTAAGGATGCTCTATATTTAAATACCTATTTTTTAATTTTTCTAATTTTTCCATATTTATCAACTCCTAATTCACTATCATTATACAACTAAGTATATTTCTCTACAATAAAAAAAGAGTACATTCACTAATTTGTAATGTACTCTTTAGTATATTCTTTATTATGATAATTCGATAAATTTGTAAGCTGATTGTGCAGCAATCGCTCCATCAGATGCAGCTGTTACAACTTGTCGAATTTCTTTTTGTCTTACATCTCCAGCAACAAAGATTCCTGGAATTTTTGTTGCAAGGTGTTCATCTGTTGGTATATAACCAAAATCATCAAGGATACCTAAATCTTTGAAATCAGCTGTTTGTGGATTCATTCCAATGTAGATGAATACTCCTTCTGCTTCTATGTCTGTTACTTCTTCTGTTTTCACATTCTTAACACTTACAGATGTAACTTTAGCTTCTCCTTTGATTTCTACTGGCACTGAGTCCCATACGAATTCGATGTTGTCTTTAGCAAAGGCTCTGTCTTGAAGAATTTTTTGCGCTCTTAATTCATCTCGACGGTGAACGATTGTTACTTTTTCTACTAAGTTAGATAGGTATAGTGCTTCTTCTACTGCTGAATCCCCTCCACCTATTACTACAACTTTTCTATTTCTGAAAAAGGCTCCATCACATACTGCACAGTAAGATACACCTTTTGAAGAAAATTCTTGTTCACCAGGAATTCCTAGTAATTTTGCCTCTGTTCCAGTTGCTATAATAACAGTTTTCGATTTGTATTCTTTAGCTCCTGCTGTTAGAACTTTCACACCATCTTCTTCTCTAATATTTGTTATTTGACCAAAACCAAATTCTGTACCAAATTTTTTAGAGTGTTGGAACATTTTTTCTGATAGTTCTGGTCCAGAAATTTCTTCATATCCCGTGTAATTTTCTATTTCTCCAGTTGACTGCATTTGTCCACCGTAGAATTTCTTTTCTAGCATTAAAACTGATAAATTAGCTCTTGATGCATAGATAGCAGCTGTCATTCCAGCTGGTCCTGCTCCTACTATAATTACATCATATATTTTTTCCATAGATTCCTCAATTCTAACTATTGATATATAGTGTTTTTTCTTTTTTATTTATTAATCTATTATAAAGGATATATATTATACCGCAAGTAATTAATCCTATAGATACAAGTTGCGAGATTCTAAACACCCCTAGGTAAAGCGAATCAGCTCTCATGCCCTCTACTAGGAATCGTTCTACACCATATAGAAGCATATAAACTGCGAATACTTCTCCTTTATACAAGTATTTTCTAATTACTATTAATGTAATAAATGCAAGTAAGCACCATAAACTTTCATATAAAAATGTTGGTTGTCTATATTCACCAGCAATATACATATTATCAATTATAAATCCTGGAATTAATTGTGATTCCAATTCTGCCCTAGTTACTACATTACCATAAGCTTCATGGTTGAAAAAGTTCCCCCATCTTCCTAAAGCTTGACCTAGTAATAAACTTGGTGCTAAAATATCCAGTAATTTAATTACAGATAATCCTTTTTTCTTAGCAAAATAAATCAGATAAATAAGACCTCCTAGTAGCCCCCCATAAATTGCTATTCCTCCATCCCAAATAGCAATTATTTCTGATTTGTTCTCTGAATAATAATCCCACCTAAATACTACATAATATAATCTAGCAAATATGAAGGCAAATGGTATTGCTATCAATATAAAATCTAAAAGGGTATCTTTTTCAAGACCCCTTTTTCTAGATTCAAATTCTGCTAAATAATATGCTGAAAATATTGTGAGCGAAATAATTATCCCATACCAATGTACTTGTCTTCCTAAAAATTCAAAAGCAATAGGATTTAAATAATTACTCATCTTTTATTTAGCTCCCTTTTTTATTTCGTCTTGTAGTCGTTTTTCGAAGTCTTCTGCCGTATTTGTTCCCATTTTATTTAAACGGAAGTTCATTGCTGCAGATTCAACAATTGTTGCTACGTTTCTACCTGGTCTTACAGGTATTACTTTTCTTTCAATTTCAGTATTGTGGATTGTTGTATATTCTCTTACTAAACCTAGTCTTTCATATTGTTTTGACTTATCCCAAGTTTCTAGATGAATATTAAGGTCTACTCGTTTTTGTTCCCTTACAGCACCTGTACCAAATAAGGTCATAACATTTATAATACCTAGTCCTCTAATTTCTAGAAGATTTTTTATTAATTCAGAACCACATCTACCAATAAGTAGCCCTTTTTCTAATTCAATAATATCAACTCTATCATCTGCAACTAATCTGTGCCCTGATTTTATTAATTCAAGTGCAATTTCAGATTTTCCTATTCCAGACTCACCTGTAATTAAAATACCAATTCCATATACTTCAATAAAAACTCCGTGTACTGAAGTTTCTGGTGCTAACTCTCTGTTTAACATCATTGTTATCTTAGCAATAACATTAGATGTTGTATCCGTTGATGTCAGTATTGGCGTGTCATATTTTTTAGCCGCATCTATCAATTCTTTAGGTACTTCGTGCCCTTTACTAATTATTATACAAGGCGTCTTCCTTGTACAAAGCATTCTCATTCTTGTTTTTTTCTCTTTATCTGATAGTAATTTAAAAAATGAAAGTTCTGTTGTACCTAATACTTGTACTCTTGTTGGATCGTAGTGAGAAAAATATCCCGCTAGTTCTAAAGATGGTCTAGATAAATCTGAAGAATCTATAATTCTGTCTAAACCTTCTTCTCCTGCAACTATATTAAACTTGAATTGATTAACTATATCTATTGTTTTTACAATACCCATTTTACTTCCCTACTTTATTCTTTTTATTATTACTTTATTATCACCATTTAGCAAAGCATTAAAGATTGATATAAATACTGCTAATCCCAAAGCTGACCAAAATGAAGAAATTTCAAATTGTGGACTTAGTAAATAAGAAACTAGCATTATTATTGCTGCATTTATTATTACTATAAAAATTCCAAATGTCATAATTATCGGAATGATACTTATCATTAATAGTAAGGGTCTAATAAATTTATAAAATAGAGTTATTAGGACCGCTCCTGAAAATGCATAATACATATTAGAGATGATTAAGCTTTGTTTGAAAAAACCAGCAAAAGCAATGACTATTATAAAGTTAATTATTATAGATTTGATTAAATTCCATAACCCGTAATCATTATATTTATTCATTGTTTTTCCTACTTGTTAAATTCGTCTGTAATTTGAGGTACTACTTGTTTCTTACGAGAAACTACACCTTCTAAAGTCATTAAGTTATCTGATAAAGTTTTTCCGAAAGCTGCTGCTACCTTATCTTTTTTATCTCCTAATACTAATACTTCTGAGTCAGAAGTTAAAATGTTAGTAATTACAAATACAAATGCTGATAATGATTTGTCAGCCACCTCTTTGTTAATAGTTACTTCTAATTCTTCTTTTCTGTCCGTAACTTCTTTAGCATCTACTGTGTTAATTTGAGCGATTACTAATTTTTCTCCGTTCATAACGAATTCTTTTGCATCTACATCAATTAATTCTTTAATTGTTTTTGATTTTGTGTTAGCTCCTGCTTTAAGCATTTCTAATCCATACTCTTCGATGTTTACTCCAGCGATTTCTGCTAATTCTCTAGCAGTTTTTTCATCTTCTGGTGTACAAGTTGGTGATTTGAATAATAATGAATCTGATACGATTGCTGATAGCATTAATCCTGCTACTTCTTTATTAATTTCTACACCTTGCTCTGCGAAGATTTTTTTTAGGATAGTTGCTGTACACCCTACTGGCTCACAACGGTAGTATAATGGGGCTGCTGTTTCAAAGTTAGCGATTCTGTGGTGGTCAACTACTTCTTTTACTACAGCTTTTTCAATTCCATCAACTGATTGTTGGAATTCATTGTGGTCAACTAAGATTACTTCTTGTCCTTCTTCTACGCTAGTAATTACTCTTGGTACTTCTACTCCAAAAGTTTCTAAAGCGAATCTAGTTTCATCATTAACTTCTCCTAGAATTACCGCTTCTGTGTTTTCACCTTTTGCTGTTTTTAATGCGTTGTATGCAATTGCTGAACATACTGTATCTGTATCTGGATTTTTGTGTCCGAAAATTAAAACTTTAGTCATTTTTATAATCTCCTATAATCTTTTTTTCTTATAATGGTTTCTTTGCTAAACTTAAATCAACGTGGCAGTAACCAGTTGGATTTTTGTCTAGATATTTTTGGTGATACTCTTCAGCATCAACATAATTATTTACTTTTTCTACTTCAACTACGATTTTTTCATCGTATTTTTCTTGTTCTTTCTTGATGTATTCAAGTGCTTTTTCTTTGGTAGTTTCATCAACATAGTAGATTCCTGTTCTGTATTGACGTCCTCTGTCTTCACCTTGTTTGTTAAGACTTGTTGGATCAATTATTCTAAAGTAGTGGGCAAATATTTCATCAAGACTAATTAAAGTCTCATCATACTTTAGATAAATTACTTCCGCATGGTCTGTTACTTTAATATCTTGATAAGTAGTATCTTCTGTTTGACCATTACTATAACCAACTTTAGTTTCTTCTACACCTGCTAATTGTTGGAAGTATCCTTCAACTCCCCAGAAACAACCACCAGCTAAATAAATTTCTTTTTTCATAATAAATCTCCTTCACACATCTAAATTTCTATTTAATTACTTCTTCATATGTTTCTACAAATTTTCTATTCTCTACTTTGTAATTATATAAAATTGCATTTATTTCTGATCCTATAATCAGAATATATCCTGTAAAATACAGCCACATAATGAACAACATTATAGCACCGATAGAACCATATGTTTTTATATAACTTGAAAAATGATCAATATAATATCCAAAAATCTTACTTATGGCAAACCAGGCTAGTGTCGCAAATAAAGCTCCTGGTACAGCAATTTTAAAAGGCATCTTTATATTTATCGCTAATATGTATAAAATTACAAAAATAAAAAATGTAAATACTAATGGAAATACCGTCGTAACATAACCCCAAACTAAATAGAAATTACTATCTAACTCAAATTGTCTAAATAATAACCATGCTAGTTGTCTTCCGAATACAAGAAGAGCTAACATTACAAACATGGCTAACATCATAACTATTACAAGAAAAATACTGATTATTCTTGTCGTTATCCACATTCTTTCTTCTTTCACCCTAAATGAAATATTAAAAGCATACATTAATCCGTATATAGCATTAGATGCCGACCATAATGTAAAGATGATGGATAGTGTTAAGATGGTATTATTTCTATTATTTAAAACCTCAGCTATCATATTAAATATATATGCCCCTAAACTTCCCGGTGCTATTATTTCTATCCTATTCAGTATATAACTCTGGTCAATATTAAAATATGGAGTCAAAGCTAAAATTACTAAAATCATTGGCAAAAAGGATAGTATAAAATAATAAGAAAGATTAGCTGAAATTAATGAGATTTCATCATGCATCAACCTATAATAAAGTTCTTTTACAAACTTTTTGAAAGTCAATTTATTACGCGGACTTTCTTCTACAAATGAATAATTTTTATCAGGTATTAGCATTCTACTTTAAAACTTTAGCTATAGTCTTAGCTATAGTATAGTATTTTGTCGCTTTCGCTAATTTTGAAGTTTTAGATGTTTTAAAGCCACTATTTGAAAATTTATTTTTTTTATCTTTTTTTAATAAAGAATATATAGTATATCCAGCTCCTACAAGCTTAACTATTTTCCTTAATTTCATAGCTGCTACCTCCTTTATTTAGTAAATCGCTACAATACTATAATTATACCACCTTATATAGTATGTTTTCAATAAAAAAAGCGATGCAAAAGCATCGCTTAAAAATTATTTGCTTAGGCTTGATTTGTATCTAGCTGCTGCGTTTTTGTGGATAAGGTTAGTCTTAGCTGCCTTATCAATTTTTTTGAAAGCAAAGTTTACTAATTCTGCAGAATTATCAGCACCCTCAGCTTTTGCTAATTTAGCTTTTTTGATAGCTGTACGCATTTCAGATTTTTTAGCTGTGTTAGCAGCGTTGATTTTAGCATCTTGACGTACACTCTTAACTGATGATTGAATATTTGGCATTCTTTTCACCTCCTAATAAAAATTTTTAACTACTAAGAAATATTAATTAATATTCTTAATTACGAATAATTAAGGCGTTGTAAAATACAACTACCTAATTATAGCAGATTTTTTTTGTCATTTCAAGGTATTTTTTAATTTTTTTATTTCCCTAGTTTTTCCATCAATTTATTTATAAATAAATCTAGTATCAAATACTTGTTTAAATATGATGATTTTAGGTCTTTATCGCAATCCTTTGCCATTATCATGCAATCGAATAAATCTTCTAAACTATAGTAATAAATAGCTTGTGCTGCTAATTGAACCCTATATGGATGTATCTTTAGTTTTGAAGCAATATCTTTTTGACTATAATTTTCTCTAAGCAATATCTTTACTTTATAATATACTCTTAGTTGCGAGACTATTAATCCTAAAAGCATTATAGGCTCTTCACCTTTTAATTTTAGTGACTCGAATACTTTTCTCACATTTGTATAGTCCTTTTTAAAAAGATGTTCGGTTAAAGAAAATACATCGTATTCTATACTTCTAACTAGTAAATTTTCTATATCTTGTTTTTCTACACTTGCTTTATCTTTACAATATATAGCTAATTTTTCTAATTCTCTTTTTATTCCTGCAAAGTCTAGTCTCGTATACTCTATTAAGAAATTAGCTATTTCCCTGGTAATATCTATTCCTTCTTTATTCATATAGTTCATTATATATTTTGATATTTCTACATCCTTGAAATTTTCAAAATTAATAACTTTTCCGACTTCTTTTATTTTCTTATTAATTTTCTTTCTACTGTCTATACCTTCTTCGCAAGTGAAAATTAATAATACATCGGGATTAGTATTTGATACATACTCTAAAAGTAAATCTAAATCATGTTCCACTTTTATTTTTTTACTTTTTGCTTGAAGAAACACTGAATTTTCTGCTAGAACTACTTTTCTATTAGAGAAAAATCCTGATTCCCGGCACTCATAAACTAGGTCTTCTATCCTAGTTTCCATCATATTAAATTTTATAAGATTAAAATCATCTACTTGATTATCTAAATATTTATTAATCAAATCTTTTCTTGATTCTAATAATGCTTCTTTATTTTCTCCGTAGAGTACAAAAATATTTTCCATTATTTTTTAGGTTTTTCCTTATTTATTATATATTCAGTATCTTTAAAATTTAATACTACTTTATCTTCATTATTGTCTATCTTTATTCCAGATACATTATAAGATGTATTATTTTTTATAATACCCACTTTTATTTTCTTCATTTCAGCTATTTCTATTACTTCTTTAATATTTTTGTGATCTTGTATATTTTCTAAAAGTAAGATACTTCTAACTTTATCCTTTCCTATTAGATTAACTGCTTGACCAATTTCTAACGAAGATGTTTTTGTTAAAAGTAGATAGTCGAAACTAGACTCCCCTTCATAATCAAGGAGACTTTGATATTCATTCATTATATCATATTCTCTAGTCTTTTTCCTGAAATCTTTATAGAAATCAGGATAATTATTAGAAGTATTCACAAGCACTGTTTTATCTTCATTTCTAATATAATATACAGACTTTCCTTGTAATTTTAATTCATATGCATATTGATTATAGTTAGTCGAATAATTTATTGAAAATAATATTATACTTATTCCAACTAGTGATAAAGTAAATTTTTTATAAAACTTTTTATTTAGTAAGATCATAGCTAGTACAACCAAGACTACTAATATGTAAATATAATATTGATTTGTATGAGCCACTATAATTTTGTTTGGTAACCAAGCAAATATTTCTAATAAAGTATCGTTTATATAAAATACTCCATTTAGTATAGGCCTAAAAATAAAATTAAATAAACCTGGCCATAAAAGAAATGCTAGATAAGAAATTAAAACTAGCGGAAAAATAATAACTGTAAAGAACGGTACAAATACTAAATTACTTATAACCGAAATAAAAGAAAGATTATTAAAATAATATACCGTTATAGGGAGCGATGCTAAAGCTGATATTAACGAAACCTTAAAGGCTTGTTCTAATTTCTCTGATGATTCCTTAATATAATCTCCTGACATAAGTAAGGAGAAAGTGATAAAGAAGGAGAACTGAAATCCTATATCAAATATGTAATATGGATTTAGAAAAATCATAACCATAAATACCGACAACAAGGCTACTAAACTCGATAATTTTAATCTTTTAAAAATTATGTAGATAAGTATCATAGAAGCTGCTCTTATTACTGATGGAGAAAAACCGGCTAATATAGTATGTATTGGTAAAATAATTAAAATAATTTTCTCTCTAATATTTTTTTCTATCCCAAATTTATTCAAGATATAATATACAGTTGATAATAAAGCTGCTACATGTAGTCCAGAAATTGCAAGTAAGTGACTTATTCCCAATTCGGCATAAATTTCTTTATCATCATTTTCTAAGTTAGTCTTATCTCCATATATTAAGGTTTGGAAAAATCCACTTTCATCAAATAATAAATTATTATTTATATTTTTTATTGCTTTAGCTCTTAGTAGATTTATATTATTAAAAATCCCCTCTACTTTTGTGTTTATTGCCAAAATTTCTTTTATTCTCACCTGCTTATAAATTCCACGTTTATTTTGATAGTCTTTATAGTCAAATGAGTAGAAGTTTTTCTTTTCTGATATATCGGTTATTTCTACTTTAGCTTTTAGCTGTCCACCGTAAAATTTCTTCTCAAAAAATTCCTTTTCTTCTTTATTATTTACAGTATAAATTACCTGTACATTTTCTTCATCTAACTTTCCTGTAGTTTTTAAATAGTCTCCATTAATACTTATCGGACTAGTTAATGTTAAAACTACTTGTTTATCGTTTGAGTTATTTAATTTTGACTGATGATTTTTTATAGAAATATTGGTTTGAATAAAAAAAGCTAAAAAAACAAGTACATATAGCACTGTTTCTTTAGCTTTTATCTCATTCCTTTTTAATATACAAAGTATGAGAAATAAAATTAGTACACTAGAAGCTAATATTTTTTCAAAATTTAAAAGTATAGCTCCTAATGATAACAGAGCTAATAAAAATATTCTCACTATTTTTTCATTCTAGCAATTACGTCGTCAACTTGATAATCGACTTTTCTTGCTACAACACCAGATTTTTTTAATAATTCCTCTGCATATTCATTATTTCTATAATCTTCAGCATAACATATTTCTTTTATACCCGCTTGGATAATCGACTTAGTACAATTCAAGCAAGGAAAATGCGTAACATAAATCGTTGCACCACTAGTTGTTGCTCCAAACTTGGCACATTGTAATAAGGCGTTTACTTCAGCATGTATAGTTCTTATACAATGTCCATCAACAACCTTACAACCTGTATCTATACAGTGTTCATCACCTTGAATAGAACCATTGTACCCTCCAGCAATTATTCTCTTATCTCTTACGATTGTTGCTCCAACACTAAGTCTTGCACATGTCGATCTAAGCGATAACAAGTGACTTTGTGCCATAAAATATTCATCCCATGATATTCTATCCATTAATTTTCTCCTAAACTTCTATCTGATCTTTCATTTTTTCGAAACTAGCCTTACCTATACCTTTTACTTTAGTAATATCTTCTATTTTAGTAAAGCCCCCAGCATTTTCTCTATAATCAATTATAGCTTGTGCTCTTGTTTCTCCAACACCCTTAATTTTCATAAGTTCTTCTTTACTTGCTAAGTTGATATTTATAGTTGGCGAAGCCGAAGAACCCTCTGATATACCCGCAGTAGCTCCTGCTGATTGTTGAGAAATAACTTTCTCTCCTTTTTTAGAAACAACAATCATCATCTGGTCTTTTAATTTTTGACTTAGATTTATTGAAGAAGTATCTGCTTCTGGCAATAGACCACCTGCTTTTTCTATAGCGTCATTCACTCTATCATTTTTAGTCATTTCATAAAGACCAGGATTTTTCACCTGTCCCTTGATATCTATAAATATAACTTGATTTTCACTAGACTCTCCTACACTAGAAACAGTTTCTGAACTAAGACTATATTCCTGAAAGTCAGTAGTAACTTCATCCTCTTTCCCATTATAATAAAAAAATAATAAGGCAAATATTATCATAAAACTAGAAAATAATGCCATCAATATAGTTTTTACATTTTGCTTAATAAAAATATATATTTCTTCTTTATTAAATTTCATAGAATCACCTTCTTATTCATAATTATAATACATAGAAAAAACGCTGTCAAAGCATTATTTAATAATTTACAAGATTATTAAATTGAGGATTAATTCTATTTATGTTAAAATTATAACATTAATTAGAAAGAGGTTTTCCATGGAAAATATATATCTAGATTATGCAGCTACTTCATTAAAGCATTTTGATATTTATGCTAAGGTAACCAAACAAATGGAAGAAATTTATGCTAACCCTAGCAGTAATCATCAAATGGGAAATAAAGCAAATAAATTTTTCAAAGAAGCTAGAAAAACAATTGCTGACTTTATTAATGCCCAAGAAAAAGAAATAATCTTTACTTCTGGGGCAACTGAAGCCAACAACATGGTATTTAATCATGTCAAAGAAAATTATGAATCTGGCGAAATAATCATCTCTGAAATTGAACACCCTTCTGTTAGTGAGTGTGCAAGCAGACTTGAATCACTAGGGTATAAAGTAATAAGAATCCCCAGCCAAAATAATGGACTTATAGACATTAAGAAATTAAAAGAAGCTATCTCTGATAATACTATATTAATTTCTGTTATGCTTGTAAACAATGAAACTGGTATTATTAATCCCATAAAAGAAATAACCAACATAGCAAAAGAACGTAATATATTAGTTCACTCTGATATTGTTCAAGCATTCGCTAAAACAGAAATCGATGTTAAAGATTTAGGTGTCGATTTTGCTTCAGTATCAGCTCATAAAATTGGAGCTACTAATAACTTTGGATTTTTATATGCTAGAGACGGACAAGTTACTCCACTCTTAATCGGTGGTGGTCAAGAGAATGGACTTCGTTCTGGAACAAGTGATATCTTTGGCGCTATGGTTTTAGCAGAGTCTATCGAAAAAACTTGGTCTCATACTCAGCAAATTGCAGAACTAAAAAATTATTTACTTGCTAAATTAAACGAATCAAAAATAGAATTTGAAGTTAATGCTTCGCCAGAACTATCTATTGCGAATATTATCAATGTTTACTTCAAAAACATACAAGCACAGAGACTCATTACTTACCTAGATGTAAATAATATTTATATTTCTGGTACATCAGCTTGTTCTTCTGGTTCTCTTAAAGCTAGTAAGGTAATTACTCACATTTTTGATGAAGCTAGAGCAGAAAATTCAGTTAGAATAAGTATTGGTTTCAATACAAATAAAGAAAAACTTGATATATTAGTAGATAAAATAGCAAAATTAGAAGAAAGAATTTTAGAAAGAGGTTAATATGACAAAGAAAAAAGTCGTCGTTGGTATGAGTGGTGGTGTTGATTCATCAGTTACTGCCTACCTACTAAAAGAGCAAGGCTATGATGTAGTCGGAGTTTTTATGAAGAACTGGGAAGACAAAGATGAGAATGGTGTATGTACATCAGATATAGACTATGCTGATGTTATCAAAGTTTGTGAACAGTTAGATATTCCTTACTACTCTATTAACTTTGAAAAAGAATATTGGGATAAGGTATTCTCTTATTTCCTTGATGAATATAAAAAAGGAAGAACTCCTAACCCTGATATCATGTGTAATAAAGAAATCAAATTCCGTGTATTCTTAGACTACGCTTATGATTTAGGTGCTGATTACGTAGCAACTGGTCACTATGCTAGAACTGAAGAAAGAGACGGAGAAAGACTTCTATTAAGAGGTGTGGATAATAACAAGGATCAAACTTACTTCCTTAGCCAACTATCTCAAAAACAATTAAAAGATATTCTTTTCCCTGTTGGTCACTTACAAAAATCTGAAGTAAGAGAAATCGCAGAAAAAGCTGGACTAGCTACAGCTAAGAAAAAAGATTCAACTGGTATCTGCTTTATCGGAGAAAAGAACTTTAAAGAATTCTTATCTCAATACCTACCAGCACAAAAAGGTAAGATGATTGACCTAGAAGGTAAAGAAAGAGGAACTCACTACGGACTTATGTACCACACTATTGGACAAAGACACGGTCTAGGTATAGGTGGTTCTAAAGACACTGGTGCTGGTGCTTGGTTCGCTTGTGGTAAAGACTTAGAATCAAATACTCTATACGTTTGTCAAGGATTCCACAACCCAGCTCTATATTCAGATTCATTACTAGCTTCTTCTCTATCATTTACTACTGATAAAGATTTAGGTAAAGAATTCGAATGCACAGCAAAATTCAGATACAGACAAGAAGATACTAAAGTTAAAGTACAAGTTCTTGAAGATGGTAATGTAAAAGTTATCTATGATGAACCAGTAAGAGCTGTAACTCCTGGTCAAGCTGTTGTTTTCTACGACGGTGATGTTTGCCTGGGTGGGGCTATTATTGATGAAGTCTACAAAGACGGAAATAAATTAAAATTATAAAAAAAAAGAAGTATATTCTAGATTTTTAGAATATACTTCTTTTTTTAGTACATCGAAGCTACCTGCTTTATGATTACCCAATCTCCATTTTCCTTTTTGAAATACATCTTAATTTGAAGTGACCAAGTATAGGCACCGCCTCCCCAAATACTAGCTCTTACCTTACTTTTTCCTATTAAGATTGCACTATCCTCATTTAATTCAGTAACTTCTACTGATTCTTCTTCCCAGCTATAGTATTTCATTTCTTCTGATAAAATTTGCTCAAACCATTCGGATACTGGTTGTATATAACCTGTCATGTGAACTAGTACTGATTCTTTATTTATTATAGACGATAATGAATCAACATCTTTCGCTACCATCCACTTATTAATGTTTCTATACATATCTATAAGTATATTTATGTCTTTTTTCATTTCTTACCTCTCTGTCAAAATACAAATATAGTGTTAGTTAACTAACTAGATACTAACACTAATATAATTTAAATATACTTACTTGCTTCTCTTATTGAAAGATTAGCCATTTTTTCTGAGTATTTTTCTAAAAATGACCTAACCCACTCTGGATTAGTTTTTGAATAATCTCTTAAAGCCCAACCAATAGCCTTATTGATAAAAAATTCTTTTGAACCAAAATTATTAACTAATATCTTTTCTAAAAGCTTTGTATCAGTTTTATCTTTTCTTCCTAACTGGTGGTCTATGGCTATTCTTCTTACCCAAAAGTTTTCATCTTTTGACCATTTTAGTAATGTTTTATTTACATCTGGATTTCTTAATGCTATATCCCCTACTGTCCTATCTAGGGTATCGATAGTGTCCCACCAAGATTTTGACTCTACCAAGATTTTTAGTTTTGGCAAGTCACTTGGCACTAAATATTCTTTCATATGTTTTAGATAGGCGCAAGCTAGTTGTTGCATTTCTCTATAGTCACTCTTGTAACACTCATCAACAAAATCCCAATCTATTTGCTTAGATTTCTTTGCCTCTTTAAAGTAATCCTTATAGAGCGGTTTTCTGTCTGGCATCTTTATCCCTAAGAACTCAAATTGATTTCTCATATAAGCTTTCATAGCTTCAGAATTTTGGGGATTAGCATTACTCTCAAATATTTTTATTAAGTCTTTTAGATTATTAGACATATTATTTTTCAGCACTTGCTTTGATAAATCCATCAAATAATGGACTTGGTGCTTCTGGTCTTGATTTGAACTCTGGGTGGTATTGAGCAGCTACGAACCATGGGTGGTCTGCAATCTCAACGATTTCCACAAGTCTTTCATCTGGAGAAACTCCTGAAAGAATTAGACCTTTTTCTTCTAATAATTTTCTATAGTTGTTGTTGAACTCGTATCTGTGACGGTGTCTTTCAGAAATAACATCTGCTCCGTATACTTCACGTGCTTTTGTTCCTTCTTTTAATTTACAGTCGTAAGCACCTAATCTTAAAGTTCCTCCCATATCAGTAACATTTTCTTGATCTGGTAGTAAGTCAATTACTGGGTATGGTGTATTGGCATCTAATTCTGATGAGTGAGCGCCAGTTAATCCTGCTACGTTTCTAGCAAATTCGATAGATGCTAATTGCATTCCTAAACAAATTCCTAAGAATGGAATCTTATTAACACGTGCATATTTAATAGTAGTAATCTTACCTTCTACCCCGCGGTCTCCAAATCCACCAGGAACTAGGATTCCATCTTTACCTTCTAGGTAAGACGCAACATTTTCTTCTGTAATATCTTCTGATTGAATCCAGTCAATATTGATTTTAGCATTGTGTTTGTATCCAGCGTGCTTTAATGATTCAGCAACTGAGATATATGCATCTTGAAGTTCTACATACTTACCTACTAAAGCAATGTTTACTTCTTTTTCTAAGTTATTTACTCTATCAACTAGAGCCTTCCACTCTGTCATATCAGCTTCTTTAGCTTCTAAATTGAAGTGTTTTAATAGAATGTTATCAATACCTTGTTTTTTCATGTTTAAAGGAATCTCGTAAAGGTTGTTTACATCTCTTGATTCAATAACGTTTTCTTTTGGTGTATCACAGAATAATGAAATTTTGGCACGTAATTCATCTGTTAATGGTAATTCGTTTCTTACTACGATGATATCTGGTTGGATACCTAACCCTCTTAATTCCTTAACAGATTGTTGTGTTGGTTTTGTTTTCATTTCTTTAGCTGCTTTGATGTAAGGAAGTAATGTACAGTGGATGAAGCACACATTTTCTTTTCCTAAATCAGAGCGAATTTGTCTTATTGCTTCTAAGAATGGTAGTGATTCGATATCACCAGTAGTTCCACCAATCTCAGTGATTACTACATCAGCATCAGTTGATTCACCCGCTAATAATACATTAGATTTAATCTCGTTTGTTACATGAGGTATTACCTGAACTGTTCCTCCTAGGTAGTCCCCTCTTCTTTCTTTTTCAATGATTGTTGAGTAGATACGACCCGCTGTTACGTTAGAGAATTGTCCTAAATCCTCGTTAATAAATCTTTCATAGTGTCCTAAGTCTAAGTCTGTTTCTGCTCCGTCTTCAGTAACGAAAACCTCTCCGTGTTGGTAAGGACTCATTGTTCCTGGGTCAACATTTAAATATGGATCAAATTTTTGTAAAGTTACTTTTAATCCTCTATTTTTTAATACACGTCCTACTGATGCAGCAACAATCCCTTTTCCTAAAGATGATACTACTCCACCTGTTACAAATATATATTTTGTCATTTCTATCTCCTCTCGCATTGTAAAAATAAAAATCCCCCTATACCTAAGCATAGGGGGACGGTTTATATATCACTCTTTTTTAGAGTGCCCATAAATTATAATAGCATAATCTTATGACTTATGCAAGTTTATTTATTTTACTTTTGAATGTTTAATTGAATATACGAAGTATACTATTGCCCCGATAACCATCCATCCAATTGTAATCATCCAAGTAGTCGCTGTTACAGATGTAACTAATAAGAAAACAAAGATTAATATAGCTACCCCTGGAATAAATGGCATAGCTGGAACTTTAAATGCTCTCTTAGCGTTTGGATGTGAGTTTCTAAATTTGATTGTTGCGTAAGCTACTAACATAAATGCAATTATTGCTGCTACTGTAGCTATTTCTGATAATTGACCTAATGGTAAGAATCCAGCAAAGAATGCCGTCAATAGTCCCACAACCCATGTTAGAGTATTTGGAACTTGATTACTGTTTACTTTAGCTAATGATTTAGGTAATAATCCATCTCTTGCCATAGTAAATGCAATCCTTACAGCAGCATACATAAATGACAGAATTCCTGCCATAAGACCTATAGACGCTCCTAATGAAATTAACCAAGCAGCTTTTGATTCACCAACAGTATTTAATACATAAACTAATGCGTTACCAGTTCCTAATTGGTTGTAAGGTACAGCTCCAGTTAATACTAAACATACTGCAATGTATAATGCTGTACATACAAACATTGTTATTAAAATTGCTTTTGGTAAAGTTTTTTCAGGATTGATAGTTTCTTCTGCTGATGTAGATATTGCATCTAATCCTAGGTAAGCGAAGAACACTGTTGTAGCTCCTACCATTACTCCTGAGAATCCTGCTGGTGCAAAGTCATTTGTCCAGTTTGTAATATCTATGTGGAAAGCCCCTACTACTATAAATAATAATACTATTGCAATTTTTATAAACGCTAAAATGTTATTTACTAACTTACTTTCACTAGTTCCTCTTGTTAAAAGAACGGTTAATAATAAAGTTGCAACAATTGCCGGAATATTACCAATTCCACCATCTTGAGGGATTGTAGTGAATTTTTGTCCTAAATCTATTCCAAATCCTGATAGTAATGAATTAAAATATTTAGACCATCCATTAGCAACTGCCGCTGCCGTAAGGATATATCCTCCAAGTAATACCCAACCTATCTTATAGGCGATAAATTCACCTAAAACAACATACATGTAAGTATATGTCGATCCACTAGAAGGGATTGCTGATGCCATTTCTGCATAACATAAGGCTACAATTGTACAAGCAAGTCCTGCTAATAAGAAAGAAAATATTACAGCAGGTCCAGCACTTGCTGAGGCAACTCCTGTTAAAACCATGACTCCTGACCCTACTATAGCTGCAATACCAAATAAGACTAAGTCTAAAGTTTTCATTGTAGGCTTAAATGATTTTTGACCATTTTCAGCTATAACTGATTCAAGAGATTTTTTTCTGAATAATCCCATTATAATCTCCTTAATATTAAATTTTCACTATTTTATTATATTATTATTATAATTGTTTGTAAATAAAAAAATCGCCTAATTAGACGATTTTTTTTGTTTACTCTTATTTCTTCATTAAGTTATATAGGGCTTTTACATGAACACCTGTTGCACCTGTTGGTTGGTATTTGTATGGTTTGCTTAAGTAAGATGTTCCAGCTATATCTAAGTGAATCCAAGGTATAGATTTATCAGCTAAAAATTCTTCTATAAATAATCCAGCTGTTATCATACCACCCCAGCGTCCACCAGTATTTTTGATATCTGCTACAGTTGATCTATTTTTCTCTCTATATGAATCATCAACTGGCATTTGCCACACTCGTTCTCCGGCTTCTTTTGATGCTGCATTGAACTCATCATAGAATTCTTGTGTGTTAGTTAATGCTCCTGTGTAATCTTCTGCCAATGCTACAACACATGCTCCTGTTAATGTAGCTATATCAATTACTCTTGTCACACCTAATTCTTTAGTTGTATAGTAGATAGCATCTGCAAGAGTTATACGTCCTTCAGCATCTGTGTTATCGACTTCAATAGTTTTTCCAGATAATGAGTAGATAACATCTCCTGGCTTGTAAGATGATCCTGATACCATGTTTTCACAAGCTGCAACTACAGCTACAACATTAGTTTTTAATTTTCTCTTAGCTACTAATTCCATTGTTGCAATTACCGTAGCTGATCCTGCCATATCAGAGTTCATTGTTGTCATACTATCACTTGGTTTTAGTGAATATCCACCAGTATCGTAAGTTACCCCTTTTCCTACAAGTCCTAATACTTCTTCTGATTCTGGATTATTTAAGTATTTCATTACTATGAATCTAGGTTTTCTCTCACTTCCACGACCAACCGCTAAGAATCCTGTCATACCTAATTCTACAACTTCTTTTTCATTATATACAGTAACATCTACACCCACTGCAGATAATTTTTCTTTAGCTATGTTTGCTAAAGTTTCTGGGTAAATATATTCAGCTCTTTCGTTTACTAGATTTCTAGCAAAGAAAATTGACTCTGTTACATCTTTAGCTTCTTCTACAGCTGTTTTAAATTCTTCTTCTGTTAATTGCGTATTAACGTGTACTGTTACTTCTTCTTTTTCTGTTACATCTGTTTTGTATTTATTAAATTCATATGTTGCATGGTATAGACCTTCAACTAATGCTTTTAGTAATTCCACATCATCTTGAACAGAAATTGTAAATTCAAATTCATTTTTAGATACTAAATCTTTCACTAATTTAAAGTAAGCTTCTCTATAAGTATCTGCTACAAATTTTTCTTCATCACCTAACCCTAAAAACGCTTCTTTTGTATCGTTAAATGGTAAGTGTGTAAATACCTGTCCTACTTCTCCAGAAAATAATTTTTTCTCTTCTGCATATTTAAATAATTCTGAGTTTTGACTATCTCCTTTAAAAAACTCCGTAACCATTACACCAGCACTTGTATTATATTGTAATTTCATAATTTTATCTCCTTACATCTTCTCTATGATTTCTTTAGCCGCTTCCTTGGCTTCAATTATTGTTTTTTCTAAATTTATTGCTTTTTTAGAGTGTCCTACAAAATAAATATTATCGTATTTATTTTTTAAATATCCACCCAATTCTTTCATATATCTACTGTACTTCATATCAGCATATAGATAATTATTCTCTGCTCTAGTTACATATGCTTTTTCTATCTCTAGATTTTCATGAATATTTACTAACTCTGATCGGATAATATTTATTATTTCTTCATCTGTCCTATCTAGTAATTCTCTTACCTTATCTTGCCTATTAACATATGCTCTCATCATATGAATATTTTTAGATTTAATATCAATCCATTTATTACTCACATACTCTAGTTTTGTAGTATATGTATCCGCTTCTTTAGCAAATACAATATCTCCTATCTCAGAGTTAACTTGCAAGTTATTCTTATTCACTATGAAAATTACAACTATATTATCAACATAATTTATTCCCTTATAATATCTTTGTAATCTAGCGTCATGTTTAAACCAAGGAAGAAAATCCTTATGTTTCACAGAAATTATTACATAATCATAGAAGTACTCTCTTCCTTCTATTGTGATTACATATTTTTTCCCTCTTTGTTCTACCTTTTCTACTTTACTGTCAAATCCTATAAATACCTTATTAGAAAAATATGATTCTAAGTTTTCTACAAATGATCTCAAGGTAAATCGTAATCTATATTCATGCCCTTGTACAATATTATCAACTTCACCTGACTCATAGAGTTGACTTATTTTCTTCTCCAAATCACTACCATTTTTAATTTCTGCAAGTTCCGGAAGTAACAATGAAAAACTTTGTTTTGATACATCACTTCCAAAATGACTCGTTAGTACTGGCTCTACGATTTTATAATAAACCCTAGAATTTACTACATTTAAAAAATAATCTTCGACTGTTAGTCTCTTTATATTTTTTATTTTACGGTCTTTATGTAATTTAAAAAATAAAGATAACTTATCACTAAGTGAAAAAATATCACTTTGCATTAATTCTATTTTATCCAAAGGATAAGTATATAACATTTTCTCAGGTAGACTTTTAATTCCATCTTTTGTATATAAAAGTTTATATACCTTTTTACTTTTTATTAAGTATCTGTATAAACCTAATTCCAACATTACTTGGTATACGGCTCCTGAATCATTTATTGAATTGTGCCATCCACTATCATAAATTTCTTGATCATATTCAAATTTCCCAATTTTATCTCTAGCAAATTCACTTTGTTTTTCAATGATATCTATACTAATCTTTTTCGATTTAGCTGTTGCTAATCTATCAAGAAAGTAAGCTATCGATACTCCAGGTATTCCCCCACCAATTACAGCAATATTCTTCATTTGGCAATACCTCCCAAACTATTTCACTTTCTTTAATAATGTATAATTCAAGAATACCGATCCTACAATCGCTAATCCTAAATACATAATTGTCTCTGCTGTAAATCCTAATATTATAGTACTAATAAGAACTAAAATTAGTGTTGCTACTAACAGAACAGTATTTAACATTTTTCTAAAACTTTTTATTTTAATATCTTCTGCTACTGGCAAAATGTAGAACCAAATACTTTCATTAAGTTTTTTATATAATGGTAACATTTGAATAAGCGTTAAATAATTAAATGATAGAATTATAAAAATAGTAGCATATATATTCGTTAATCCGTATATAAATAATACAGCTAATAAAAATAATCTTACTAGTAAAAACACTGTATTTTCTTGCCTTAAGAATGCCCTAATATAGTAATATGAATAAGCATTATTTTGCTTGAAATTTTTCTCGCTTACTGCTGGTAGTAATACATCAAAGTATTTTCTTCTAGCAACTTTTACTATATCTAAAGGTACATCTGTGAACATATTCACAAACTTCAAGTACTTTTCATTTCTAACTTCATCATATTCAGCAGCTTCTTGCCAGTTAATATTATTCCCAATAGATTTTTGTGAAACTACATAGATAACCATAGCAACAATAAATGCTAAATTAAAGAAATCTAAAAATACAAACCATAAACTTGCTAGTAAATATACCGAAAATATAATAATATTATCTTGACTAGTTAGTTTAGAATAAATTATTTTGGATTGTTTAAATAACACCCACACTACATTAATAAATGCTATAGAAAATGCAAACCCTAATGTATTTTGTAAGCTTATCCCTAATTTTTGAGTTAATGGATATACCGCTACTGCAAAGAATACTGTTATTAAACCTTTTACCATAATAGGTGAAAATTGTAATAATTTTAAAACTTCTTTATATCTATTTTCTAATGGCAAGATAAAGACTGAATCAGCCCTTTTTATAAATGTTTTTATCTTTATTACAGTTAGTAAGTATGACATTAAGGCTAAGACAATTATTAATACTGCCTGCATTTGAAAAGTAGTTGCTGTTTTTAACCAGTTTGAGTAATTAAATAATACAGCTCCTGCTACAATAATTAAAAACATAACTAGGTGCGAATTATATATGTATTTATTATAAGTAGCCCTTTTACTGTTCTCTTTTTTTATTCTGGAAATAAAAATTTCTTTCATATTTCCCATAGTTACACCTGATTAGTTAATGATAGATATATATCATCTAACTCTGCACCTTGCATATTAAATTCATTTCTAATTTCTTCCAGACTACCTTTTGCTAAAATCTTACCTTCGTGGATAATTACAAAATTATCACAATATCTTTCAGCTGTAGATAATATGTGCGTTGACATAAGAATTGACTTTCCGCGCTCTTTTTCTTTTGTCATTAAATCAATCAAGTCTTTTATAGCTATAGGATCTAGCCCTAAGAACGGCTCATCTATAATATATAAACTTGGTTCCACTAGAAAAGCACAGATTATCATAACCTTTTGCTTCATCCCTTTTGAAAAATGAATAGGTAAGAATTTTTTCTTATTCTCTAATTTGAATACTTTTAATAAGTAATCTGCTCTCTCCCAAGCTACCTTCATATCTAACCCATAAGCCATTGCCGTTAAATTAATGTGTTCTTCCAATGTTAATTCATCATACAAAATTGGCGTCTCTGGAATATATGTAATATTTTTTCTATACTCCTCAACATTTTTTTCTAATGTTAATCCCTTTACTTCAACACTACCTTCCATGGGCTTTAAAAGTCCTAGTATATGTTTTATTGTTGTTGATTTACCGGCACCATTAAGACCAATAATAGCTGTTATTGAACCTTCTTTTATTGAAAAATCAACATTTTCTATAACTTTTTTTCTATTATATCCACCGGATAAGTTATTAATTTTTAATACCATCAACTTCTCCTTTCAAAATATTTAAAATATTATCTATTTGCTTAAATGTCGCATCAATACTTCCTGAATTGTCTACTATAAAATCAGCTAATTTACTTTTTTCTAAGGACGACATCTGACTATCAATTCTTTGCAAAGCTTCTTCTTTTGAAAAATTATTACGTTTCATTAATCGTTCTAATTGTGTCTCTTTATCTATATGAACAACAATTATCTTGTCAACCAAATCATCAAATTTCGCTTCAAAAAGTAAGGCCATATCTATAAAAATAAATTTGTCAGCACTCTGTTCTGCTTGATTTAAAATTTCTATTCTTATTTCTGGATGCATTATTGAATTTAATTTTGCTAATTTTTTCCCATCAGAAAAAACTATTGCGCCTAATTTTTTCCTATCAATATTATCATCTGTAATAATATTATTTGAAAATTCTTTTTCTAATCTTTTTTTTATTTCTTCTCTTTCTAATAACTCATGACCAATCTTATCAGCATCTAATACCTTGTATTTTTTTTCTTCTATTAAGTAAGAAGTCACTGTAGATTTTCCACAAGCAATTGAACCGGTTATTGCGATTCTCATCATAAATCCCTTTCAAAATTCAATATAATTCTAGTATATCATATTTTAATATTATTTTTCATAAAAAAATGACTGTTAGTTTTCACTAACAGTCAAAATATTATTTTTCATTTTTAGGTATCACAGCATTAAGGATTACCCCTACTATTGCTGATAAAGCCATTGCTGGTAATTCTAAATTAATAGAATCAAGTTTTAACATTGCTCCACCTACACCTAAAACAATGATTACTGATGAAATTACTAAGTTTCTATTTAAACTTAGGTCTACTTTTTCATCAACTAACATTCTAAGTCCACTTGATGCAATTATACCAAATAATAAGATCGATACTCCTCCCATTACTGGTGTTGGTATAGTAGAGATAATTGCTGCAAACTTACCTACAAAACTTAGAACAAGAGCAAATACTGCAGCTCCTGCTAATACAAATACTGAGAAAATTCTAGTAATAGCTAAAACCCCAATGTTTTCACCATAAGTAGTACTTGGTGGCCCTCCTAGTAATGAAGCAAACATCATTGCAACTCCATCACCTAAAATTGATCTGTCTAAACCTGGATCTTTTACAAAATTCTTACCAGTTACTTCTGACAATACAATTTGGTGTCCAATATGTTCATTAATTGTAACAATTGCAATAGGAACCATCGCTAATGCAGCTACATTCCATTCTGGGCTGTATGTTACAAACGGAACTGTAAAGTCTGGTACTGCAAACCATGGAGCATCTATAACTTTTTGGAAATCAACTAAACCTGCAAAGATTGATACAACATATCCAAAAACAATTCCTAATAGAATTGGTATTTGCTTAGCAAAACCTCTGAAAGCAACTATTGCTAAAATTGTAAATGCTAAGGTAGCTCCTGCTATTGAAATATTTGTTAATGAATATACTTTTTCTCCATCAACTGTTTTATTCATAGCCATATCTACAGCAGTTGGAGCTAAACCTAAACCAATTACGATAATAATTGGACCTACTACAACTGGTGGCAATAATTTCATAAGCCAATCAACACCGAAACGATTAATTAATAATGCCATTACTCCATAAACAAGACTGGCTAGAAATGCTCCTAGCATCGCTGTCTGTACATTGTGGGTAGTCGATAAAACAATAATTGGTGATATAAAAGCAAATGATGATCCTAAATAAGCTGGAATCTTACCTCTTGTAATTAATAAATACGTTAATGTTCCTATCCCTGATGTCGCTAAAGCAACACTCGCTGACAGTCCTGTTAATATAGGTACTAATACCGTAGCCCCAAACATTGCAAATAAGTGCTGTAAACTTAGCGTAACCCATAAGGCTAAACCTGGTTTTTCATGCACATCTAAAATAGGCTGAACTCTTTCTTTGTTTGCCATAATTTCCTCCTTGTGATACAAATTGTCAATATTATATCGTATATTAGTTATAATGTCAAACAGAAAACTAGCCGAAGCTAGTTTTAATAGTTTTGTTATTTATTTTTCAATAGTCAATAACTATAGGCTTACTTATTGTTTTATTTAAACTTGTGCTAGATTTTTTGAATAAAATTATATGTTAAATATGCTAATAAAATTACTCCCATTAATACTATAAAAATGTATAATATACGATTATTCTTATTACCGCTAAATTTATTACCACATTCAGAACAATATTTTGAACTTACTACATTCTTATGTCCACACTTTTCGTAAAACATGTTAGTCCCTCTTTCCGCTTTATATTTATATAAAAATATTATACCACAGCTTTTATTGGCGCCACAACATAGAATATAATAAAAAAGACTAGCCTAAGCTAGTCTTTTTTAGTGTATCACTAAAATTATTTAACGATTTCAGTAACAACACCTGAACCTACTGTACGTCCACCTTCACGAATTGAGAAACGAGTTCCTGATTCGATCGCGATTGGAGAAATAAGTTCAACGTTGATTGATACGTTATCCCCTGGCATTACCATTTCAGTACCTTCTGGTAAAGTAACAACTCCTGTTACGTCAGTAGTACGGAAGTAGAATTGAGGACGGTAGTTTCCGAAGAATGGAGTGTGACGTCCACCTTCTTCTTTAGATAATACATACACGTCAGCTACGAATTGAGTATGTGGAGTGATTGATTTAGGCGCAGCTAATACTTGTCCACGCTCGATATCTTCACGAGCAACCCCACGTAATAAAGCTCCGATGTTGTCTCCAGCTTCAGCGTAGTCTAATAACTTACGGAACATTTCAACTCCAGTTACTGTAGTTGATCCTGGCTCTTCAGTTAATCCAACGATTTCTACTACGTCTCCAACTTTAACTTGTCCACGCTCAACACGTCCAGTAGCAACTGTTCCACGTCCAGTGATTGAGAATACGTCCTCAACTGGCATCATGAATGGTTTAGCGTTATCTCTTTCTGGAGTTGGTATGTATTCGTCAACTGTGTTCATTAACTCAACAACTTTATCTTCCCAAGCTGCATCACCTTCTAAAGCTTTTAATGCAGATCCGCGGATGATTGGTGAATCTTCGAAACCGTAGTCAGCTAATAATTCTGAAACTTCCATTTCTACTAATTCTAATAACTCTTCGTCATCTACCATATCACATTTGTTTAAGAATACAACAATTTTTGGTACTCCAACGTTACGAGATAATAGGATGTGCTCACGAGTTTGAGCCATTGGTCCATCAGTTGCAGCGATAACTAAGATCGCTCCATCCATTTGAGCAGCTCCAGTGATCATGTTTTTAACGTAGTCAGCGTGACCTGGGCAGTCAACGTGCGCGTAGTGACGAGCTTCTGTTTCGTACTCGATGTGAGAAGTGTTGATTGTGATTCCACGTTCTCTTTCTTCTGGTGCGTTATCGATAGCGTCGTATGATTTAGCTTCTCCTTTACCAGAACGTTTTGCTAATACTGTAGCGATTGCTGCAGTTAAAGTAGTTTTTCCGTGGTCAACGTGTCCGATTGTCCCAATGTTAGCATGGGTTTTACTACGGTCAAATTTTTCTTTTGCCATTGTTAAATGTTCTCCTTGAAATAAATAGATTTTTTTACAAGTTACATAGAGTACTTCTATGATAACTATATTTTATAATTTTAATTTGTAAATTGCAAGAATAAAGTTAAAAATTATCCTTTATTCTTTTTGATGATTTCTTCAGAAATTGATTTTGGTACTTCTTCGTAGTGTGAGAATACCATTGAGTATGTACCACGTCCTTGAGTTGCAGAACGTAATGTAGTTGCATATCCAAACATTTCTGATAATGGTACTTCAGCAGAAACTACTTGCGCGTTTCCACGAGCTTCCATTCCACCTACACGTCCACGACGTGAAGTGATGTCTCCCATGATGTCTCCTAGGTACTCTTCAGGCATGATTACTTCAACCTTCATCATTGGCTCTAAGATTACTGGGTTACATTTTTTAGCTGCTTCTTTAAGTGCTAACGATGCAGCAACTTTGAAGGCCATTTCAGATGAATCGACATCGTGGTATGATCCATCGAATAATTTAGCTTTAACGTCGATTAGCTCATATCCAGCTAAAACTCCGTTTGCCATTGAGTCTTTAAGTCCTGCTTCTACAGCTGGGATGTATTCACGTGGTACAACCCCTCCAACGATAGCATTTTCAAACTCAAATCCAGCACCTGGCTCGTTTGGAGTGAATTCAATCCATACGTCTCCATATTGTCCACGTCCACCTGATTGACGAGTGAACTTACCTTGAACTTGTGCTGTTTGTTTGAATGTTTCACGGTAAGAAACCATTGGAGCTCCTACTGTACATTCAACTTTAAATTCACGACGCATACGGTCAACCATGATATCTAAGTGTAACTCACCCATACCAGCGATGATAACTTGTCCAGTTTCTTCATCAGTGTATGCACGGAATGTTGGGTCTTCCCCTTGTAATTTTTGAAGAGCTGTAGTCATTTTATCTTGGTCAGCTTTAGATTTTGGCTCAACAGATAATTGGATAACTGGCTCTGGGAATTCCATTTTTTCTAAGATTACTTCGTTTTTCTCGTCACATAGAGTATCTCCAGTAGTAGTATCTTTTAGACCTACCGCTGCAGCGATATCCCCTGCGAATACACGAGAAATTTCGTTACGAGAGTTAGCGTGCATTTGTAGAATACGTCCTACACGTTCACGTTTACCTTTCGTTGAGTTCTTAACGTATGATCCTGAATCTAATGTTCCAGAGTACACACGGAAGAATGTTAATGTACCTACGAATGGGTCAGTCATAACTTTGAAAGCTAATGCTGAGAATGGCTCTTCGTCAGAAGATTTTCTTTCCATTTCTTCTTCAGTATCTGGGTTGATACCTTTAATTGCTGGTACATCTAATGGAGATGGTAAGTAGTCTACTACTGCATCTAGCATTGGTTGAACACCTTTATCTTTGAATGCAGATCCACAAACTACTGGGAAGAATTCTACTTTACAAGTAGCACGACGGATAGCCGCTTTTAATTCTTCGATAGATAATTCTTCTCCACCTAAGTATTTTTCCATTAATTCTTCATCAGTTTCAGCTACTGCTTCTACTAATTTTTCACGGTATTCTTCAGCTTGGTCTTGGTATTCAGCTGGAATTTCAGCTACACGAATAGTTTCACCTTTTGTTCCTTCGTTGTAGTAAGCTTTCATTTCGATTAAGTCGATTACAGCTTCGAAGTTTTCTTCAGAACCGATTGGAATTTGGATTGGGTGTGCATTTGCTTGTAAACGGTCGTGGATAGTTCCTACTGAGTAGAAGAAGTCTGCTCCAGTTTTATCCATTTTGTTTACGAATACGATACGAGGAACTCCGTAAGTTGTAGCTTGACGCCAAACTGTTTCAGTTTGAGGCTCAACTCCTGATTGAGCATCAAGAACTGCTACTGCTCCATCAAGTACACGTAGAGAACGCTCAACCTCTACTGTGAAGTCTACGTGTCCTGGTGTATCGATGATGTTAATACGGTTGTTGTTCCACTCAGCTGTTGTCGCTGCTGAAGTAATTGTAATACCACGCTCTTGCTCTTGTTCCATCCAGTCCATTTGAGATGCACCTTCGTGAGTTTCCCCAATCTTGTGAATCTTTCCTGTGAAGAATAAAACACGTTCAGTCGTAGTAGTTTTCCCAGCATCGATGTGAGCCATGATCCCGATATTACGAGTATCTTTTAAAGAAAACGATCTAGTCATGAGTCATTTTTCTCCTTTTAAATTTATAATAATTATTTTTGTATTATATAGTGAAAAAGTCAAGCTACATAATAGCTTGATATATTCACCTTTATATTACCAACGGTAGTGAGCAAATGCTTTGTTAGCTTCTGCCATTTTGTGAGTATCTTCACGTTTCTTAACTGCAGAACCTGAGTTGTTAGCTGCATCTAAGATTTCATTAGCAAGACGTTGTTCCATAGTTTTTTCTCCTCTTAAACGAGAGTAGTTTACTAACCAACGTAATCCTAAAGTTATTCTTCTGTCAGCACGTACTTCTACTGGTACTTGGTAGTTTGATCCACCAACACGACGAGCACGAACTTCTAGTACTGGCATGATGTTGTTTAAAGCTTCGTCGAATACTTCAATAGCATCACGTCCTGATTTTTCGTTTACGATATCAAACGCTGAATATAAGATTCTTTGCGCTGTACCGCGTTTTCCATCTAGCATTAATTTGTTAATTAATTTTGTAACTAGTTTTGAGTTATAAATTGGATCTGGCAAAACGTCACGTTTTGCAACTGGACCTTTACGTGGCATAATGTTGCCTCCTTTCGTATATTTTATCAAATTTTATCTAAGTTAATTATTTTTTCTCTTTTGGTTTTTTAGCACCGTATAGAGAACGACCTTGCATACGGTTGTTAACTCCTGCAGTATCTAAAGCTCCACGAATAATGTGGTAACGTACCCCTGGTAAGTCTTTTACACGTCCTCCACGGATTAAAACAACACTGTGTTCTTGTAAGTTGTGTCCGATACCTGGGATGTACGCTGTAACCTCGATTTGGTTTGATAAACGTACACGGGCATATTTACGTAAAGCCGAGTTAGGTTTTTTAGGTGTCATTGTCCCAACACGAGTACAAACTCCTCTTTTTTGTGGAGATGAAACGTTAGTTTCTTTCTTTCTTTGAGAGTTGTAACCTTTGTTAAGTGCTGGTGAGTCAGATTTAGTAACTTTTGACTTACGTGGTTTACGAACTAATTGGTTAATAGTAGGCATTCCTAGAATTCCTCCTTTCTTCACTTCTATACTGTTATATTGATGTTTCATGTACCACACATCCAGGTGGTTCATTTTTAAAACAAAAAATTATAAGCTTTTCAGCTTTCAAAACGGAGTGCATGAACACTCACAGTAAATATAATACCACTTCTAAAATAATATGTCAACACTTTTTTAAAAAAAATATAGAAATATATACTGAATCTCTATTATTCTAGAGTTCAGTATAGTTTCTAATCTACATTATTCTATTTTTTAGAATAAGAATATACAGTATATCCTGCATTTTTATTAATAAACATTCTAGGTTTTGAATAACCAGGTATAGTAATTTCCTGAGCATTTGGATCCATCGTAGATGGTCTTAAATCCTCATCAGTATCTCCATCTATATAAAATGTTCTCCCAGCAATATCTTTCTCTTCAAATTTTACATTATTTTTTATATCCTTAAAACTAATCACTCTATCTTTTTCTACTCTTAAATTTTTATTATTTTCTTGAGAAACATTCTTTTTCAATATCGTTGATTTTACTGGTCCTAAATACGCTAACTCTATTCTATTTTTATAAACTTCTAAATACGCTCCTGAGTGACCAGAACTACTTTCTTTCAGATTATAATTTATAAACTCTTCACCCGTACTTTCTTTTTTGGATTTATTTGGGCTACTTAAAGAATATTTTATAGAGTCTATCTCTACGGTACCATCTGAATTTATTTTATAAATTTTCCCATTATCCCCTGTATATGTACCTGCTAATTCTGAGAAAGTTGGAATTTCTTGACTTGCTATTACTTTCATACTTGAACTTGATATAGTTTGAGGCGAATTTGTTGTTTCACTAGATGCTATTTGAGTTGATGAAATATTACTTACAGGTTTAGATTTTATATTTTCCGTTTCGTTACTACAAGCAGATAATACTAAAGATGTAGATAAAATTACTACCAATAATCGTTTTCTTTTCATACTCCCCTCCTACTTAGATAATTCTCCATATATTTTACTATGTTTATCATATAAATACAAAATAAAATAGGTAGCTTTCGCTACCTATTTTCCAATACTAAATATTTCTTTTCCAATATGATCTAATTCCACTCAAAACTAATCCTACAATTAAAATAATAAATATATAATTTTTTATTGAGAAATATTTCTCAGAATTATTATTTACTATTTCCAGTTTTTTATCAATATTCTGGTCTTTCTTTAATTGTTCATTATATGTTTTAAATTCATTTTGATTTTTCTCTGAAACTTTTGCTCCAGTTACTTCTATATAGTAAATATATTTTAATTCTTTCAATGGTAATAGATCTTCTACTAAACTTGATTTTAAAGATAGACTAGCTAAATTTTTCATCGAAGATAAAGTTCCTATATCTTTTAGACTAGTATTATCATTTAGTTGTATTCTATGTAATTTTTCTTTTCCTGCTAATGCAGATAAATCTGTAATGTTATTTTTTTCTGCACTGAATTCTGAAAGATTTTTTAAATTTTTAAGTGGTGAAATATCTAATATATTATTTTTATCTACATATAAAATTTTTAATTTAGATAAGTTTTGTACCCCAGATAAATCATCAATCTGATTTTCTTCAGCAAAAATTGATTCTAAATTCTTCGCTTCTTTTAAGAAATTAAGATTCTCTACTCCAACTCTTGATAACTTTATACTTCGTAACTTATCAACATTCAATTCCGTATCTAAATAGTTTTTTAATATTCCATTACTTGAAATATCCAATTCTTCTAAATGAATATCTTTTAAAAAATCTAAATTTGATATATTATTTTTTGCTATAGCTAATTTTTTTAAATTTTTTAGTTCTGCTATAACTCTAGCATCTTTTATCTTATTATTATTTACATTTAAGTCTTCTAAATTCGATAAACCTTTAATAGGATTCAAATCTTCAACAAAATTATTTGCTAAATTTAAATTTTTTAAATTAACAGCATATTCTAAACCATCTAATACAAAAATATTAGCCCACGGAAGACTAAGCGTTGTGAATTTCTCCATCATCCCTTTGGTTATCTTTGTATCATTATAATTTTTGTCTACATGAAATCTATAGTACTCCAGTAAAGCTTGTTTCAGATTCAAATCTCTGATATTCACTTCTTCTGACTTATCTACTTCATTACTAGAAAAAGGAACATAGTTATCTAAAGCAAAAGTTGTATTTGTACTAGTAACAGTAAGTAAAGTTACTGCTAGTAATATTTTTTTAAATTTAAGCATTATCTTTCACGCTCCTTTTTTCATAATAGTTGATAAGATAATTTTTCGTTACCACAAATCCATATACAGCTAATGGTATTAAAAATATAAAGTAAGGGAAAATGTATCTTGACTTAGCTTCCCATATCATATGAAACATAGTTCCACCAATAAAAGTTATAGGAATAAATAAATGATTTAACTTATCACTTCTATATAAGACAATAGCCGCTATCAAAGTGAAAATATAAACAAATATTTGATAAACTTTCATTAAGTAAAAAGATATCTCATTAAATTTCCCAAAATAAACTTCTTCTAGCACTATATTCTTGACTTGTACTAATTTATCTGGGTTATCCAAATCATACTTTTGTGGTGCAGTTACTACCAAGGTTTGGAAGGTTGGATCCAGGAATTGATTATCATATTTTCTCTTATAAAAATCAATTGCGTACTCAGGATTATTTTTAAAAACATTTAGTCTTTGAATAATAGAATTTTTAGAAATTTCCACTACCCTACTATTATCATAATTTTCTTCCGTCATTATGTCATAGTTAAAAGCATTCCACCATCCTGCTTCTCTATCACCTTCTTGCATTCCCATAGCAACCCAAGATAATTTATTAACACCTTCAAAAATTGACTTTTGTGATGCAACTTCATAATAATTTGTAATAATTGATTTTGAAGCAGTCATCAAGAATAAGGTTGCCACAAAAAACATTATTATTTTTTTATCAAACTTCTTAATTAAGTAGATAACAAGAACAGCAAATATTGCCAACATATTTATCATATTATTACTTATAAACAAAATTGCAAGGTTTATAGCTAAAGCGACTATTACCAAATGATACCACTTACCACTCTTGAAATATTTAATAACATTATAAAATGATACTAACACTAAAAACATACCAGCTAATGTACCATAAATAAAAGCTACATAAAATATTAATGGGAAACATAGCGCAGATAAAAGAACTACAATATAATTAACTTCTTCATTCTCAAACATAATATCAGATAATTTATATAGCATATATACTATGTAGGCTATCGCAAAACACTGCATTACATATAAAATAAACGTTGCTCTACCAAACGCATCTAAAATTATTTGAAATAAAAATACTGTTGTTATCTGATGAGAATAAATATATAAATAATTATTCCCTTTATCTAATCCCGAGTAGTTTCCCCTAATAAAATTACTCGCTTGATCAATCACATTAAAAGGATCAAACTGGACAAAATCTCTTCTTAGTAAAGCGAATAGTAAACTCATTATAAAAACATAAATCATTACTATTAAAACCAATCTTTTCACACTTATTATCTTTTTAATATATTTAACAGATAATAAGATAACTATACTAAATATAACCAACATAGCTATATTCAGTATAGTTAAATCATCTCTATAATATAGAGTTTCTTGATAATCTCTTGGAAAGATTGCTGTTTTCGTCATAACTAGAAAAGAATTTATCGCCATCAATACAATGAATATACTCATTACTATTCTAATAAAAATATTAGATATAAATTCTTTTTTCATAATGTTATCCCTACTTACTAGTCATTTATAAATTCATCGATGATAAATCTTGGACGCTCCTTAGTTTCAAGATAAATTTTCCCGATGTATTCTCCAACAATACCTAGTGATACCATAATCATACCACCTATAAACCACATAGATATCATCATACTAGACCAACCTGGTCTTGCATAACCAACTATGTATGAATAAATAGTATAAATTACTACTACCATAGACATAAATAACATAAAGAATCCTGCTGCAGTAATTAACCTTATTAGTTTTACAGATAATGAAGTAATACCTTCAAATGCAAAAGCAAGCATTTTAGATAATGGATATTTACTATCTCCAGCAAATCGTTCAGCTCTTTCATATGTAACTATATCTGTTGGGTACCCTACCATTGGAACTAAACCACGTAAGAATAAATTAACTTCCTTAAATTGAGCTAAACCGTCTAATGCTCGTCTAGACATAAGTCTATAATCAGCATGATTATAAACTGTATTAGCTCCTAATTTTTCCATTACTTTATAAAATGACTCTGCTGTAAATCTCTTGAAAAACGTATCAGTAGTTCTAGCAGAACGAACACCATAAACAATATCTTTTCCTTGTAGATATTTTTGCATCATTTTATCCATAGCATCAATATCATCCTGCAAATCAGCATCCATAGAGATCGTAACATCACAGTGATCTTTAACAGTCATAAGTCCTGCTAATAAAGCATTCTGGTGTCCTCTATTTCTACTTAAGTTTACACCACTAAAAATATTATCTTTTTCATGAAGATGCTTAATCATAGCCCATGTCTTATCTCTAGATCCATCATTTACAAATACTACTCTTGAATCTTCTGAGATAAGATCATTGTCCATCATTTCATGCATCTTTACTCTTATTCTTTTTGCAGTTTCAAACAATACCTCTTCTTCATTGTAGCAAGGTATTACTACATATAATTTATTAGACATATAATCCAACCTCTTTTATTTTTTACTACTCGCCTTAGTTATTCTATTAACCAAAGCTTTCGATTTATCATTTTCTTTAATTTTTAATAAATAAATTGTTCTTATATTTTCGAGATCACACTCTCTAAGAATATTATACAGATTTTTGCTAGATTCTTCAATATTTTCTTCACTTTTAGCCAAATACTTAATAGTACAAGATAAATTCATTAATTTTTCTTTATATTTTTCATATGTTATAAAAGCTGTTGATGAATCTACTTTTTCTAGTTTCGTTATCATTTCGCCAAGAGAAATATCTTCTATTAATAAATCTGCTTCTGGAGAATAGTGTCTATATTTGGTTCCTGGCGAAATAACTTTTTCTTTATCATCAAAATCATGATAAGAAATATTACCTTCTCCTAAAACCTTTTCTATATCACTCAGTTTTATAGAACCAGGACGAGCAATCACAAAGGGCCTCTTTCTACAATCTATAACTGTAGATTCTAAACCAATCTCAGAATCCTCACCTTCTACTATTGCAGCTATTTTCCCATCCATATCATTAATAACATGACTAGCTCTTGTTGGTGATGGCTTACCACTTGTATTGGCACTTGGTGCCGCTAATAGAACACCTGTTTCCTTTAAGATTTCTCTAGCATATTTATCTGACGGCATTCTGACAGCTAAACTACTCAAACCGGCTGTTACGTTGGATGCTATCTTTTCTTTATCTAGTAAAGGTAAAATTAAGGACATAGGGCCTGGCCAAAATTTATTTGCTAAGTCCTTTATCCAAGGATCTGAATAATCTACAATTCCATCTAATTGCGATAATTCATAAAAATGAACAATCAATGGATTATCAGCGGGTCTATTCTTAGCTACAAATATTTTACTAACAGCTTCCTTATTTTGCGCATCTGCACTTAGTCCATAAACCGTTTCTGTTGGTATTGCTACTACTTCACCTGATAAATAATATTCCTTTATCTTTTTCAATGAATCTTTATTCAAAAATTCTTTTTTTATTACTTTTGTTTCCATGATTCCTCACTTTAATATAATAAAAATTGCTACTAGCAAAATTAGTAAATAAATAACATAATCCCATTTACTATACTTCAATTGCTTAAATCTAGTTCTAGATTTATCTGGATCATAACCACGTACTTCCATAGCAGTTGCTAATTCATCAGCTCTTTTCAATGTAGATACAAATATCGGTATTAATATTGGGATAAAAGCTTTTGCTTTAGAAATAAGCCCCCCTTTATTAAACCTTGCTCCTCTAGAAGTCTGAGCCTTAATAATCCTATTGGTTTCCTCTGCTATTGTTGGAATAAATCTTAAGGATATAGACATCAATAAGGCAAAAGATGCTACATTAATTCCTAACTTATTTAAGAAAGCAAATGATGTTTCAATCGCATTTGTTATACTATTAGGCGATGTCGTTACTGTAAATATTGTCATCATAGCTATTACCAAGAAAAACCTTGCTGTGACTAAAATAATACTGTATATAGCTCCGCTATATAAACTATATCCACCTAATGTAAAAATTATATTCCCATCTTTATTAAAAAATATATGTACCAGTGATGTAAATATCATTAAAAATAAAATCAACTTTAGCGATGTGACTATATATGCTATCGGTGTTTTCGATAAATATATAGCACCAAACAAAATAATAAATAAGACTAAAAATTCTAAAATCGATGTAGATAAAAATGTTATTATCAAATATATACTAGAAAAAAACAACTTACTTCTAGGATCAAGTCTATGTACAAAGGTATCTATATCTACATACTTGCTTACCATTAAACTATTCATCGATATTCACCTCCATACTTAACAATTCCTTAAGTAGAGACTCAGCACTGTAGTGTACCCGTGATAATACAATCCCTTTTTCTTTCAACCTTTCCTGAAAAATAATAAAATCTGGTTTTCTTAAACTATATTCTCCATCAGAAATCACACTTAAAAATTCTTCCTTATCCGATGAATTAAATACAAGCTCCCCATTTTTCATTATTACTATATTATCAGCATATTCTAAAACATACTCCATATTGTGCGTTACAAAAACTATAGTAATATTTTCTTCTGTATGAATTTTCTTTATTATGGACATAAATTCTTGTTTAGATTTAAAATCAAGACCTATCGTCGCTTCATCTAGTACTAGTACTTGTGGATTCAAAGCTAATACACCGCATAAGGCAACCTTTCTCATTTCTCCACCCGACAATTCAAACGGTGATCTATCTAGATAAGTCTCATCTAAACCTACTAGAGAAACTAATTTCCGTGCTCTCTTCTCTGCTTCCTCATAACTCAATCCATAATTAATCGGACCATATATTATATCTTTCAATACACTTGTTTCAAATAACTGTTGTTCTGAAAACTGAAATAAGACAGCTATCTTTTCTCTTATGGCAAATAGGTCTTCATCTAATTTTTTTCGTTCGCTTCTTTTGCTCTTATCTTCTACTCTCAAGTCACCTAGAGTAACACTACCAGTATCTGCTACAAGTAATCCATTAATATGTTCTATTAAAGTAGATTTTCCTGAACCAGTCTTTCCAATAACAGCTGTAAAGGAATTAGTCGGTATCTCTAAACTAACATTTTTTAAAACTTTAATTTCAAATGGAGTTTTTCGATTATAAGAAAAGTCTACTTTTTCAAAACTGATTTGCATAACTTATCAATAACCTCCTCCATAGTATCCTTAGTAGAAAAAATATCCTTATTTAATTTCCTGTTGAATTCTAATTTTAAATTATCTAGAAATGGTAACTCCAAACTAGCATCATTTAACAACTCTTCTTCATCCAATATCTTGTCTGATGATACTTTTTTCAATATCTCCCCATTTTTTACAAACATAACATTGTCACTGTATGATAATTCTTCTGCATCGTGAGTTATAGAAATTATACTCATTTTCTCTTCTTGATTTATTTTTTTTATATAATCCAAAATTTCTTTTCTTGCTTTTGGATCTAACATGGATGTCGCTTCATCTAAAATCAATAACTTTGGTTTTAATGCAAGAGCTGAAGCTATTGCAACCCTTTGTTTTTGCCCACCAGATAAATCTCTAGGTTCTACTTTTCTGTATTCTAACATATCAACTTTAGATAAAACATCTACTATTATATTTTCCATATCCTGAGCTGGAATATTTTTATTTTCTAATCCAAATGCAACATCTTCTTCTACACTAGATCCAACAAATTGATTGTCAGGATTTTGAAAAACTATAGATATACTGTCTCTAATTAATTCTAGATTTTCAATTTCATAAGGTTTTCCATATAAATAAATTTTTCCTGAATTTACTATGTGACTAGCTGATATTAGCTTAGTTATTGTCGACTTACCAGAACCATTAGCACCTATAATAGTAAGCCACTCACCTTCAGTAAGCTCAAATGAAATATTTTCTAAAACATTCTCATTTGAATTAGAATATTTAAATGTAACATTTTCAAATCTAAGCATAACATCCTCCAAAATCATTACTTAGAATTATACTATATATATTAATAAATGTACATTATACAAAATGAAAGACCCCAATATAAATTAGGGTCTTTCATAAATTATAATTGTAGAGAAAATACTCTGTATAGTAGAATCAGAAATAAAATTATTAGCGCAAATACTAATACATAATATTTATACTCTTTCATTTTATATTTGTCCTGTTAATTTTTTCTCTAATACATTTCTCATGTGTTCACATACTCTCATGTAGTGAGCTAATAGGTCTAGGTAAAGTACCCCAGCCTTAATATCACATGTACCATCTTTCATACGTTGTTCATGAGATTTTCTTGCAGAATTTTTAAGTTCTGCAACCTTGTCACAGATAGCCATAGCTTCACTTGCAATGATATTATCATCTTCTTCTAATGCTTTGATTGTAAGCTCAATCATCTTAAGTGCGTGTTCATTTATTACTTCGATATCTTTTTTAGCAACATCTGTGAAATCTACACCTTTTTTGATTTGGTAATCAACAGCAAGAATTATATCACGAGCGTGATCTCCAACTCTTTCAATATCTCTTGTAGTGTCTAGATAGTTAGATGCTTCCACACCTTCTTTGTCAGTTAATTTCTCTCTGAATAACTTAGTTAAGTACTCTGTTATCTCTACATCAATATTGTTGATCGCTTCTTCATAAGTGTGACCTTTTTCTTGTAACGTAGGTTCTTTACTTACTAAGTATGAAGTAGCGTTAGCTAAAGATTTTTTAGATAAAGCTGTCATTGAGATAACTTCTCTTCTAACTTGTCCTAAAGCTACTGCTGGCGCAGAAGTAATAAGAGCAGGTTCTAAACTTGTTCTGTGCTTAATTATCTCTTCTTCTCCCGGAACGATCTTAGTAACGATAGATGCTAATAACCAAATGAATGGGAATTGGATAATCGTGTTAAAGATATTAAATGATCCGTGAGCCCAAGCAATTTGTAACTTAGGATTTAATCCTAGTAAACCTGATGCATATTCTACATACATAGTAAATGGTACGATTAAAATCATACAGATAACTGTACCAATAACATTGAACATAACGTGAGAAGCAGCTACACGTTTAGCCGCAATAGTTGATCCTAATGTTGCTAAAACCGCTGTAATTGTAGTACCAATGTTATCTCCAAATAATACTGGTAAAGCTCCAGTTAAAGTAATAGCTCCATCTGCATAGATATTTTGTAAAATCGCAATTGTTGCTGATGACGATTGAACTATTACTGTTAGTCCTGTACCTACTAGAATCCCCATTAATGGACTTCCATCTAAACCTTGCATTGAGTCCATAAACCAATCCATTTTTTGTAATGGTTTCATAGCTCCAGACATAAGTTTTAATGAGTAGAAGATTCCACCTAATGAGAAAAGTATTCTACCAAAGTTATTTACAGATTTCTTCTTAACGAAGAATAGTAAACATGCTCCAACGAAAATTGCTGGTAGAGCGTAATCTGATACTGGAATACCTATAATAAAAGACGTAATTGTTGTACCGATATTAGCACCCATTACTACCCCAATAGCTTGCTTTAATTTTAAAAGACCTGCTGCTACAAGTGAAACAACGATAACCGTAGTTCCTGAACTTGACTGAATAAGACAAGTAACGAAAGTACCAACTAATACTGCTTTCAGTGGTGTTGACGTATATTTATCTAACAAATTACGCATCTTATCACCAGACATTAATTGAAGCCCATCCCCTAGGTACTTCATACTGAATAGGAATAATCCTAAACCACCAAAGAAAGTAAATAAAATATCTTGCCACATCTCTGACATGACTTTTCCTCCTGAAAATATAAATAGTACATGTATTTTACATATATTTCACATATTTTTTACACATACAAGGCAAGTATAACAAATAAATATAATAAATACAATAGCTTTACAACTTTTTATATTACAATTTCATTACTGTTTTCAGAAAAATCACTAACTTTAGATGAATAATCTTTTCTATAACAATATCAAATAAAAGAAAGATGAAGTTGATTAACTAAATCCAACTCCATCTTTTTCTTCTATATTACTTCTCTTATTCTTCTCATACACTCTTGTAAGTTTTCCATACTAGCAGCAAAACTTATTCTAATATATTCATTATATACTTCTCCAAAAGCATTTCCTGGAATTACTCCAACCTTAGCTTCTCTTGCTAAGAACTTACAAAACTCCATAGTTCCATTAGCTCTATACTTTTCAGGAATACGAGCAAAAGCGTAAAAAGCACCATCGATAGAATCTATTTCAAATCCTAATGATCTTAACTCCGGTAACAAGTAATTTTTACGTTCTGTGTAAGTTTCAATCATTTTATTAGTATAAGCAATTGATTCTGGATCCTTCAATGCTACAACAGATGCATCTTGAATAAATGTTGGTATACCTGAAACAGTAAACATGTGGTAAACTGTTATCTTCTTAATAGCTTCTTGTGGACCTACTACAAACCCTACACGCCAACCTGTCATTGCGTGTGATTTAGATAAACCTGTAATAAGAATCGTTTGTTCTGGTAATAATTCTGTTAATGATGTATGTTTGAAGTTATAAGAAATATCAGCATAAATTTCATCAGATAAAACAAAAATATCATATTTTTTAAACGTTTCTGCTAAAGCTACTAACTCTTCTCTTGTGTAAGAAATCCCTGATGGATTATTTGGATAGTTAATTATTACAGCCTTAACATTTTCATACTTAGCATAATGTTCTTCAAATAATTCTGGCGTTAATTTAAATCCAGTTTCTAAGGTATCTATATATCCAACATTACATCCATTTAAATATGAACATCCATCATATAATGTGAAATATGGAGTAACTACTAATATTGCATCTCCTGGATCTGTTAATGCCGAAATTGTATGTTCAATAGCTGCTGAAGCTCCAACTGTAATGATAACTTCATCTGATGTATAGTTAACATTATATTTTTCTTTCATTGTTTCAGCAACAGCTTCTCTCAATTCTAAAACCCCTGCATTTAATGAATAGTGCGTTCTATTATTAGCTAAGGCATTTGTTGCTGCATCTTTAACTACTTGAGCCGTATCGAAATCAGGCTCTCCTAAAGTTAATTTTATTAAGCCATCAAATTGTGATGCATACGTATCAAATTCTCTTATAGGTGATCCCTTTATATTTCCTAAAGCACTTGCAAATTTATTCCCTAATTCTGGTTTAAGGTTCATTTTCTTTTCTCCTTATAATTAAAGTACTATATATTATTTTATCATATAGATTAAATAAATCAAACTTTAGTTATCGAAAAATTACTCAATTATTTCCATTTTTCAGAAAATTATCGAAAAATATCTTGCATTATACTCAGAATAGTATTATAATATTTTTAAGAATTAATTTAATTTTAGGGAGTTTTTATTATGACTAAATTAACAAAAAAAGATATCCAATTTAATTTAACAAAAAATCCAAAGGAAAAACCAGATCAATCTAATTTAGGATTTGGTAAACTATTCACTGACCACATGTTCCAAATGGACTGGACTACAGAAAAAGGATGGCATAATCCTCGAATCGAAGAATTTGCTCCTTTACAATTGTCGCCAGCTAATGCTACATTACACTACGGACAAGCAGTATTCGAAGGAATGAAAGCATATATCGCTAATGGAGAAGCTGTTTTATTCAGACCAGAACAAAACTTCAAACGTTTAAATAAATCTGCAGAGCGTATGGCACTTCCACAGTTAGATGAAGAATTTGCTTTAACAGCATTAGTTGAATTATTAAAAGTAGATAAAGAATGGATTCCAACTGCAGAAGGAACGTCTCTATATGTTAGACCATTTATGTTTGCAGCCGATGAATACCTAGGAGTTAAAGCTGGAGATAGTGTTAAATTTATCATCATCTTATCTCCATCTGGTGCTTACTTCAAAGGTGGACTACAACCAAATAAAATCTTCGTAGAACACGAATATGTACGTGCTGTTCGTGGTGGTACTGGTTTCGCTAAAGCAGCTGGTAACTATGCTGGATCATTATTAGGTCAACAAAAAGCAGCTAAACTTGGTTATGCACAAACTCTATGGTTAGATGGAGTTGAACAAAAATATGTAGAAGAAGTTGGGGCTATGAACATTTTCTTCAAAGTTGATGGAAAATTCCTTACTCCAGAACTAAACGGTTCTATCTTACCAGGTATAACTCGTGACTCAATCATCCAATTATTAAAACACAACGGAGAAACAGTTGAAGAAAGAAGAATTTCTATCGATGAATTATACGAAGCTGACGATAACGGAAAATTAGAAGAAATCTTTGGTTCAGGAACTGCTGCAGTTGTATCTCCAGTAGGTGAATTATTCGATGGAGAACGCAAAGTAGTTGTTAACAACTTCGAAACAGGTGAATCTACAAAAGCTGTTTACGAACAACTAACTGGTATCCAATTAGGAAAAGTTGAAGATCCGTTCGGTTGGGTATACAAAGTAGAACAATAATAAAACAAAAGAGACTTTACCAAAAAGGTAAAGCCTCTTTTATTTTATCTATCATTGTCTAAATAACTTACTTCTTTATTTGCATGTATTTGAGTTATAACTCTATCTCTTGTTATATCATCGTTTTCTACTTCTACTGGTGATTTTTCTCCTGCTGGTACTACATAATGATATATTGGTGCCCTATCTACTGGAATTTCCCCTATATCTTCCACAATAGGAGCTTTCGCAGTTATTCTAGATTCAATTATTGCAACATTTCCTTCTTTTTTTATAGAACCTATCTCTAGTTCAGCTCCATTACTTACTATATTAATATTTGTATTGTTTTTTATAATAGTGTCAGCATAAATCCCACCGACTAAAGAAGTTAAATCACCGCCAGCTATCGCATTAATGTCTAATTTAGATTTTTTATTCTCTTTTCTTTCCACAACAATTTCTTTTTCTAATGACTGATTTTTAGGAGCATCTTGCTTAATCGAATTCTCAGATACAAGGGAAGTTTGTTCTTTCTCTTTGTCTACTTCATCCTTTTTAAATTCTAAAGTTTTCCAAGAGATTTCTTTGACATTAGCACTTGGTAACTTATCCTTACTCAATACACCCTCTTTAATTATTTCCTCATTAATCTCATTTTTTTCAAACACTATATCTTTGATTTCAAATTTATCAACTGACTCAGATTTTACAGTATACCTTAATTTATTAGAATTATTGTTGTATTCTTCTAGAGTCCCGCTTAACCAAGAAGAGTCAGAACTTCCCAAAACAAATTCTTCTTCTAATTCTATAATTTTATTATTAACTTTATCATAAGCGAATGCTTTTACATTATATAAACCTTTTGCTTCTTCTGATGTTGCTGCGATCAATAAATACTCTGTATCTGTATTTTTAATAACATATTTTGCTTCACTGATTTTAAAGTCAAAAACTTGGGCTGGATCATTTAAAATACTTTTTAAATTACTTTCTTTAAGATCTTTATTTTCACTTGTTTGACTTGTATTGTTTTCTTCTGCTCTAACACTTGTTGTAGTTCCAAGTGTTAGAGCAGTTACTAATGTTGCTACTACAAATAATCTTTTCATTTCTCATACCCCTATCCTTATATAGCTGACTTTATTCTATCAAATTATTTTTATAATTTCAACTATTAATGTAACATTTTTGTAATATTATTAATCTTTTTGTAACATTGGTGGTTATAAAAATAAGTATCCTACAGTCTTTAATACTAGTGTATTTCAATAGATAACAAAAAACACAGCCATTTTTGGCTGTGTTTTCATAACGATTAGATTTCTTTTTCTAATGCTGCAAATGCTTCTTGGATCTTGCTTTGGTCTTTAGCTCCTGCTTGTGCCATGTCTGGACGACCTCCACCTTTTCCATCACATACTGAAGCTAAAACATTTACTAGTTTTCCTGCTTGGTATGTTGATGTAAGAGCTTTGTCTACCGCTACTACGAAGTTTACCTTGTCTTCGTTTAATGATGCAAATGCAATTACATAGTTTTCTAATTTATCTTTAGCGTTATCAACGATTTGTTTTAAGTGGTTCATGTTGTCAGATTCTACAACACTTGTTAATACTTTAACTCCGTTGATTTCTTTTGCTGATGATAATAAACTGTTGATTTCTGCATTAGCAATTCTTGCTTGTAAGCTTTCTTTTTCTTTAGCTAATTTCTTAATGTCATTTTGTAGTCCTGCTACTTTTTCTACAACATTATCTTCTTTAGCTTTTGTTAATTTACATACTTCTGCTAATGTAGCATTTTGTTTTTGTAGGTAGTCATATACAGCTTTTCCTGTGATAGCTTCGATACGACGAACTCCAGCTGCAACTCCTGATTCAGAAACAATCTTAACAATTCCGATTTCTGCTGAGTTAGCTACGTGAGTTCCTCCACATAGTTCGATAGAGTATCCACCGATGTTTACAACACGTACTACATCTCCATATTTCTCACCGAATAAGGCTTGTGCTCCCATCGCTCTTGCGTCATCGATTGGCATTTCTTTGATTTCTACTGCTAGAGCTTCCCAAACTTTTTCATTAACTTTTCTTTCAACTTCTGCGATTTCTTCAGCTGTTAAAGCTGTGAAGTGACTAATGTCGAAACGTAATTTTTCGTCAGTTACTAATGATCCAGCTTGTTTAATGTGAGATCCTACAACATCACGTAAGACTTCGTTTAGTAAGTGAGTTGCTGTATGATTTTTGTTTAGGTTTAATCTGTATTCTACATCAATTGCTAATGTGTATTCAGCAGATGCATCTAAAGTTCCTTCTTCAACTTTTACAAAGTGGATGTGACGTTTATCTGGTAATTTCTTAACATCTACAACTGTAGCTTTAAATCCTTGTCCAGTTACTGTACCTTTATCAGCTACTTGTCCTCCTGATTCTGCGTAGAATGGAGTTGTTTCAAAGATTACTTTTACTACTTCTTCTGATGAGTGAGAAGTTACTAATTCATCTTCTACATTAACGATTGCTATAACTTTAGAAGTTACAGTGTTTTCTGTATATCCTACGAATTCAGATCTTCCTTCAATCTTAGAGTATAAGTCTGATTGAACTTGCATTGATGCGTCATCTTGACGTGAAGAACGTGCACGTTCTTTTTGTTTTTCCATCTCTGCATTAAATCCATCGATATCAACTTTTAATCCTAACTCTTCTGCATACTCTTCAGTAAGCTCGATTGGGAACCCAAAAGTATCGTATAATTTGAATGCTGCTTCTCCAGGGATTAATTTAGTTGTATCTTTAACTTCTTCTACGATTGAGTTAAGGATAGCTTCTCCCTCTTGAAGTGTTTCGTGGAATCTTTCTTCTTCTTTTAAGATTACGTCTGATACGAAATCAACTGACTTAGTTACTTCTGGGTAGTAATCGTACATAATTTCCGCTACTGTTGGAGTTAGCTTGTACATAAAGGCTGAGTTTAAGTCTAAGTACTTAGCAAATCTGATTGCACGACGAATTAAACGACGTAAGATGTATCCACGTCCTTCGTTTGATGGAAGTGCACCATCTGATACAGCAAATACTACTGTTCTGATGTGGTCAGCAATTACTTTGAATGCTACATCTTGGTCTTCATTTTCTAAGTATTTCTTACCAGAAATTTCTTCGATTTTACGGATAATTGGAATGAATAAATCTGTATCAAAGTTTGTTGGTACATCTTGCATTACAGATACGATACGCTCAAGTCCCATACCCGTATCAATGTTTTTCGCTGGTAATTCTGTATAAGTTCCATCTGGGTTGTGGTTGTATTGAGAGAATACTACGTTCCAAACCTCTAAGTAACGTCCATTTTCTCCACCTGGGTACATTTCACATTCTGGTGATTCTGTATCAGATTCTGGTCCTCTGTCATAGAAAATCTCTGTGTTTGGTCCTGATGGTCCTTCTCCGATGTCCCAGAAGTTACCTTCGATACGTGTAATTCTTTCTGGTGCTAAACCTACACGCTCTGTCCAAATTTTGTATGCTTCCGCATCCTCTGGGTGGATAGTTACATACATTTTATCCTTGTCTAATCCTAACCATTTTTCAGAAGTTAAGAATTCCCATGCCCATTCAACCGCTTCTTCTTTGAAGTAGTCTCCGATAGAGAAGTTTCCTAACATTTCGAAGAAAGTATGGTGACGTGCTGTCTTACCTACGTTTTCGATATCGTTAGTACGGATAGATTTTTGTGAGTTTGTAATTCTTGGTTTTGCTGGAATTTCACGTCCATCAAAATATTTTTTAAGAGCCGCTACCCCAGAGTTGATCCATAATAATGATGGGTCATTGTTAGGTACTAAAGAAGCTCCTGGTTCAACCATGTGTCCTTTTTCTTCAAAGAAGTCAAGGAACATTCTTCTTACTTGTGCTGATGTTAATTGTTTCATATTTTTCTCCTTAATTGTTTGCTTAATAGAATTACATATAAAATAAAAAGTCCTCGTACAAGATTACTCTTATACAAGGACGTCAATATTCTACGTGGTACCACCTTAATTCAAATAATTATAAAATAATTATTTCTCTAGTAGTTGATAAGGACTAACTCTGCCCTAGAACCATAATAAGGTAGCAATTAACTAAATTTCCTGGGTTATTTCCACCAACAAACCCTCTCTAAAAAGAAAATATTATAGCTAACATTCCTAAATTCTATTACTATACCCTTTATATTATAGTTATATAGTATCTTTTTGTCAATAATTTATCCTATATTTCTACTATAATTTACCTTATTAATTTCCTTTTACTTCTTTTGTTGCTGTATCATTACCAAACCACTTTTTGGAAATTTCTTGGTATTTTCCTTCTTTATATAATGTAGTAAATGCTTCATTAATTTTAGCAACTAACTGCGTATCAGCTTTTCTAGCACCTACTCCAAAATCTCCTCTTTCTAACTCAACTGGAACTACATCATAATCTGCTGCTTTTCCATTTTTAGTTAGGTAGTATGTTGCATATACATTATCTACTAATAAGGCATCAATACGACTTGTTTCTAAATCAATAAAGGCTTGGTTAAATGTATCATATAGTACTGCATCATTATTTTTAACAGAATCTTTTAATATCTCTGGCTTTTTATTAAAAGCATCATATCCTGATGAACCTGATTGTGCTCCTAAGTTCTTATCTTTCATGTCAGCTGGAGATTTAATTCCAGAAGATTTTTTTACTACTAAAACATCTCCACTTACCATGTATGGATTTGTAAATTGTACCTTCTTAGCACGTTCTTCAGTCATTGTATATCCATTCCAAATCAAATCTATGTTTCCGTTATTTAATTCTTCTTCTTTTAATTCCCAGTTAATTGGTTGCCAAGTTACCTTAATACCATATTTAGCGAACACCGCCTCTGCTAAATCAATATCAAAACCAACTGTCTTTCCATTCTCATCTTCAAATCCCATAGGTACAAAGGTATTGTCAAAACCAATTTTAATAGACTTAGTTTCTTCATATTTCTTCCAGTTATCACCACTTGTTGAAGCTGAATTTCCTCCGCTACACGCTACTAATACTAAACTTGTTACTGCTAATAAAATTCCTGATAATAATTTTTTCATAATAATTTTTCTCCTTATTTTACATTAATTTTAATAATTTCATCTGATATTGCCTGTGCAAATTCTAAATCGTGAGTAACCACAATTTGTGTGACTCCCGACTCTTTATTTTGAATAATAAGTTTCTCAACTTCTTGTCTAAGTTCTGGGTCTAAAGCTGATGTTGGCTCATCGTATCCTATTATTTGTGGATCAATCATCATAGCTCTTGCTAAAGCTACACGTTGTTTTTGTCCCCCAGATAAAGAATATGGATAAGCATTTACTTGACCTTCAAGCCCTAAGCGTTTCAATAATTCTTTTGCTTTCTTCTCTGCCTCTTTTTGAGATACACCTCCTGTTTTTACAGGTGATAAGACTAGATTTTCAAGGACGCTAAGGTGTGGAAATAATTGAAAATCTTGAAAAACTAAACCAAGTAATCTACGTTTTTCTAACTGATCTAAGCTTAAGTTTTCTCCTTTGTAGATAACCTCTCCAGAGTCAATGCTTTCCAAACCTGCTAACATACGAATTAACGTTGTCTTTCCTCCTCCAGATGGACCAACTAGAGAAAGAACTTTACCTTCATTTATTTTTAAATTAAAATTTTCAAAAATTGTTTTCGTTCCAAATTTTTTGGAAATTGCTTTTAGTTCTAACATAATAAACTCCTTATTTATAATAATTAAATTTTTTCTCAACACGTTTAGATATAAGAGTAAGTAGACCTATAATTAATAAGTAGATTGCTCCAGCATAAAACATGGGCATTAAACTAGCATCTCTATTAGCTGCTGTTTGACTAACTCTGAACAGATCTACAATTCCTAATACGTGTACTAGTGATGTATCCTTTACTAAGCTAATTACTTCATTAAATACACTAGGTAAAACTACCTTAGTAACTTGCGGTAAAATAATGTATCTAATAGTTTGGAATTGTGTAAAATTCAATACTTTAGCTGCTTCATACTGGCCTTTAGGTATAGAAGCTATCCCACCTCGGAAAATCTCTGCAAAATAAGCTGCATAGTTAATTGTAAAAGCTAAAATCGCAGATGGGATTCTGTCTAAAGTAATTCCCACTTTAGGTAATACATAAAAAACAAAAATTAATTGTAGTAATAAAGGCGTTCCCCTCATAACCCAAATATATAAATTTAAAATTGCCTCTAAAGGTTTAAATTTAATTTGCAATAAGAATGCGACAATAATTCCTAGTGGAATTGATAGGACTAGTACAATCACAAATACTTGTAAAGTAACCATCGCACCATCTAATAATCTTGGTAGTATTGACATAAAATCTGACATAAAATCCTCCTAATAATTTAAATATAAAAAATAGACCACCTAGATAAAGACTAGGTGGTCTTGTAAATGTGTATATACTTAAAAATATACACTTACAGAATAAAAATACACTTATACTATCACTAAGCCACCTAGATTATAATTTATCTATGTAGCCTAATATAATAAACATCTAATAGCCCCATAGATACAAACACAAATAAGATCACGTTTGTACCTATGTATAGTTACAAACAAGATCTATGAATGGCTATGATGATGTCTATTTTGTATAAATAACATTTTTATTCCTCCTCGTTAATATTAATTACTTATATTATACATACGTTTTTTATAAAATGCAAGCTTTTTTAAAAGTTTTCCGAATTTTATTTTTTATTATAAAACACCCTGCCTAAGTGTACTGCGCCCAAAAAGTTGGACAGTATTTAACTAAAGGATTTAGTTCTGAAAG
>JAUMWC010000011.1:0-26561 GCA_030529855.1 Gemella sp.
GGCTTTAGTAGAACTCCCTCTGGGAGTTCTTTTTATTTTATCTTCTTTATGGTAAAATTATATTTATATTGTATGAAAGTAGGCATTATATGGATAAAATATTCAATTCATTTATATATTCAAAATATCGACTTCAGTTAATACTAATAATAGATTTACTTATTGTTATTCTTGGAAATGCAGTAGCAGTATTTTTAGATAGAACGATGTATATTAATCAAATACTTCTGAAATTTACTAATCAATTAAGTATTTTTTTAGTTATTTCTGCAATAGTATATTTAGTATTTTTCACTATCTTTTCTGTGAATAAATCCTTATGGTCATATTTAGGAATACGGGAACTAGTTAATATTTGTATTGCGGTATTGTTATCTAATTTTTTTACGAGTATAGCTTATAATTATATATTTGCAGATACTTTTTCTCATATCAGATTTACTATATTTGCTCCTTTATTAATTATTTTTGGTATGTCTTTTGTAAGGTTTTTATATCGTGCTTTGATTGAAGCTTATAGAAAGAAGAATAGAACATTATCATATAAAAATACCTTGATAATAGGGGCAGGGGACGCTGCTTATGTATTAATTAAGGAATTAACTAAGAATAATAGATTTAGAGCTAATATTGTAGGACTTATTGATGATAAGAGAATTAATACTACTCTTAATGGTATAAATGTTCTAGGTAGAACAAATGATCTTAAAGATATTATTAGCAAGTACAATGTAAATCTTGTATTTTTAGCAATACCTTCTATATCAACATATGATAAGAACAGAATACTAGATATCCTAAAAGAAGTATCTGATATAGAAATCAAAATAATGAAACCAGGTTTATCTCTAGTAGAAGGTGAATCTATATCTAGACATATTAAGGATGTTTCGATAGAAGATCTTTTAGGTCGTGGTGAGATTAAATTAGAAAAAGATGAAATTAAATCTTATATTACTGATAAAGTAGTTCTGATAACTGGAGCTGGTGGTTCTATTGGAAGTCAAATTGCGAGAGAAGTGTTTGAATTTAAGCCTAAATACTTAGTATTAACTGATGTTAATGAGAATGCTCTATATATGTTAGAAAGAGATTTTGATTTTAAGAAATCCGGGAATTCTAAATTTGAAGACGTAGAATATATTTCTGAAATAGTGAGTATTAGAGAAAAAGAAACATTGAAGCAAGTATTTGCTAAATATAAGCCCGATGTGGTCTTTCATGCTGCTGCGCATAAACACGTTCCATTAATGGAGCGTAGACCCCAAGAAGCAGTTAAAAACAACGTATTTGGTACTAAAAACGTTATGGAAGTAGCTATTGATTCTAAAGTAGAGAGATTTATTATGATTTCTACTGATAAGGCTGTAAATCCAACCAATGCGATGGGAGCATCTAAGAGATTAACAGAAATAATCTTACAGGCTAAAGCAGATAAGTATGAGACTAAATTCGCTGCAGTTAGGTTTGGAAATGTACTAGGTTCTAATGGTTCTGTAATACCTATCTTTAAAGAACAAATAAGAAAAGGTGGACCAATTACTATTACGCATAGGAATATAATTAGATACTTTATGACTATACCAGAAGCAGCTCAACTGGTACTTCAAGCAGGATACTATGCAAGTGAAGGAGAAATATTCCTATTAGATATGGGAGAGCCTGTAAAAATAATAGATCTTGCGACAAATCTTATTAAACTATCAGGACTAGAGCCTTATACAGACATAGATATTAAAGAAATAGGTTTGAGACCTGGAGAAAAAATGTTTGAAGAATTATCATTAGATTACGAGAACAGTGAAAAAACTCAAAATCAAATGATATTTAAAAATACAATTCTAGAAATAGATGAAGAAGAGCTTAATAGGAAATTAGAAAAATTAGAAAAATTATTAAATACAGGAAGCAATGAAGAAGTCAGAGCTTACTTATTTGAAATAATAAACGAATATAACGGTTAGGAGTGATGTAGTGAAAGATAATAGAATACTAGCATTAATAAGTGCTCACAACCCAGAAAATGACCTTATAGATTTTATAAGAGACCTAAGTCTTAATGATATAGATGCACTAGTAGTGAATGACGGTTCTGATTCAGAATATGAAGAACTATTTACTAAAATAGAATCTGAAGGAAATGAAGTATTAAGACACGCAAAAAAAATGGGATCAGGAAGAGCCTTGAAAACAGCAATAAATCATATGCTGAACCAAGATAACCTACCACCATATACAGGTATAGTAGTAACCACAGCAGATGCTATTACGGGTATAGAATCTGTACTGAGATTAGAAAAAGAAATAATAACTCATCCAAACAATATACTATTAGCTAGACAAAATGTAAATTACGATAACGTAAGACTACAAGATAAATTATTTAATAGATTCACAAGTTTTACAACAAGTTGGATATATGGAAAAAGAATAGTAGACAATTTTACCAAATTAAGAGCATATCCAATGAATATAATAGATCAGATTCTTGAAACACAAGGAGAAGGTGTAGACTTGGAAGCTAGATTCCTAGCTAAAGCTATGGGAGAAGGGATTCAGGTAAGAGAAGTAAGGATAGATAATAACTATCATACAGAAAAAACAGGGACAGAGCATATACTAGAAAAAATGAAGGTGCTAAAAGAACTAGCTAATCCATTTATAAAATACTTGTCAGCTAGTTTAGTTACTGCTCTTGCAGAATTAACACTCTTCAAAATATTTACAACTTTATTTGCATTCTTTAATTTAGAAAAAGGTTTAGGATTTATATTTACAAGTGTCTTACTAGCAAAACTAGCCACTACCTTACTTAATATAGTATTAAATAGAAACTATAAATATAAAGGAAGCGGACGAAAAAAAGTTACTTTCTATAAACACTCTATTATAAACTTTATAAAAGCAGCCCTATCTTCATACCTAATAATAGAAGTGATGAATAGATTTGGTTACGATGAGATAAGTTCGAAAATTCTTGTGGATATAGTATTATTCCTTCTATTCTACAAAATAGTATATCACTGGGTATTTAGCAAACCTAATAAAGAAAATAAGGGGAAAAAGTTATGGCTAAGAAAAAAGAAGTAAAAACAAATGCAATGAGATTTTTAGACGATAATAAAATCGACTACAAACACTATGAATTTGATGCATCATCAGAAGCGGCAAGAACAGGTGTAGGAGTGGCAGACCTAATCGGTCGTGACCACCAACAAGTATTCAAAACAATCGTAACGACTGATAAAAAAGGTGGATACTTTGTCGCAGTAATAATGAGTGAAGATAATATCGACTTCAAGAAATTAGCAAAAGAAGCGGGAGTTAAGTCTCTATCGATGCTTCCATTAACAGACCTAACACCACTAACAGGATACGAAAAAGGTGGATGTTCTCCATTTGCTATGAAGAAAAAATTACCAACATTTGTCGACCAAAAAGCTAGAGATGTAGAAACAATCATAGTATCAGCAGGAAAAGTAGGGCAACAAGTAGAACTTCCAGTGGAGGTACTAGAAAACTTACTAGATGCGAAAGTTGCTGACTTAATCAAATAAGATATTTGGATTTATTCCAAATATCTTTTTTTTTATTTCTATGATAAAATTTATTAAGTTAATAAATAGGAGAAATAAATGTTAAATAGAAAATATTTTAAAATAATCCTATCACTACTTATAGTAATAGGAATAATTTATTTTAAAGAAGTAAAAACTGAATACATAGATTTCTTTGCTGAAGGAAAACAGGGAGACTTACTAAAATATCTGCAAGATAGCAATTTTACACTACTAGCAAGTGTCTTCTTTATGTTCTTGCAGACAGTTCTTGCTAATCTAAAGGCATCTAATATCCTGTTCTCAATAGCAGAAATTTACGGTTATATGTTGGGTACTTTAGTAGCTTGGACAGGGGCAATGCTGGGAATTACTCTAGTATTCTTTCTAATTAGAAATCTAGTCCACCCAATAACAGAAAAACTAATAAATAGAAAACATTATACTACTATAGGTAAGATAGTAAATAAATATGGCCACCTTATGATACTGGTGCTAAATCTATCTAATTTCTTTTATTTCGATATTATAATATACCTAGCGGCTATATCTACTATGAGATTTAAGAAATTTTTCAAGGCAGTAGCAATAGGGCAATTCTTTTCTCTATTCTATATGCTTTATTCCAACCAAAATGCAATAAGAGTTTTAGAGATAGAATACCTATCCTATTTGATACACTATATACTACCTTGCTTGGTTATAGTATTTATAATAAGTAGGATAATAAAAGATAGGAAGATTAAGGAGTAACTATGCAAGAATTTATAGCATCATTTGGGCTATTTGCCCCTATAATATATGTATTAGTAGTAGCATTTGGACCTATAGCCTTTCTGCCAATGTCCTTCCTATCAATGATAGGGGGAGTTCTATTTGGACTGAAGTTAGGTCTAGCCCTGAATATTTTAGGAATAGCACTCAACTGCCTTATAATGTTTATAATGACTAGGCACTTATTTAAATCATATGTGCAAAAAGTTATTGATAAAAAAATTCCCCAAGATAAGAAAGATATGATTTTTAATATAGATGATAATAAACTAATGATAAGTATGCTTATCTTAAGATTTATACCAGTCTTTCCGTATTCGATAATAAACTATGCCTTTGCGATGACAAATATTTCCTTTAAAAAATATATGTTTGCAGGAGTGCTGGGGGCAATACCAGGAAAGATAATCTATTTAAATGTAGGGAGTACAAGCACAGATATCTGGAGTAAGGAATTCCTAATAGCAGCCCTACTACTATTACTAATGACGATAGGGTCAATATACGCATCGAAAAAATATAATAAGAAAAAATAAAAAACACATCTTTAAATAATTCATAAATTGGATTATATAAGATGTGTTTTTTTATAGGAAAAATATGAAAAAAATAAAGAATAAAACGGGGTTCTATAATATAGAACTAGGCTTTTTCATTTCCGTGTAAAATTTATCTCCACACATAAAGTTAACTAAATAATTAATTTTATTAAAAAAACACTTGACAAATAAAATCTCAAGATATATAATTTAATTACAAACTTAATTAAGTTAACTTTCAGATTAATAAAAAAAAGGAGATAAAAGGAAATGGAAAAGCGACTAGGAAAAATCAAAATAACAATCGTAATTGAAGATTAATAAAAAAAGGAGATAAAAGGAAATGGAAAAGCGACTAGGAAAAATCAAAATAACAATCGTAATTGAAGATTAATAAAAAAAGGAGATAAAGGGAAAATGAAAAACTTTTTAAAATTATTTATTGAAATAGTAGTAAACGACAAAACAGTATTTAAACACGAAGAAGAATTTGATTTAGATTAGGAGAAAAGTTATGAAAATCTGGAAGTATAGAAGTGTAAAACTAGCAATCCTATTTGTAATGCTAGTAAGTTTAGTAGAAGTAGCGATGTCTTACTCACTAGCTTACCTAGTAGTAAAGACAACAGAAGAATTATATAGAAATGCCTTAATAGTCTTGGGGATATTCTTAATAAATGCCCTATTTATGTATGTAAATACTAAAGTGAAATCACTGGCTGGATACTATGTGAGTCAAGATTTGAAACAAAAGGCAGACAAGTACATATCTACTATGTCACATCAAAAATTTTATGAAAAAGATTATGGAGAAAGATTATCTGTCTATATAAATGATGTAACAAGTTTATTAGGATTGACATTGACAAGATATTTATCAATGGTAGAAAAAGCCTTTACGACAATCTTTATTATAGTAGCCTTATTTACAATTCACTACTCAATGGTTCTACTAGCCATAGTTTCATTGGTCTTAATGGTAGGAGTGCCAGGCTTGTTCCAAGCTAAATTATCTGCACATATGCAAAATGTACAAACTGGTAAAGAAAAATATCTAGGAAAAATGAGAGAGTTACTACAAGGATTTGATACTTTCTTAGAAAATTCAGCCTTCTCTATTTTCTTAGGAAAGTCAAGAAAGGCAGCCTTTGAATATGCGACTACAGTTTATAAGGCAGAGAAATTTGCAGGAATTATGAGTGCAGCTCTTACTTTTGTAAATTCACTAGTAACAGTTTTAGCCCTATCTCTAGTTTCATACTTTGCTATTCAAGGAAAGGTGGCAGAAGGTATGTTTTTAGCAGTAACGGCTTTACTACCAAGCTTTGGTGAGGCAGTAATGGGATTCTTATCAGAAAAAGAGTTCTACAAATCAGGTCTAGACTTATACCAAACTAGATTTGCAGAATTAGATAAAGAAGAATTTAGTGAAGAAAAATATCTTACTGGAATAAGAAGTAAAAAATTAGCAGGATTTTCGTTTGTAGAAAAAAGTAACAATAAAAAGTCAGTAGAAAACATAAAAATGACAGATGTTGTGATTAACTTTGCTGATAAGTCTATAACATTACCTAAAGATATAGAATTTAACAAAGGTATGAAATATGCTATAATAGGAGAGTCAGGTTCTGGTAAATCAACTTTACTAAATGTAGTATTAGGAAAACTAGAAAATTTTACAGGAAGTAAAAAGGTGGATGGAGTAGAAGAAAATGATGCTATGTTTGATAGGGTAGCCTATGTAAATCAACATACATTCTTGTTCAACGATACAGTAAGAGCCAATATTGATATGTTTAATAAGTACGATGATTCTAAACTTGAAGAAACCTTGAGAAGATTGAGATTAGAAAATATAAGTTTAGACACTGTCTTAGAAGATAATGGTAAGAACTTATCTGGTGGGCAAAGACAAAGACTGGCTATTGCGAGAAGTTTGTTAAGGGAAAAAGAAATGCTTATATTAGACGAAGCGACATCAGCCCTAGATGAAAAAACAGCCATAGAGATTGAAGAATTAGCCTTTGAAAATGCTAGTACAGTAATTATGGTATCACACCACCTGAGCGAGAAAACAAAAGCAAGATTAGATAAAATAATAGAGTTGGGGTAAGAAATGAAACTTTTACAGGAAGAATCTTATGTAGTAGACTATTTGTGCTCACTAGCATTGATTAATGAAAAAGAAGAAATAGAAAAAGATGAATCGTTGCTGGACAAGGTAATAGATACAGAATATAAAGCAAAGGAAAAAGAATATGTAGATGAATTAGAGAAAAATCTAAATGTAACTAAGGCTTTTATTGGGCAATCTTATAACCTAGTATTCCGAATAGCAACATACTATAATGAGTTTGAGTTTAAAAAATTTATAACAAGAGTAGAAAAACTTGAAGTAGATGAACTAAAGCTTATACTACAAAAAAACCTTTCTTTAAAAGAAAATTTCACCCTTAGTGATATAGAAGAACTAGAGATTTCGTTCAAGGATAAGTGGAATTTGGCTAAAATACTAGTAGAATTCGATTTGTTGAAGGGAGAATTAGTGAAAGAACTAAAAGGAAATTATAAGAATTATCAAAAGACAGTTAAATATATAGAAAAAAATTATAGTGACAAAATCAAAGAAAATCTTGAAATAATAAAAAATAAAGATGAATTGTATGCAAGGATATTTAAAAAATATTTAAGTAAGGAAGTTTTTGATGAGTTTGAGAATATATATATATTACTAGTAACAGCAAACTTTGTAGAAGTTAACAAGACAAGTAATTCTACTTTTATTGCTTTAGGAAATTATGTTCTAGACTACTTTGAAAAATTAGAAGAACAGAAAAAATTAGATGAAGTGAAAGTGAATCAAGTGTTAAAATCTTTAGCAGACCCAACACGATATGGGATTATTAAGGCTATAAATCAAGGAATTACTTCTAATTCTGTTTTAGCAGAAATGTTTTCTATATCAAGAGCCGCTATAAGTATGCAGTTCAAAACCTTGCAAGAAAATGATATTATTTATCTTGATGCTACAACAAAACAACATAAGGTAAATAAAGAAATAATAAACTACGCACTAGAGAATTTGAAAATAGAGTTAGATTTATAAGAATACTTCCAGAATAACTTAAAACCTTATTCGTTAAGGACGGACAAAAGCACATCTTAATTAAGATGTGCTTAATTTTTTGATATAAAAAACTATTATTTAATTGTTTATGATATAATAATTAGGTCGCTAAACCATACTTACGGCAGTAAGGAGGTGTTTGTTGAGATGTCGATTCTAATTCCGCTTATCATCATCCCGTTTCTTGTGAATGTGGCGAGTAATATCGTTTCTGAGTGGCTAGTCAGAAAAATGAAAGATAAGAACAGCGACACAACTAAATAACCTGAGTACTACTTGCTTGGTACAAAAAAAAGACAGGCTAACTTTGGCGAGTTCCTGTCTTTTCTTTATTTGTTAAGCAAATCAATTCAATTCCGCTCTTGCTTAACTAAAGTATATCATTTCTAAAAAACTAAGTCAACGAATTTTCGTATATATCTTAGAGGATAAGAAACTTAGTTCTAATTTGGAATAGTTTTTTATTGTATAGTATAGACCTACTTTTGTAGGTCTTTTTATTATCCGTAATTTGCTGGTTTTACAAATTGAAAAAATTCCCTTTAATTCGTATTATTATATTTTAAACATACTTTCCATGTGCAAAACCTTAAAACTAAACTAATAACCGTACTATTTATTGTTTTTTATCTTGAATGTTGGTATAATTAATAGGTAGAAAATAAATAAAGGGGTATTGTATGAAAAAAGTAGCTGTTGTAATGGGTTCATCTAGTGATTGGCCAACTATGAAATTAGCATGTGATGTGCTTGATGAATTTGGGATTGAGTACTACAAACAAGTAGTTAGTGCTCACAGAACACCAAACCTAATGTACGATTTTGCAGAAAATGCTAAGGATAATGGTTTTGAAGTAATTATCGCAGGAGCAGGGGGAGCAGCCCACTTGCCAGGTATGATTGCATCACTTACTACACTTCCTGTAATAGGAGTACCTATTAAATCATCTACCTTAAGCGGAGTAGATTCACTATATTCAATCGTTCAAATGCCAGGTGGAGTACCAGTTGCAACTATGGCTATCGGAAATGCCGGAGCTAAGAATGCAGGACTGCAAGTAGTGAGAATGTTTGCTGTTCATAATGAAGAAATTCACGCTAAATTAGTAAAATACATAGAAGATACAAAGGGACTTGTGGAGGAGATGAACAATGACCTTGTTTAAAAAATTACCCTTGGGTTCTAGTATAGGAATTATTGGTGGTGGGCAACTTGGAAAAATGTTGGCCGTAGCTGCCAATACAATGGGATACAAAACCATAATCCTAGACCCATCAGAAAAGGCCTGTGGACGAATAGTAGCTGATGAATTTATCTGCGGAGCATTTGATAATGCTGATGCTTTAAAGACATTAGCTGAAAAATCAGATGTAATAACTTATGAATTTGAAAATATACCAGCAAGGTCTATAAAACTATTAGAAGATGCTGGGGCATATATCCCCCAGGGCTTCCACGCTCTAGCCATCTCACAAGATAGGCTAAGAGAAAAGAAATCTCTAGAAAAAGCAGGTTTCAAAGTAGCGCCTTATAAAAAAGTAGATACAAGAGAAAACCTAGAACAAGCAGTAGAAGAACTAGGATTACCATGTATATTAAAAACTAGGTCTGGTGGTTACGATGGAAAAGGACAAGTAAGTATCGATAGCCTAGAAGATATAAGAGAAGCAAGTAAACTATTAGAAGTACCTTGCATATTAGAGAAGAAATTAAAATTTGATAAGGAAGTATCAGCAGTATGTGTCAAATCAGTAAATGGTGAGCTAGATATCTTGCCTATAGGGGACAACGTACATAGAAATGGAATACTTCATACATCAATTGTTCCATGTGGAACGGAAAAGTTTGAAGATATAGAAGAAGCGGCAAGAAACTTCTTTGAAGAGTATGACATTCTAGGAATACTAACCATAGAATTATTCCTAGTAGACGGAAAACTAGTTGCCAATGAAATAGCACCAAGACCACATAACTCTGGTCACTGGTCGCTAGACGGGGCAAATGTTAGCCAGTTTGAACAAGCAATACGTGCTATCACAGGATTACCACTTGTGAAATCAAGAGCCTTAGAAAATACGGCTATGGTTAACCTACTAGGTCAGCACTATGAATTTTTAGAAAAACATATGGACCAGTTAGGAGCCTTTTCTAAAATACATCTTTATGGAAAAGATGGAAATGTCCACAATAGAAAAATAGGACATATAAACATTACAGACACAAACTTAGAAAGTTTAGAAGAAAAAGTAAGTCTTGTAGATAAGTTAATAAATAATAAATAAGGAAAAAATTATGCTAAATAAAAGAATTTTTGTTGAAAAGAAAAAAGGATTTGAAGTAGAGTCACTATCTCTACAAAAAGAGTTGAATGAATTTTTATCACTAAACATTAGTGAATTACGCTTAGTAAATGTTTATGACGTATTTAACATTGATGAAGAATTATTAAAACAAGCAGAAGCAAGTATCTTTGGAGAAGTAGTTACTGATAATGTATTCGCAGAATTAGAAACAGCTGGATACCAAGTTTACGCAACAGAATTATTACCTGGGCAATTTGACCAAAGAGCAGATGCAGCTAAGCAATGTTTCAATCTTTTAGACCCAGAAAACAAGGCTAGTGTAAAATCTGGACGTATCTATCTATGGAAAGGTGCAGAAAGTGACGCAGAAGTTGCTGTGATTAAAAAACACTTATTAAACCCAATCGAATCACGTGAGAAAAACTTAGACTTATTCGAAGCGGAAGAAGAAGTACTAGTAGAAAACGAAGTTGTTCTAGTAGAAAACTTTAGAGCCTTATCAGAAGAAGAACTAAAAGCTTTAGCATCTGACCTAGGTCTAGCTATGACTACTCAAGATATCGTGCACATTCAAGACCACTTCAAGAAAATTGATAGAGAACCATCTCTAACAGAATTAAAAGTATTAGATACTTACTGGTCAGACCACTGCCGTCATACAACATTCTTAACGAAATTAGAAAATGTTTCTTTCGAAGATTCATTTATTTCGGCAGCCCTAGAAAAAACTTATGACTTATACAAAAACTTACGTAAAGAAGTAGGACGTGAAGCTAAGCCAGAAAACCTAATGGATATGGCTACAATCGTTATGCGTCACCAAAGAAAAGCAGGATTAGTAGAAGATGTAGAATTCTCTGAAGAAAACAATGCTTGTTCTGTATTCGTAGATGTAGATGTAAATGGTGTAGATGAAAAATGGTTAGTTCAATTCAAGAACGAAACTCACAACCACCCAACAGAAATCGAGCCATTCGGTGGAGCTGCTACGTGTCTAGGTGGAGCGATTAGGGACCCACTATCAGGACGTTCTTACATCTACCAAGCTATGCGTATTACAGGAGCTGGAGACATTACTCAGCCATTAGAAAACACACTAGCAGGTAAATTACCACAACGTGTAATCTCAAAAACAGCAGCCAACGGATACTCATCATACGGTAACCAAATTGGTCTTGCAACAACTTACGTAAAAGAAGTATTCCACCCAGGATACGTAGCTAAACGTTTAGAAGTTGGGGCAGTAGTAGGGGCAAGTCCTTACTCATCAATTCGCCGTGAAAGTCCAGCTCCGGGAGATGTAATCCTAATGTTAGGAGGAAGAACTGGACGTGATGGAATCGGTGGAGCAACAGGTTCATCAAAAACTCACGACAAAAAATCAGTAGAAGTAGCAGCATCAGAAGTGCAAAAAGGAAATGCACCAGAAGAACGTAAACTACAAAGACTATTCAGAAATGAAGAAGTAACAAAACTTATCAAGAAATCAAATGACTTTGGAGCAGGTGGAGTGTCAGTAGCTATCGGAGAATTAGCAGACGGAGTACACATCTACCTAGACAGAGTACCATTAAAATACAAGGGACTAACAGGATTAGAAATCGCCCTATCAGAATCTCAAGAACGTATGTCAGTAGTAGTAGAAGCTAAAGACGTAGAAAAATTTGAGAAATACTGCTACGAAGAAAACGTAGAAGTAACTCACGTTGCAGATGTAACAGCAGAGCGTAGAGTATATATGACTTACGGAGACAAAGTTTTCGTAGATTTAGACCGTGACTTCTTAGATACAAACGGAGCTGAATCAAAAGCAGAAGTAAGAGTAGTAAAACCTACTTTAGCCAACCCATTTGAAAAAGAAGAAACAGCGACTCCAAAAGAAGCATTATTCAACACAGTTAAAGACTTAAACATTGCCAGTCAACAAGGGCTTGTAGAAATGTTTGACGCATCAATCGGACAAACAACGGTACTAATGCCTTACGGTGGTAAATACCAATTAACACAAGCGGAAAGCTCAGTACAAAAAGTATCTGTAAGAAAAGCTGATACAAACACAGTAAGTATTCTAGCTCACGGATTTAACCCATACCTAGCAGAATGGTCGCCATTCCACGGAGCTACTTACGCAGTAGTAGAATCATTAGCACGTATCGTAGCATCAGGTGGTTCTTGGCGTAAGACTAAATTCTCATTCCAAGAATACTTTGAAAGATTAGGACAAGACAAAGAAAAATGGGGAGCACCATTTGCAGCCTTACTAGGTTCAATCGAAGCTCAAAATGAATTTGCCCTAGCAGCAATCGGTGGAAAAGACTCAATGTCAGGAACATTCGAAAACCTAACAGTACCACCAACATTTATTTCATTCGCCCTAACAACAGGTAAAGTGCAGGGAGTAGTATCTCCGGAATTTAAGAAAGAAAATTCTTATGTATACCTATTAGAGCACAAGCACCAAGCAGACTTTAGACCAAACTACGACCAGTTAAAAGAAAACTTTGACCTAGTAGAAAAACTAAGAGAAGAAGGAAAATTATCAGCAATCTCATCAGTAAGACAAGGTGGATTATTAGAAGCAATTGCTAATATGTCATTTGGTAACAAGATTGGTTTAGTAGTAACTAACCAAGACCTATTAGGAAACTTAAGCAAATTATCTTACGGTTCATTCTTAGTAGAATCAGCTCAAGAATTAACAGACGAAAGATTTGTATTAGTAGGTAAAACTGTTGCTGATAAGATTGTATTAGGAAACGATCAAGTAGCTATCGATGAATTAGTAAAATCTTGGCAAGAGCCATTAGCGAAAGTTTACCCATCAATCTACAAAGATGACACAGACTACGCTAAGTACAAACTAGAAGAATTAAACCAAGCTAAGAAAGAAATCTTCACAGGAAACCCTGCAAACGTCTCTCTAGGCGGAGCAAAACCAAAAGTTGTAATCCCAGTATTCTACGGAACAAACTGTGAATACGACATTGAGAACTCATTCACAAGAGCAGGAGCTGAAGTAGAAATCTTACCACTAGGAACACTTACTCCAGCAATGTTCGAAGAATCAATCGATAGATTAGAAAAAGCTATTAAATCAGCACAAATCTTATCACTAGCAGGTGGATTCTCTGCAGGAGATGAGCCGGACGGATCAGGAAAATACATAGCAGTATTCCTACAAAATACAAAAATTAAAACAGCTATCCAAGAATTAGTAGCAAGAGATGGACTAGTAATAGGTATCTGTAACGGATTCCAGGCACTTGTTAAAGCTGGATTATTACCATATGGAGACTTCGACCAAGTAACAGAAACAAGTCCAACACTATTCAGAAACGATGTAAACAGACACATCTCTATTATTGTTCCAACAAAAGTTGTGGCTAACCACTCACCGTGGTTAAGAGGAATCGAATTAGGATCTGTTCAAAATATAGCAATGTCACACGGAGAAGGATCATTCAAAGTATCAGAAGAAGTATTAAAAGAATTAGTAGCTAATGCACAAGTAGCAACTCAATACGTAGACTTCGACGGAAACCCAACAATGCACCCTAAATTCAATCCAAACGGATCAAACTTCGCTATCGAAGGAATCACAAGTAAGGATGGAAAAATCTTAGGTAAGATGGGACACTCAGAAAGATACACTAACGACCTTTACAAGAACATCCACGGAGACAAGGTACAAGACCTATTCGGAAATGGGGTAAAATGGTTTTTAGACTAACTTAGACGAATATACAGCATTAGCTGTATATTCTCCTTAGTTAGTCTTATGCTGGGAAAAAGTCCGGTGGACTTTTTATCAGTGATAGATTAAGCTTATGCAGAAAAAACATTCAGTGAATGATTTTTCTGTGTTCCACTTAGTTAGTCTTATGCTGGAAAAAAGTCCGGTGGACTTTTTATCAGTGATAGATTAGTATTATACAGAAAAACATCGTGAAGATGATTTTTCTGTATTCCGATTAAAACAAGTCTAGGAAGAGAAATCTTCCAAAATATTTCCAAAGAAATGAATAAAAAAAAGAGGAAGAAGAAATGGCAGTCAAAGGACAATTACTTTACCAAGGAAAAGCAAAAGAAATATATGCAACTGACAATGAGAACCAAGTAATTATGTATTACAAAGACTCAGCAACAGCCTTTAACGGTGAGAAAAAAGATACACTTGATAACAAGGGAATCTACAACAACAAAATCTCTACATTAATCTACAAGTACTTAATCAAAAATGGAGTAGAAACTCACTTAGTAGAAACATTAAGCGAAAGAGAACAACTATGTGAAAAAGTAGAAATTTTCCCACTAGAAGTTATCGTTAGAAACAGAGCAACAGGATCTTTTGTAAAAAGACTAGGGGCAGAAGAAGGGAAAATCTTCAAAGAGCCAGTATTTGAAACGTCTTACAAAAACGACGATTTTGGAGACCCGCTAATCAATACTGACCACGCAGTAGCCCTAGAATTAGCTACTAGAGAAGAACTTGCTGAAATCAAGAAGAGAGCATTAAAAGTGAATGAACTACTACAAGATCTATTCGATAAATTAGGATTTATCTTAGTAGATTTCAAGATAGAATTTGGTAAAACTGTAGACGGAAGAATTGTTTTAGCTGACGAAATAAGTCCAGACTCAGTAAGACTTTGGGAAAAAGAAACGCTAGAAAAATTTGACAAGGATAGATTCCGTCAAGACTTAGGTAATGTAATGGGAGCTTATAAAGAAGTTCTAAGAAGATTGGAAGAATTAGGAGAATAAAAATGAGATCATTAAACGAAGAATGTGGAGTATTTGGTATATTTAACCATCCAGACGCAAGTAATATTTCTTACTTCGGTCTGCACAGTCTGCAACACCGTGGACAAGAAGGAGCAGGTATTGTCGCAACAGATGGAGAAAAATTACGTGGGCACAGAGACCTAGGATTATTAGCAGAAGTATTTGCTGATAAAGAAAAACTATCAGCCTTAAAAGGAAATGCAGCTATCGGACACGTAAGATATGCAACATCTGGAAGTAACTCTATCCAAAATATACAACCATTCCTATTCCATTTCTATGATATGAGCTTAGGTCTATGTCACAATGGTAACTTAATCAATGCCAAAACATTAAGACGTCAGTTAGAAGAAGACGGAGCAATCTTCCACTCTTCATCTGATACAGAAGTATTAATTCACTTAATCAGAAGAAGTAAAGAAGCTACGTTCAAAGACCAATTAAAAGATGCTCTTCTTCAAGTTAAGGGTGGATTTACTTACCTAGTATTAGACAAAGAGACATTATACGGAGCAGTAGACCCTAATGGACTAAGACCACTATGCTTAGGTAAAACTAAGAACGGAGCTTACATCCTAGCATCAGAAACGTGTGCTATCGATGTAGTAGGTGGAGAATTTGTTCGTAACATTGAAGCAGGAGAATTAGTAATCATCACTAAAGATGGATACACAATTGAGAAATATACAGAAGATACATTAGTATCAATCGCAGCGATGGAATATGTTTACTTCTCAAGACCTGACTCTGATATAGCAGGAGTAAACGTTCATACAGCTAGAAAGAACACAGGAAAAATCCTAGCCAAAGAACAACCAGCACCAAATGCAGATATAGTAATCGGAGTACCTAACTCATCACTATCAGCAGCATCAGGATATGCAGAAGCAGCAGGACTGCCTTACGAAATGGGTCTAGTTAAGAACCAATACATAGCACGTACATTTATTCAACCAACACAAGAATTACGTGAACAAGGTGTTCGTATGAAACTATCAGCAGTAAAAGGTGTAGTAGCAGGAAAATCAGTAGTAATGGTAGATGACTCTATCGTACGTGGAACGACATCAGCAAGGATAGTAACATTACTAAAAGAAGCAGGAGCAAAAGAAGTGCACGTGCGTATCGCATCACCAAGACTTATGTTCCCATCATTCTATGGAATTGATATTTCAACAACAAAAGAACTTATCGCAGCCAACAAAACGATAGAAGAAATCCGTGAATTTATCAATGCAGATTCACTAGGATTCCTATCAGAAGATGGTCTAATCGAAGGAATTGGACTTAACTATGACGCGCCATACAAGGGACTATGTATGGAATGTTTCAACGGGGATTACTCAGCAGGATTATACGACTATGCAGATGAATACCTAGACAACCTAACAGATATTCAAAAAGAATACCTAGCAAATAACAAGAGATACTTTGACGACATTGTAAAAGGAGAAAACTAATGGCAAGTGAACGTTATGCAAACTCAGGAGTAAGCTTAACAGCTGGATACGATTCAGTAGAAAGAATTAAAAAACACATCGAAAGAACGAAAAACAAGGGAGCAGTAGACCTATTCGGTTCTTTTGGTGGAGTATTTGACTTAACAAAATATGGTTACACATCACCGGTTCTAGTATCAGGAACTGATGGAGTAGGAACTAAACTTATGCTTGCCTTTATGGCTGACAAGCACGACACAATCGGACAAGACGCAGTAGCTATGTGTGTTAATGATATTATCGTGCAAGGGGCAGACCCACTATTCTTCCTAGACTACATCGCTTGTGGGAAAAACTTCCCAGAAAAAATTGAGCAAATCGTAGCAGGAGTAGCTGACGGATGTGAATTATCAGAAGCGGCACTTATCGGTGGAGAAACTGCAGAAATGCCAGATATGTACTCTATCGAAGACTATGATATCGCAGGATTTGCTGTTGGAGCTTGTAACAAAGAAGACCTTATCGATGGATCAGAGGTAAAACCAGGACAAAGAATTATCGGTCTAGCATCATCAGGATTCCACTCAAATGGATACTCACTAGTACGTTCAGTATTATTCAAAGAAAATAATCTAGACATCAATGAAACTTACGGATTAAGTGACACATTAGGAAACCTATTACTAGAACCAACAAAAATCTACGTAAAAACAGTAAAAGCAATTAAAAAAGAAGTTAATGTAAAAGGAATGGCCCACATCACAGGTGGTGGATTCCACGAAAACTTACCAAGAACACTAGGTACTTACGGTGCAGAAGTAGATGTTACAAAGGTAAAAGTTCCTGAAATTATTGACTTCGTATTAGAAAAAGGAAAGATTGACAGAGCAGAAGCCTACAACATCTTTAACATGGGAGTAGGATATGCAATTATCGTTGATGAAGCGGACGTGGCAAAAGTTATTGAAATTGCTGAAGCAAACGGAGAAGTGGCTTACGACTTAGGTCGTGTTGTAGAGAAAGCAGGGGTTGAGATACATGGTATCTAAAAAAATTGCAGTCTTTGCATCAGGGTCGGGTTCAAACTTTGAAGCAATAGCCAAGGCTCTGCAAGATGGTAAAATCCAAAACGCAGAAATTTCTCTATTAGTAACAGATAAAGAAGGAGTTTTTGCCCTAGACAGAGCAAAAAAATTCGGTATAGAATCAAAAACTTTTGTATTAAAAAATTTCGAAGATAAAGTAGCCTATGAAAAAGCAATCCTAGAAGCCCTAGCTGAGAAAGAAATAGACTTCATTGTCCTTGCAGGATATATGAAACTAATAGGGGAAACTCTACTGTCAGAATACGAAGGAAGAATGATAAACATTCATCCTTCAGTATTACCGGCTTTTAAAGGAAAAGATGCTATCGCTATGGCATTAGACTACGGAGTAAGATATACAGGAGTAACTGTTCACTGGGTAGACTCAGGTATGGATACAGGTCAAATCATAGACCAAGATGTAGTAAGAGTAGAAAAAGATGATACTTATGAAACTCTTGCAGAGAAAATACATAAAGTAGAACACGTCTTATACCCAAGAGTTATAAATGAAGTAGTGAATAAAAATGCTGAGTAAAATCAGCATTTTTATTATGAAAATTTATTATTAAAGAAAAATATGTTAGAATGGACGTATATATTTTTAGGAGAATAAAATTTAATGGCTAATATAATACCCTGGCTTGATGCTTTAGGATTTAAAAAAAATGATAATATACATGAATTGAATATAAAATCGTACACAATAGAAGTAGATATAGAAAATGAAAAAATTAAATATCCTAATTTGAAAGAAATAGGAAGAAATACTACAACAAATTTTTCATCTGAAGAAAATTTCGTTGTATTAGAAGCTATAATAGGATTATTAAAACAAGGTTATCAACCTAATCAAATTTCTATTGAAAAAGGATATAAGTTAGGACATAATACAAAATCAGGAAATGCTGATATAACAGTTGATGATAACAATGGTATTCCGTTTTTAATAATTGAAGCAAAAACATACGGTAGCGAATTTGAAAAAGAATGGAAAAATATAGAAAATGATGGAGGACAATTATTTTCTTATGAAAAACAAGAAAATAAGGCTAAGATACTAGTATTATATGCTTCACATGTTGTAGATACTGAGATAGATAGGATGTATAATGCTATTCTATTAGAAGATAATGTGGAGTATTTATCAACTTTAGAAAATCCAATATCCTACAGTATGGCTAAAGGAGGTAATGATAAGTTTGAAATTTGGAGAGATACATATCAATCTGATTATGTAACTAACGGAATTTTAGAAGAAAATATAGCTCCGTTTGAAGTGAAAAAAGCCAAGTCTTCTATTGCTGATTTAAAAGAAATTAAACATAAAGAAGTTCAAAAAAAGTATAATCAATTCGCTACGATTTTACGTAAACACAATATCGGAGGGAGAGAGAATGCCTTTGATAAATTAGTAAACTTATTCTTAACTAAAATAGTAGATGAGCAACAAAATAGTGAGGATTTACAATTTAATTGGAAGGGAGCTTCTCAAGATACTTACTTTGATTTAGTAGATAGACTACAAAAATTATATCAAATAGGGATGGAAAAATTTTTAGATGAAAAAGTATCTTATGTAGCAGAGAAAGATGTAGAAAATGCATTTAGGTTAAGAAAAGATGCAGCTAAAGATGCTGTTTTAAAATACTTTAAAGAATTGAAATATTTTTCAAATAACGATTTCAGTTTTTTAGATGTATATAATGAACAATTATTTTATAAAAATTCAAAAATATTAGTAGAACTTGTTCAGATGTTGCAGGGGATGAAATTAAGAACTGAAGAGCAAAATCAGTTTTTAGGGGATTTATTTGAAGGGTTCCTAGATAATGGAGTTAAACAATCAGAAGGACAGTTTTTCACGCCTCTGCCTATCGTTAAATTTATTATTTCAAGTTTACCTTTAAAGGAAATAAATTCTCAAACTGATATTCCGCGAGTAATTGACTATGCTTGTGGTGCAGGACATTTTTTAAATGAATATGCAAAACAAATAAAATCATATATACCAAAAGATAAAATGTCAGAATATCATTCAAAAATCTATGGTATAGAAAAAGAGTATCGTCTTTCTAAAGTAGCAAAAGTTTCTGCTTTTATGTATGGGCAAGATGATATAAATATTATTTATGGAGATGGGCTAGTAGAACATGACCAAGTGAAAGATGGCAACTATTCTGTAATAGTAGCCAATCCACCTTATTCAGTAAAAGGATTTTTAGAAACCTTATCTGAATAAGAGAGGAAAAGATTTGAACTGATAAATTCAGTAGATAAATTAGATACAAATAATAGTATAGAATTATTTTTCTTGGAAAGAGCAAAACAACTTTTAAAACCAGAAGGTATTGCAGCAATTATTTTACCTAGTCCAACATTATCTAATGGTAAGTTATATATTAAAGCAAGAAAAATGCTATTAGAAGAATTTGAAATAATTGCTATTTCTGAATTAGATAAGAATACTTTTGGTTCAACAAAAACAAAGACAATAACTTTATTTTTACAAAAGAAAAAATACCCACCTAGAGAAGCGGATAACTATAAGTATTCAATTGAAAGATGGTTTGAAAATAATAATGTTCAAGTTGAAGATAAAGAAATTGTAAAAGAGTATTGTAACTATATAAACATAGATTATGATATTTATAAAGAATTGCAATTAGGGTTGCTAGATAGAATAGAAGAAACAGAAGTATTTAAAGAGTATGTTGAAGAATTCTATAAATCATCAGTTGCTAAAAATATTAGTAAGAAAAAGATAACATCTAAATATACTCAAGAAAAGAAAGAGGAAGAATTAAAAAAAGCAAAATTTAAGTATATAAGAGAAGTAGAGAAAGAAAAAGTTTACTATTTTGCTTTAGCAAATTCTCAAAAAAGAAAAGTTGTAATTGTAAAGAGTCCTATTGATAATGAGGGAATGAAGAAATTTTTAGGGTATGAGTGGTCGAAACGTAAAGGAGATGAAGGGATAAAGTACATTGGTTCAAATATTTCAGATGAAGAAATGGAAGTATCAAAAAATCAGGCTATTAATAGTATAGAAACACCTTTATTTAATCCTTTGAATTTGAAAGATGAAAATAAAATTAATACAATTATTCGTAATAATTTTGGAAAAGGAAATATTGATATACCTAAAGAACTAGAAAAAATTGTAAATGGATTATCGTTGGTAGATATGTTAGATTTTTCGCAAACAAATTTTGATGCCCAGATAAAGACAACAATTACCAAAAAAGTAGAGATTAAGAGTAAGTACCCTGTTGATAAATTATATAAATTAACAACAGATATAAGAAAAGGAAAAACATTAACTTCAAAAAAAGCAGTAGAAGGAAATTACAAAGTAGTGGCTGGTGGTAAAGATTATGCTTATACTCATAATGAATACAATAGAGATGAAAATACTATAACTATTAGTGCCTCAGGAGCTAACGCAGGATATGTTAATTTTTGGGCAGAAAAAATATTTGCTTCTGATTGTACGACAGTTAGAGGGAATACTGAATTAGAAACAAAATATATTTATATCTACTTACAGAGTATACAAAACTATATATTTAGTTTAGCTAGAGGTGCGGCACAACCACATGTGTATCCAGAAGATATAAAGAAAATTGAAATACCCATACCACCAATATCTGTTCAGGAACAAATAATTTCTGAAGTAGAAAAATTAGATGAACAGTACGAAAATTCTCGAATGAAAATAGAAGAGTACAGAGAAAAAATAAAAGAAATTTTTGAAAACCTTGACATTATCGGGGGGGTAGTCTATAGGCTATCTTCTGAAAACTTCACATTGGAAATAGGGAGAAGAGTACTAAATAAAGAATTAAAATTAGATGGAATACCTGTATATTCTGCGAATGTAAAAGAACCATTTGGATATATAGATAAGTCATTAATAGAAGATTTCTCAAAACCGTCTATTTTATGGGGGATTGATGGAGATTGGATGGTAAATACAATATCGGAAAATATACCATTTTATCCGACGGATCACGCAGGAGTACTGAGGTTAAATACTGATAAAATAAATTATAGATATTTAGCTTATAAATTAGAAAAAGAGGGGCAGAAAGAAGGTTTTTCTCGTAGTTATAGAGCATCTATAGGACAAATAAAAAAATTATCTTTTGAAATTCCTGATTTAACTTTACAAAACGAAGCGGTGGATAAAGTAATAGAATTAGAGAAACTTATAAAAAATGAAGAAGAGAATATCGAAAAAATAAGTATTGAAAAAAATAAGGTTTTAGAACGATATTTACGCTAGTTTAGTAATAGTAGAGTTATGAAACTCTTGCAGAAAAAATCCACAAGGTAGAACACGTCTTATACCCAAGAGTTATAAATGAAGTAGTGAATAAGTAGAACTTGATTACATTAAATTAATGTGGTAGAATGTAATTAACAACAATAAAAATTGATATTAGTTCTTAAATGAACAATCACAAGAACAAAAGAAACCAGGGACTCGCCAAAGTTACCCTGGTTTTTTGATTTTTAAATATTAAAAATCTCATTGATAGAATTGACAACTACTCGTCATCTCGAAAATGTCTATCAATCCATTTTTCGCCTAACCTTTTTAATAAAGGGAAAGCGACACTTCCTAAAAAGTGGAAAACAACAAGAATAAAAATCGATATTATCACAAGATCACCTCCTTTCAGAGGCGGTTGCCAACACATATATTCTAACAAAAATAATATAAAATAACATAAATGAAGTAGTGAATAAAAAATAGGAAGATGAATAATCATCTTCCTATTTTTATTTGTTCTTTAATCCATAAAAGTCAAAACATTGTCTAACGAGTTTCTCTCTTGGTTCCCCTTATTTAATGGGTGATTTTTTTCTTCGTAACCGAGTGCGATACCTACAGCGATAATTTCATCGTCAGGAATAGCTAGTTCTTCTTTTAATACATCGGGATACTTAACTATATTGTAGGCAATCATAGAATCAATTCCCTTAGCTCCAGCAGCAAGCATCAATGTTTGTGAGAACATACCTGAATCGTGAATTGCCCATTCAGGACTTCCTTTAGGGATAGTTATATAGGCAATGTGGGGTGCATTGAAAAGATTCCATTGTGCTTGTCTAAATCCATAAGGATATGGTTTATTGAAATTTGTCATATTATCCCTAGTAAAGACAGGCCAGTCAGCCTTATCTACAAACTTAAAGTCAGGATTAGCAGGAATTTCAGCAACATTCTTCTCAAGATAGATTTTCTTAATAGAGTCCAATACTTTGCCAGATGCAATATAGACTTTCCAAGGCTGAGAATTAACCCAAGACGGAGTTTTCTGGGCATCTGCAACAATTTCTTTTAATGTCTCTTTATCAATAGTTCTATCGGTGAAATGTCTAGTAGATTTTCTAGTGTTGATAAGACTTTTAAAATCCATTTTCTCTCCTTTTGAAGTCAATAATTGCTTCTTTTGCTAATCTGTCAGCTTCTTCGTTAAGTTCGATACCAGTGTGGGCAGCTACCTTCATAAAGTGGATTCTAACCCTTTGGGCAGCGATATTTACTAGTCTAGCATATTCTTTAGTGTAGTCCAGTTTTGCTTGCCACTGTCCCAAAGGCCAGGCAGAAATACCTTGATAATCATGGTAGATATAAATATCTTCAAGTCCACGGTTAACCGCATAAGCTATTACAAATTTAGTTGCTTCAAGTTCCCCGGCAACATTTCTAAAGTTGGCTAGGTCTGGATTGGCAGAAGCGAATTTGTGTCTGATTACTTCATCTCCATTAACGATTACAAGACCAGAACCGAATACGAAAGATTCTGCATCGAAAGATCCATCTACATAAGCAAAAGGTTTACCACCTAATTCTTCATGTGGATTGTTGGGGTTGAAGGTTGGTTGATTTTGTTTTCCTTGCGAAGCGGAATTACTAGGAGTTGGGCTAGTTGTGTCATCTCCAGATAAAAAGTTTAGGGCTTCGACTTGTGTTTTGAATGATTTGTATTTGGCACCATTAAATCCCTTAACTTGAGCTTCACACTCTGCCCAAGTAGCATAGATTCCAGGTTGTCTACCGACTCTTACTGCATAAAATTTTGCCATTATTATTCTCCTATTATTTCTATATTGTATTTAAAAATATCCTGGTCGCCAGATAAAAATTGATAAATTCTAGCAGCCCTAATATCGTGTTCAAAAATTTCTTCATTATGTTTTTTTAGTTTTTGGTGTAAGAGAATTGCTTCTCTATTATTAATATCCCTAATAAGACTAGTCTTATCTTTTTTTACAGCCAGTACTCTTACGTGTTCTATATCTTTAAGCATTGCTTCTCTAGTAGAAGATGTTAGGATATGGATTAAGATTCTAGCGATTCTTTTTCTAGTATATCTCTTACTTACAATATTATCTATAAGTTCCTTGTGGTTATTAGATTCAAGGGCAGCCTTATAGATTCTATTTTCAAGTCCTTCTCTTACATCATAAATTTCTTTAAGGTTATCAGTTCCCATAGATAAGACTTTGTATTTAATTAGCTGGAAGAAGTCTTCTTCATTTAATTTCTTATGTTTTGCTAGTTCTTCTTGCATAGTAGGGGACATATAATTATTAACGAAGGTATCTTCTATATTATTTCTAATAGAAGTAGCAGATAAGTATTTCTTTTCTTCTAATTTATTATCGTTAAGTTTTTGTCCTTCTCTATTAATAGCTATTATTTCTATATGTGGTGCTTTTTCTTTTATTACCTTGTAATAAGAATAGGCTAGGATAAAATTAGGGCTATCCTTAGGTATATCTAAAACTTCTTGCATTATCTTTGGATAAGATAAACCTTTTTTTATAAGTTCTTTAATTTGGTCTTGCTTATTTCCTTCTTCTATATAAAGTCTGTCAAAATCTTCTATGTTATAATCAGTACCGAAGATTAGATGAGTAATTCCTGACTTTATAAGAATATCTAGAGAATATCTTGCGAAATCATCAGAATAAGCAAGAGAAGCTCTATAAGGAAGGGCTAAAACTAAATCACAACCTGCATTTATCGCAGCCTTGGCTCTAGAATAAGGATTAATTACAGCAATCTCTCCCCTTTGTGTGAAGAATTCACTCATAACGCAGATTAATTCACCAGACTTATATTCTTCTATTAAGTTTTTAGCTTGGTTAATCAGATATTCGTGCCCTGAATGTAGGGGGTTGAACTCTGCAATAAGTCCTATTCTCATCTTATGCTCCCTTGATAAATAATATGTAATAATTATATATTAAAAAGAAAAAATCTACAAACTTAGCTAGATATTATAGTAAAGATATAAAAATAATCATGTAAAGTTCGTGAAAATTAATTTTCATAAATACTGGTATATCAAGGATTAGAGAGTATTTTATAAGAGTTTGAAAAATAAAAAATAAAAAATCCGATTTTTGTTTATAAATTTAAAGTAAATTTAAAGTATATAGTACATAATAATATGTGTAACTACTAAATGTAGTTATATTCTTCATAAACTTTCCTTTTCTATAAAAAGCACCTTCGGGTGCTTTTTATTGTTTTATAGGGAATAATAAAAAGATGTTGTAAGATTTAAACTAATAATAAGGTAACAAGTTAAAAAATAGGGCTATTATATAGAAGAAACCGGAAAAATGACGGTTTTTATTACGTGAATTGTGACAAAAACAGTTTATGAGTCACACTCATTAAGGTAATGTGTCAAAACTGTTACAAGTATTGAAAGTAGTTGAGTTATGTTATAGAATGATAATTGTAGTTTGATATTTATGAAAAATTTATGAAAAAAGATAAAAGTAAAAAATCAGAAATGAGGATTGAAATTAATATGAAAAAGACAACATTAAAATTAACAAGCGGAATCTTATTATCATCTCTATTCTTAGGGAATGTATCGGTAGTAGATATCGCTAAAGCAGAAGATAACAATAATAAATCAACGTTTGAATCAGAAAACAAAAACAAAAACAAAAACATCGCTACTAAAGTAACAAGCGAAAACGGGAAAAACTACCTAGTATTAACAGCAACGAACGATGTTGAAAACATCAACTTAACTGTTAAATTAGGAGATCAAGAGAAAAAATTCAAGCATGATTCAATCAAAGCTGGAGAAACAATTAAATTTGAAATAGTTTTACCGGCAGATAAAAAATCAGAAAATTCTACATCTAATAGAGTAGTAAAAGCAGCAGAAACTGACGCTACTTTATTAGCAGGAACAGATTTAGCTAGAGAAACATTAACTACAGAAGTATTAGTAGAAGGATTAAAAATCACAACTACAGTTTCTTATGATGTAGAAGCATCAGAAGTAAGTGTAAGTGTAGTAAATACTAACACTTCAACAGAAACAGCAGCTCCTAAAGTTGAAACTTCAGAAGTAGTAGCTCCAGAAGTGACAACACCAGAAGTTCAAGAATCACAAACAGCAGTTACTGAAGTACCAACTACTTACCCAACAGTAGCTCCAAAACCAGAAGCGACATTACCAGCTGCAGTAGTAGCACCAGTAATTGCTAAAGGGCCTTCATTAGTACAAGCAGTTAAACCAGTTTTAAGTTTACCAGTGGAACCAAAAGTTGAAACGACAACAGCAGCACCTGTAACGACAGTAGCGCCAGTTACAACAACTGCACCGGTAACAACAAAGGCTCCAGTAACAACAGCAGCACCAAAAGTTGAAACAACAACAGCAGTACCTGCAACAACGGTAGCGCCAGTTACAACAACTGCTCCGGTAACAACTGCAGCACCAAAAGTTGAAACAACAACAAAAGCAGTACCTGCAACAACAGCGGCGCCAGTTACAACAAAAGCTCCAGTAACAACTGCAGCACCAAAAGTTGAAACAACAACAAAAGCAGTACCTGCAACAACAGCGGCGCCAGTTACAACAAAAGCTCCAGTAACAACTGCAGCACCAAAAGTTGAAACA
>JAUMWC010000011.1:26661-29010 GCA_030529855.1 Gemella sp.
GGCGCCAGTTACAACAAAAGCTCCAGTAACAACTGCAGCACCAAAAGTTGAAACAACAACAAAAGCAGCTCCTGCAACAACAGCAGCGCCAGCTACAACAGCTAAAAAAGAAATAACAAAATCTATGCCAGTAGCTTCTTCGAATTGGAGAATTACATCAGGATATAATGAAAAGAGATATATCCCATCATTAAATTACTCAGATGTTCACAATGGAGTTGACATCGTAACAGATAATAAAAAAGAACCGATTTTATCTACAGAAGCAGGTAAAGTAGTATTCGCCTCTAAAGATGGGTATGGTGGAAATGGAATAATCATCAGACATGGTGATGGAAACCACACATACTACTGGCATTTAGCTGAAAATAACCCACTTGTAAAAGTAGGTCAGTCTGTTAAAGCTGGACAAAGAATTGGAACAATGGGAACTACAGGAATGTCTACAGGAGTTCACTTACACTTCACATACGCATCTACTGCAAATTGGACAGGAATAAAAGATCCGATGAAATATCTTGCGGATGTATCTGGTAAGAACACTAAGGCAGTAGGAGCAGCAGGACCAATGCCTACAACTACAGCTAAAAAAGCAGCAGCTGCAACAACAAAATCAGCTACAGCTAAAAAAGCAACAGCTACAACAAAAAAAACAACTACAGCTAAAAAAGCAACAGCTAAATAGTATATAATAACTCCCCTCTTAGTTTGAAAAAAAACTTAGAGGGGAATATTTGTATAATGTTAGATATGCTTAAAATATTAATATAAAGATTATTGTATAAAATTTTGTATATAAAAAAGTACGTTTTAAACAAAACGTACTTTTTTGTTATATTCTACATAAATAATAATAAACTTATAGCCATAAGAGCCATACCTGATATTAATCCGTAGATAGATAGGTGATGTTCTCCAAATTCGTGGGCAGCTGGTAATAGTTCATCTAGAGAGATAAAGACCATAATTCCAGCTACAGCGGCGAATATAAGACCGTATAGAGTTGGACTCATAAAAGGCATAAGAATAAACCAACCTACTAAAGCACCCGCAGGTTCTGCAAGTCCCGACAGGAATGAGTACTTAAATGCTTTTCTTCTAGAACCCGTTGCTTGATAGATAGGTACTGAAACAGCGAGTCCTTCTGGGATGTTGTGGATTGCGATTGCTATTACTATTGGAATAGCTAATGTTGGATCTTCTAGTGCTGATACAAAGGTAGCTAGACCTTCTGGAAAGTTGTGGATAGCTAAAGCTGTTGCTGTCATAAGACCCATTTTCATTAGTTTTTTTCTATCTGTATTTTTTTTAGAACCGTAAACTTCGTGCGGATTTATTTCGCTAGGTATCATTTTATCAATAAGAGCGATTATAAAAATACCTACAAAAAATGCTAGAGTGGTTGCTATTGTCCCTGATTTTTCTCCTAGTTCTGCACTTAGGCTTTCTTTAGCTTTTGGAAAAATTTCTATCATAGATACATAGATCATAACTCCTGCAGAAAAACCAAGACTTACAGATAAGAAGTTTTTATTATCTTTTTTACTTAGTAATCCTATTAATGAACCTATACCAGTAGAAAGACCAGCTATAATAGTTAGTAATAGGGCAATTAAAAAATTATCTGGCATAAAAATTTCCTTTCTAAATTTATGTTTTGTATACTACAATATCAATGGTAACACTTTAAAGTAGTATTGACAATGCTTTTTGCTATATTGAAATAAGAATGTAAAAAACCAGAGATTTTTATATCTCTGGTTCTAATTAAAATTTATTTTTTAAATACTGGATCTCCAAATGGATTAACATTTTCTGTTTTTTCTACTTTTGGAGTTTCAGGCTTAGCTTCTTGAGAAACTGCTGCTTCTTTTACTGGAGCTGTTTCTTGAGTTACTGATTTGTTGTCAGTATTTTTAAGGAGATTTTTATTTTTTTGAGTAGCAATTTTATTAATAATAACATCTCCGAATGGATTGATAGGTGTAGTTTTTTCTGTATTTTCAGCAGTGTTCGTATCGATTTGCTGGTTATTTACATTATTAATATTAACTTGCTCATTGTGTTGTAAATGTAATCCTTCGTCAATAGGAGTAGCTTGTTGCTGAACTTGTCCGTTGTGTTGGAACTGTCCATTATTAGGGAAGTTGTGTTGCTGAACTTCCCCATTGTACTGGAATTGCCCTTGGTTAACAGGAGTAGCTTGTTGTTGGACTTGTCCGTTGTGCTGGAACTGTCCATTATTAGGGAAGTTGTGTTGTTGAACTTGCCCATTGTGTTGGAACTGTCCATTATTAGGGAAGTTGTGTTGTTGAACTTGCCCATTGTGCAGGAATTGCCCTTGGTTAA
>JAUMWC010000011.1:29110-52041 GCA_030529855.1 Gemella sp.
TTAGGGAAGTTGTGTTGTTGAACTTGCCCATTGTGCAGGAATTGCCCTTGGTTAATAGGAGTAGCTTGCTGTTGATAAGCTTGTCCGTTGTGCTGGAACTGCCCTTGGTTAGGGAAGTTGTGTTGTTGAACTTGCCCATTGTGCTGGAACTGCCCTTGGTTAGGGAAGTTGTGTTGTTGAACTTGCCCATTGTGCAGGAATTGCCCTTGGTTAATAGGAGCAGCTTGCTGTTGATAAGCCTGTCCGTTTTGGAATTGTTGCTGGTTTCCAAAGTTATTTTGTTGTTGGAATGTTTGCTGACTATTAGTAGGAATTCCTTGTTGCATTTGTACGTTTTGATTCGGTATGTTAGAGAATCTATTAGATCTATAAGTAGCACCTAGTTCTTGTAATCTGAAGATTCTTTCATTTGTATCAGGGTGGCTACTTGCTAATAAAGCAAATAATCCTTTTTCGTCAGATGTCCCAAATGAATCTAGTAAAGCACACAATGCATTACCATATCCTAAGTTAGAAGCAAATCTATCAGCTTCAAATTCATTTTCTCTAGATGACTTCATTATAAGAATAGTTCCTATTTTTGTCCAAGCCCACATTAGAAAGTTTATAGTAACAACAGTAAGAGTAGATGTGATTACATAACGAAAACGTCTTTCAGATAGAGAAAGGAAAAATCCTATGATAGTAATTATTACCTTTAAGAATGTGATTAAAGCTGAAAATATAAAGTTTCCTACAATTACTACTAAAAGTACATCTGTATCTCTATGAGATAGGTGTCCGAATTCGTGAGCTAGAACTGCTTTAAGTTCGTCAACAGGTTTATCAACAATACCTTCAGTTAAACAAACAGTTTTTCTACCAGTTGCAAAAGCATTGGGTGATTTATCGTTGCTCATAAATAGTTTAATATCATTAGGTAAACTAGGGTCAGCTAGTTTTGCTTTAGCGTATACATCTTGAAAAATAGGATCAAAGTATTCTTTATAATCCATTCTTTTTATTTCATGAGCGCCTATTTGCTTACGTAATATCCATTCACCTACAGGCGACAGTGCGACAGCAAGAGATATTGTATATAAGATCATAGCTATGAAAAAAGATACTAACAAGTCTTGTTGACCAAATAAAATATGTGTGACAAGAGTAATGAATAATAAATTTAAAATAAGATAAATTATAACATATGTGTTAGATCTTCTAATTAAATTTCTAAAAAAATCTAATATGTACATAAAAGTTCTCCTTTGAATATTATTAAGTGCTTAAATAAGCATAGTAACCTAATTTTAACATATTATACTTTTATATAAAAAGGATTATATGTTATAATTTAAGTAATTTTAAAATGATTTATTAAGGAGAAAAACTTTTGAAAAAATTACTAACATTACTGTTTACAGTATCAATTGCAGCCCTTGCTTTCTTTGTTTATACAAAAGTAATACAAGGAGATAGAGCATTTGACAGTAAACCGGTAGCGACAACACAATCAGCTCAGGAAAATGGACAAGGACAAAATTCTGCTGAAAATACTCAAAATTCTGAGCCAGCGGCAGCTGATCCAAATGCAAAACCAGAAACAGTAACGCAGCCAACAATGGTTAATGGAATTATGATTGTTAACAAGAAACACCCACTGCCAGCTACATTTGCACCTGGTGAGGACCCAACTGCATCTGCAGCAATTAGACAACTTATTGTTGATGCACAAGCGCAAGGATTAGATGTTTCTAATAACTTATCTGGATTTAGATCATATGAAAATCAAACAGGACTATACAATAACTATGTAGCTCAAAGTGGACAAGCTGAGGCGGATACATTCTCAGCTAGACCAGGATACAGTGAGCACCAATCGGGGTTAGCATTTGACCTTATTGATAATGCAGGAGCACTATTAGGATCTGAAGGATCAAGTGCAACTAGTCAACAAGCAGCAGCTTGGGTTGCAGAAAACGCTCATAACTACGGATTTATCGTAAGATATAAACCAGGATTTGAAGAAGTTACTGGTTACCAAGCAGAAGCGTGGCACTTACGTTATGTAGGTAAAGAAATAGCGACAGAAATCCACGCTAAGAACATTCCTTTAGAGCAATACCTAAACGTTCAAGGTGGAACTTATAATAACTAATAAATAAGGAGGACTCTTTAGTGGAAAAGATTATTTATCAAGATGATATAGGATTATATTTTGTAGAATATGATCAAAATGGAAATCCAAGTAAAGTTTATTGTGATGAAACTGGAACTCCGATCGTATCAGAAGAAGAAAATACTTTAGAAATTTTCCAACAAGAAGATGGGACTTACTATTATGTAGCTTACAATGAATTAGGTGAAGCTTATAAAGTTCCTTGTGATGAAAATGGGAATGAACTTGTTGAAATTACTCAAGGAGATGTAGAGCCTTTTGTTGCTCCGGTACCACCTCTGCAAAATGAACAAGTAGCACATGCGAATCAGACTGATGGTGCAGGATTTGTGAGTGCGACTGCAACTGCTAACTATCAAAATCAAGCAGCCCCGGTTCAGGAAAAATCAGGTTCAAAGGTTGGGATTATTGCAGCATTGGTAGCATTACCTCTGTTATTTGGTGGTGGATATTATGCCTATTCTGAATTTTTAGCTAAACCTGTTGTTAAAATGGAGGGATTTGTAGTAGATGTTAAATTTACTGGTAAGGATGGTCAAGGAAAAGTTGATGCTAATATAACAGCGATTCCGGATGTTAAAATATCTGATACAGTTAAACAAGAGGCTGTTGATGATTTATTAACTAATGCTGAAGTAACTTACACTAAAGAGTCTGGACTTAAAAATGGTGATAAGGTTGGGGTAAATATTGATATAGATACATCCAAAGCTGAAGCAGTTGGAGTTAAGGTTGAAGGTGATTTTAAAAAGACTGTGACAGTTGATGGTTTAACTGATTCGGATTCTAAATCTAGTTCAAGCGATTCGAAATCAAATTATTCGAAAGAAAATTCTAATAATAGCGACACTAAGAAAGAATCGTCAGAAGAACCTAAGAAATTAGAGTATAAACAAGTGTACAATACTGGAAACAAAGGATTACTTATGAGAAGAGGGCCATCTCAATCATATCCAGCAATTACTACTTTATTTGACGGAACTCCTGTTCAAATTTTAGAGTACGATGGTTCTTGGGCAAAAGTTAATTATAACGGAACTCAAGGTTGGATGCACATAAGTTACTTAAGATAAGATATATTAGCTGATTATAAATTTATATAATCAGCTTTTTTATAAATATGTCAGTTATGTTACGTATTTATAAAAAAGGAGTGAATATTGAAACTTTGCTTACAAAGTGTGTTATAATCAATATAAGAAAAAATCAATAGAGAGGTGACAATATGGCTAGAAGAATATTTGAAGATAACGATGGGCTATATTTTAGAGCTTACGATAAAAATAGAAGACTTGTAAAAGTTTACTGCGATGAAGAAGGAAATCCTATAAAAGGAAGAAAAGTAGTGCCAATTATACTTGAAGAAGAGAGTGTTGTTGGTGGTGCAGTTGCAGCAGGTTCAGGATTGTCATTAAAGAAAGTAATACCATGGTTAATTTCTTTAATGTTAGTAGCATTAGTAGCCTTTGTTGGATACTTTGCTTATTCGAAATATGCTAATGCAAATCCTACTGTAGATATTAGCAGTAATTATGATATTTCGTTTGCTCCTACAGGATATAATGGGGAAGCAAAAGCTGGTATAAAGGTTAATAAAATTCCAACTGTATCAAATGTAAAAGATGAAACTCAAAAGAAAACAATAGAAGATGTTCTTAATAATCCTAGAGTTTCATATAGTAAAACAGAAGGATTACGTAATGGAGATGATGTTGAAGTAACGGTAGTTTTAGATGAAACTAAAGTTAAAGCGAGTAATCTTGAAGTTGTAGGAACTTACAAGAAAACATTTAAAGTTGAAGGTTTAGGGGAAAAACCGGCAGTAGCAGGAATAGATCCTACAAATAGTAACCAATCTTCAGAAACTACATCTTCAGAAAATTCAGAACAAGCATCATCAAGGTCTAATGCAGCAGAAAGAGCAACAACCAGAGCAGTTACACGAGCGAGAACAACAAGTTCAGCAGATGTACCACAGGGAGTGACTCCAGTGCAAAGAACAATTAAGCCTACAGCTGCCAATATTAGATCAGGTGCAGGAACTGGAAATGCAGTAGCAGGAACAGTAGCACGTGGTAGAGCAGTAACAGAGATTAGACGAGTGCAAAACGCTAAGGGAGAAACATGGTCACAAGTTTCTTACGGTAACGGAAGACAAGGATGGATAAGATCTGATTTATTAGATTAAAACATTTTTGCAAAACAATCAAATATTTGATGGAAAACGAGCATAATTTTTGAAATTATGCTCGTTTTGTTGCAAAATATATAAAAAAACTATTGTAGAAAATATAAATATAGCATATAATGTAAGTGTATTCAGGAGAAGATGATTATGAATGAACGCAGAAAAAGTATTCTAAACTTGCTAGACGTCAAGAATGTTCTTTCCTTGCAAGAGCTGGTAGAACATTGCAAGGTATCAGAAGCAACTATTAGACGAGATCTAGCTTTATTAGAAGAAAAAAACTTGATATATAGAACTCATGGCGGGGCTGCAAGAAAGCAATCAGCCAGAGGGTTAGAGCCGACTATTACTACAAAAAAGAATGAGTTTACTTATGACAAGAAGCAACTTGCTGAGTATGTAACTAATAATTTTATAGAAAATGGTCAAACTATATACCTAGATGCAGGAACTTCTACCTATGATATGATTGATTATTTAAAAAATAAGAATGTGACAGTAGTTACAAATTCTTCTTATCACTTGATGAAACTTATAGAAAACAAGATACACACAATTGTTTTGGGTGGAGTTATTAAACATTCTACACAAGCAATAGTAGGAATGACAGCTTATGATCAGTTGTCTAAATATTCCTTTGATGTTTGTTTCGTTGGTTGCAATGGAGTAGATAAAGACTTTGGTGTTTCTACAGCTGATGAGAATGAGGCGATATTGAAAAAATGTGCCTTAAAACACAGCAAAAAGAAATATATTTTAGCTGATCAATCTAAGTTTAATCATAGGAAATTCCAAAAATTTGCAGAGATTGAAGATGCAACGATAGTGAGTTACAAAGCTCCTAAGGAATACCATTATTTACACAATTTTATTATTATAAATAAGGAGAAAAGTTGATGTATTATACAATTACACTTAATCCAGCTATTGATATGCTTACTAGACCTAAGTCATTACAATTAGGTAAATTAAACAGAACAGAAGAAGCTGATTATGTTGTAGGTGGTAAGGGAATTAATATTTCTTTATTACTAAATAACATAGGAAAAGAATCAAAAGCTTTAGGTTTTGTTGCTGGTTTTACAGGAGCATACATTAAGTCAGAATTAGCTAACTTAGGGATAGCTACTGATTTTGTTGAAACTAGTGGAAATACTCGTATTAACATTAAATTAATAGCTGATGAGGAAACAGAGATTAATGGACAATCAAGTCCAGTGAATGCTGAGCAAGTCGCTGAGTTTTACTCTAAGCTAGACTCATTAACAAAAGAAGATACAGTTTTCCTATCAGGTAACATTATCGGTGGGATGGAAACATCTGACTTTGTTAATATAGCTAAGAAAATTTCAGAGCAAGGTGCTAAATTAATCGTAGATTCTAATAAGGATCTAGTTTTAGATACTTTAACTTACAAACCATTCCTTGTTAAGCCTAATGAATTTGAGCTTGGTGAGATGTTTGGAGTTGAAATTAAGACAGTTGATGATATACTAATATATGCAAGGAAACTTCAAGAATCTGGTGCTGAGAATGTACTAGTTTCACGTGGAGGAGACGGAGCAATCTTACTTACAAAAGACGGAGACTTACTATCTGTAAATGTAGCTAAGGGAGAAATCGTTTCTACTGCGGCAGCTGGAGATTCTATGCTTGCTATGTTCGTAGCTAAGTATGACGAGACTGGATCATTTGAAGAAGCTCTTAAATTTGCATCAGCAGCTGGAGGAGCTACATCGTTTTCTGCAGGAGTTGGTAAGAAAGACCTTATCGACAGTCTTCTGCCACAAATCAAAGTAAGTAAATTAAACTAATAACAATTAAAGGAGAATATTATGAAATTAACATCATTAATTAACTATGATTTAGTTCAATTTTCATTCAGTGCAGCTGATAAAAAAGAAGCACTAGATAAATTAACAAGCATGCTTGTTACTGAGAAAGTTATTGCTAACAAAGATAACTTCTTAAACGCATTATTAGCACGTGAAGCTCAATCAACTACAGGAGTAGGAGATGAGATTGCTATTCCTCACGCTAAGTCTGCCGACTTTGATAAAGCTACAGTTATCTACGCTAAGTCTGATAACGGAGTTGAGTGGGAATCATTTGATGGGCAAAAAGCTAAACACATCTTTATGATTTGTGCTCCAGAAGGTGGATCAGATGAGCACCTTAAAGCATTATCTACATTATCTACTGCATTAATGGATAACGATGTAAAAATTGGATTAAACGCAGCTAAAACATCTACAGATGTTAAAGAAGTATTCGAAAGATTCGTTGCTAAAACTGAAGCTCCAGCAGCTGCAGCGACACCAACATCTTCAGAAAAACCCTACATCATCGCTGTTACAGCATGTCCAACTGGTATTGCCCACACATTTATGGCAGCTGAAAAAATTAAAGAAACAGCTAAAGCTCTAGGAGCAGATGTTAAAGTTGAAACTAACGGACAAATCGGAGTTGAAAACAAATTAACTAAAGAAGATATCGAAAGAGCAGCAGGAGTTATCGTTGCAGCTGATAAGAAAGTTGAAGTTGCTCGTTTCAACGGAAAACCAACAATTATCACTAAAGTTGCTGACGGAATCAACAAGCCAGAAGAATTAGTTAAAACTATTCTTGATGGAAAAGCTCCAGTTTACACTCACTCTGGAGAAGTTTCATCAGAAGAAGAAACAGCTAACGAGTCATTAGGACGTCGTGCTTACAAACACCTAATGGAAGGTGTATCTAACATGTTACCATTCGTTGTTGCTGGTGGTATGTTAATCGCTATTTCATTCATTTGGGGAATTACTGCATTCGACCCTAAAGCAGCTGACTATAACCAATTTGCAGCTACTTTATTCTGGTTCGGTAAACTTGCATTCTCTATGATGTTACCAATCTTAGCAGGATTTATTGGACGTTCTATCGCTGATAGACCAGGATTCATTATTGGTATGTTCGGTGGTATCTTAGCTGATCCATCTATTCTTTCAGCAGCTACTGATAACCAATTATTAACTTACACTCCATCAGGATTCTTAGGTGCATTAGTTGCCGGATTCTTAGCTGGTGGAATTGTTAAAGCTCTTAAATTAGCATTCGCTTGGATGCCACGTTCATTAGATGGTCTAAAACCTATCTTCATCTTCCCAATTTTAGGAACAGTGTTAATGGGTCTATTAATGATCTTCGTAATTAACGCACCAATGGCAGCAGTTATGGAAGGATTAAAATCATTCATTTCTGGACTTGAGCAAGGTGGAACATCTGCTTTAGTATTAGGATTCGTTGTTGCAGCGATGATGTCTATCGATATGGGTGGACCAATTAACAAAGCAGCTTACGTAACAGGAACAGCTTTATTAACAGCTTCTGGAACAGCAGGATCAGGAGTAATGGCAGCAGTTATGATCGGTGGTATGGTACCTCCATTAGCTATCGCTTTATCAGCTACATTATTCAAAAACTTATGGCCAGCTGCTCAAAGAGATGGAGCTTTCGTAAACTACGTAATGGGACTTGCATTCATTACTGAGGGAGCTATTCCGTTCGCAGCGTCGAACCCAGCTAAAGTTATTCCAGCTCTATTAGTAGGATCAGGAATTGCAGGTGCTTTATCAATGACATTTGGTTCAGTATCTACAGCACCACACGGTGGTATCTTCGCTGTATTAGCAGGTGGAGTAACTAACCCAGCTATGTACTTAGTATCATTATTAGTTGGAGCTTTAGTATCTGCAGTATTACTACGTGTACTATTAGGAACAACTAAAAAATAAGAAATATTTAATTGATATAAGAAAAAGACGACTGTAAAAGTCGTCTTTTTTATAATTTTCTTATAATTCTATTTGTTGTTTTAGTTAAGGTAATATATTTTGTGATATAATACTAGTGTTGGCAACTGAGCCTCGGAAGGGAGGTGAAGTTTGTGTTGATATCACTTTTTTTGTTTGTTGTTATGCACTTTTTGTTAAGTGTCGTTTTTCCTTTATTAAAAAGGTTAGGCGAAAAATGGATTGATAAGCATTTTTTTAATGACAAATAGTTGTCAATCTTATCGATGAGATTTTATAAAATCAAAAAAGACAGGGTAACTTTGGACGGTCCCTGTCTTTTTTTTTTAGTTTGTGCTTGTTCTTTTAAGAACAGATATCACTTTTTGTTGTTAACATAACTATAACATATATTATTAATAGTTGTCAATTTTGTAGTATGTTTATAATTCTCTTATTATCTTCTCTGCTGTTTCTAGGTTCATGTGTTTAGCTTGTCTTAGTTTTTCAGCAACGATTTCTACCTGCTCAGGTTTAGCTCCTGCTAGTAGGGCTAAAGATTTTGCATGTAGTTTCATATGTCCTGCTTGGATTCCTTTTCCTACTAAAGCCTTAAGTGCTGCTAGGTTTTGTGCTAGTCCAACTGAAACTATAATAGCAGCTAGTTCTTTTGCTGTTGGTGTACCTAGTATTTCGTGAGTGATTTTTACTGTATCATTAAGTCCGATAGAACCACCAACTGTTGCTACTGGCATTGGAAGTGTAAGCTGACCGTGAAGAATATCTTTTTCTTTATCATAAGTCCAAGTTGTAAGTCCCTTGTACTTTCCGTCACGTGCTGCGTATGAATGTCCTGATGCTTCAATAGCACGCCAGTCATTACCAGATGCGATTACTATAGAGTCAATTCCATTGAAGATACCCTTATTGTGAGTAGCTGCTCTATAAACGTCAACCTTGGCAAAGATAGATGCTAATTCTATTTTTTTAGCTATTTCTCTAGCTTGCTCAAGGTCCTTATCTAAAGTAGCTACATCTATTTGGCAAGTAGAGCTTACTAAAGAATTTGTTGCATAGTTAGAAAGAATTGCCATAAGGGCAGTCCCTGAAGTAAGTTCTTCTAGTACTGGTTTTAGGGCTTCTAGCATATTGTTTAGCATGTTGGCTCCCATAGCTTCCTGTACGTCTACAGATAGATAAACTACTAGGAAGGTTACACCAGACTCTTCTTTTATTTCCCAGAAAATATCACGAGCCCCGCCCCCACGTTTTACGATAGATGGGTGGGCATCGTTGGCTACTTGTAATAAGTAGTCTTTTTTACTATCAATATTTTTTGTCGCAAGTTCTACATCGGCAACATCATATAGGGCAACATGTCCTATCATTTCTCTTTTTGCTATGTGGCTAGTAAAACCACCTGAAGCCATAACTAGTTTGCTTACATTTGATGCAGCTGCGACAACAGAAGGTTCTTCTGTAACCATAGGCACAGAGTATATTTTATTGTCTACTTTTATTTGTGGAATAATAGAGTAAGGCAGGGCGAATAAACCAAGGTGGTTTTCTGCCATTTGTCCTGCTATGTCAGTATCTAGTAAATCATTTTTTAGCAGTATTTCAGAAGAAGCTGGACTTAGTAGCCCAGCTTCTCTTAAAATATGTACTCTTTCTTCTCTTGTTTTTTTATAAAATCCAGAAAAAGTCATTTTTTGTTACCTCTTATTTACGGTAAATTCTCTTGTGTCCTTCGATTTTCTCTAGGGCATAAGGGCTTAGGTCTTCTTCAACTTCAGCATTACCATTTTCATCAACTTCTACAGTTTTGAAGAAGATGTCTTCATATTGCTCGATAGTAAGTCTTTCACGTGATGTGAAGTCTTTTTCTAATCTATCATTTCTTAGGTGTTTTTCGTAACCTTCTACTAACTCAATAGAGAAGATTTCACAAACAGCTCCAGAACCGTAAGAGTACAGAGCGATAGAATCCTTAGCTTTCAGGTCTTTAGAGTTTTCTAATAATGAAAGTAAACCTAGGAATAATGAACCTGTGTAAATATTCCCAACTCTTTGGCTATATTGGATAGAAGTTGCGAAGTTTTTGTTGAATACTTCTTTTGCTTCTTCTGATAGATTTTCAGTAAGTAGTCCTAGTCCTTTTAATCCAAGTTTTGGATATGGTAAGTGGAAACATACTGCTTTAAAGTCTTCTGCTGACTTAGAGTTTGTTTTTAGGTAGTGGTCCCAAGTTGTTGTTAAACAATCTAGGTACAATTCTGTTGAGAATCTTCCATCTACGTATGGGTATGGAGAGTAGTTTGGACGCCAGAAATCCATTTTATCTCTTGTTTGGTAGACGTTATCGTTATTGATTACAGCAACGCGTGGGTCTTTTGAAACAAGCATTGCGATAGAACCAGCACCTTGTGTAGATTCCCCTCCAGAAGCGATTCCGTATTTAGCAATGTCAGATGCGATTACTAATACTTTAGAATCAGGTCTTGCCATAACGTGGTTACGAGCCATTTCTAGTCCAGCAGCAGCTCCGTAACATGCTTCTTTAATCTCGATTGAACGAGCGAAAGGTTGGATACCTAATAGTCCGTGGATAAATACAGAAGCGGCTTTTGATTGGTCAATACCAGTTTCTGTACCTACGATAATCATATCGATTTTTTCTTTATCTTCATCAGTAAGGATTTCTGCGGCAGCTCTAGCTCCTAGTGTAACGATGTCTTGCGTACGAGGGGCGATAGCCATTTCTAATTGCATTAAACCTTTTGTAAATTTATCTGGGTCAATACCACGAGCTTCTCCTAAATCTCTAATATCTAGGTAGTAGTTAGGCATAGCAAAACCAATTTTATCAATTCCTATTTTCATTAAAATAGTCTCCTTATTTGTTGTTTGAAATTAACATAGATATACCTTGTCCACCACCGATACATAGTGAAGCAAGACCTAAGTTTTTATCTTGTTTTTTAAGTTCATGTACTAAAGATACTAAAATTCTAGCACCAGATGCACCGATAGGATGACCTAGTGAAATAGCACCACCGTTTACGTTAACTTTTGCTGGATCTACTTCTAAATCTCTAAGAACAGCTATAGATTGAGTAGCAAAAGCTTCGTTAAGTTCGAATAAGTCGATATCTTTAATATCGATATTAGATGTGTTTAGTAATTTTTTAGATGCAGTAATAGGTCCAAGTCCCATAAGTGTATGGTCTAAACCGCAACTTGATTTAGCTTCAATGTAAGCTAAAACTGGGATACCAAGTTCCTTAGCTTTGTCATCACTCATAAGAACAATAACAGCAGCTCCATCATTGATACCTGATGAGTTACCAGCAGTAGAAACACCTTCTTTTTCAAAGGCAGGTCTTAGTTTAGCTAGTGATTCAGAAGTTGTTCCAAATCTTGGGAATTCATCTGTATCAAATACCTTAGTTTCACGTCCTGCTTTTACTTCTAGTGGAATGATTTCATCTTTAAAGCGTCCAGCTTTAATTGCAGCTTCTGCTTTTTGCTGACTAGATGCTGCGAAAGCATCAGCTTCTTCTCTAGAAATAGTGTATTTTTTAGCGATGTTTTCTGCAGTAATACCCATGTGGTAATTTTCGAAAGCATCTGTAAGTCCGTCGCTAAGAATAGAATCAACAAGTTCAACATTTCCTAACTTAGAACCAAAACGGTTAGTTTTGCTTAAGTAAGGTGCTTGACTCATAAATTCAATACCACCAGCTACAACAACATCGTTTTCTCCTACAAGAATAGAGTTAGCTGCAAGATTAACAGATTTTAATCCCGAACCACATACCTTGTTTACTACAAAGGCAGGTGTTTCTTTAGGTATACCTGCATGAACAGCTATTTGTCTAGCGATATTTTGACCTAGACCAGCTTGTAAGACATTTCCAAAAATTACTTCATTTACTTCAGCTGGATCAAGTTTGATTTTTTCTAATGTTAATCTAACTAGATCAGCACCAAATTTTGCAAGGTTAGTATCTTTTAAACTTCCACCGAAAGATCCTATCGCAGACCTTTGGGCAGCAACTATAGCTACTTTTTTCATAAAGCATCTCCTAAATTTAGATAATATATTTCTTAGTATATTTTACTATAAAAACGGTTCAAATACAATTTTTGCTTATTAGTTTAGTAATTTAAAAAATGTACCGAAAAAGACTGCTTATATTAGTCTTTTTCTTCTATTTATGTTATAATTTAGGAATTGAGAAATAGTATAAAAATGAGGTCTATGAATTATGAGTATGTTAAAAAAATGGAACAGTATGTTCGCAAGTGAAGAAGATGAATTATACATGGAAGAAGGAAGTCCTTTTTCTGAAAAAACTGAAACTACAGAAAACAGAGTAGTAAAACAACCAGCCAAGAAAGCGGCAGCCCCTATTAAAAACACAGTAAGAAAAGGTGATGTTATTTTAGTTGAACCTTTAGTATTTGCTGATTGTAAAGATATTATTGATAACATCCGTGCTAATAAAGTCTTAATTTTAAACTTAACAAAATTAGACTTACAAACTTCTGACAGGTTATTAGATTTTATTTCTGGTGGAATTTATGCCCTAGATGCTAAATTAAAAACTATCGGTGACGAGATCTACCTATGTGTACCTAAGGGAGTAGAAGTAGCAGGAGACTTCACTGGAGGAGAATTTTAATTGGATTCAGTTTGGTTAATAAATTTTGTAGCTTATACATTTGGATTTTATAGATTCGCCTTGATTATCTTCATTTTATCATCTTGGTTCCCAGGAGCTAAGGAGAATTTTATAATCAAGTTCTTAGAAGATATTTGCGAGCCGTATCTAGCTTTATTTAGAAAAATTTTACCACCAATAGCAACTTTAGATTTTTCACCAATCGTTGCTATATTCGCTCTAGATATTTTAGAAAGAGTAATACTTTCATTTATTACAGGAACATCAATATTCTAGTATGAAAAATTTATCAAATTCCAATATTTTTTCAAGAGAAGAACAGGATATTGCTAAGGACTTACTAAATTCTATTAATTTGAATTCAAATAAGAATGAGGTAAGTCCTTTTCTTACGAGTCTAGAACAAAAGATACTAGACAAGGTCGTGAAATATTCTGCTCCGGATGTGCAGCTAGACTTCTTTGGTGGTATAGAAGATAGCGAGAGAAAAAGAGCCAAGATTATAGTTAATGAGTATTACGACATAGATTATGATATAGTTTGCTTGCACGCATCCTTCAATTCTAAGTTTAATATCATTAAGCATAGAGATGTGATGGGAGCAGTGCATAATTTAGGAATTAACTTTAATAGGGTTGGAGATATAATAGTTAAAGATGAAGATATTTATATCTTTGCTGATAAAACAATAGCTGATTATATACTTATGAACTTTAGTCAAATAGGTAGGGCAGTGCTGAATTTTGAAATCATAGAAAATTTAGAATCACTTAGCCTAGAAAAAGACTATGAGCAAATTAATATAGTAGCTTCATCACATAGAATAGACTCGATTGTATCTAAAATTACTAATAAGAGTCGTAGTAAGGTTAAAGAAATGCTGGAGAAAGATTTTATCAAGCTAAATCACAGTGTGATTAATAGCGGAGAGAAAAACTGTTCAGTTGGAGATATGATTTCTATACGTAAATACGGTAGATATACAATCAAGGAATCGAATCAAAATTCAAAATCACTTAAATATAGAATAAGCCTAGACAAGTTTGTCTAGGCTTGTTTTTTAGGATATTAGATTTGACAATATTATCCAATATTTATATAATGTAATTAAGTAATTGAATATATCTGAGAAGATTTATTAAAAAAAGATAGTAGTTCGCAAAACTTTGGCTATCTTTTTTTTTCTTTGTTATAAAAAAAAAAACGCCAAGGGTTCGCAAGCCTCGGCTCCTACCAACTACTAAAAGTGGTGTTAAATCTAAGTTAATATCTACAAAGAACTTTATAAATTACTTCTTAGATTCTTTAATAATCAAGTAAACAAATATAATGCTTAGTAATTGAATCATATCTGGAGTCATTATTAATTCCTCCTCTTTCTTCAAGAAGTGGTTTTAAGTTGGTAGTAAAATAATTATAGCATAGGAAAATAGTAGTGAAGTTAAATAAATAAACAATAAGCCTAGACAAGTTGGTCTAGGCTTGTTTTTATAGCTTTATAAATCAAAATTTAATAAAAGTATTGAAATTTGTCAGAAAATATAATATAATTAAATAACATTTAATAAAGACAAGATTATTTTAGCTGAATTTCTAGAGAAGAACTGGTTGGTGAAAAGTTCTATGAAGGCTTTGATAATTATCACTTTATTGAAAAACATAATATTTGTAAATGAGTTGCTCCTGAACGAGTTAATAGAGGTGGTACCGCGTGTAATTCGCCCTCTAACTGGTTTAGGAGCTTTTTTAAATTAAAGGAGAATAAAATGGAAGTAAAAGACACACTACTTATGCCCAAAACAGCTTTTCCTATGCGTGGTAACTTACCAAACAAGGAACCTGATTTCTTAAAACGTTGGGAAGAAATGGACTTATATAGAAAAGTTTTAGAAAAAAATGCTGGGAAACCAACATATGTTCTTCACGATGGACCACCGTACGCAAATGGTAACATCCACATCGGACACGCGATGAACAAGATTCTTAAAGACTTTATCGTTAAGTACAAAAACATGAACGGATTCTTATCTAACTTCGTTCCTGGTTGGGATACTCACGGACTTCCAATCGAGCAAGTTCTTGTAAATAATGGAGTAGATAGAAAGTCTATGCCTGCTTACAAGTTTAGAAACAAGTGTAAAGACTATGCTTTAAAACAAGTAGACAAGCAAAGAGAAGACTTCAAAAAACTTGGGGTTATTGGAGACTGGGATAACCCATACATCACTTTAGATCCAGAATTTGAAGCTGATCAAATCCGTGTATTCGGAAAAATGGTAGAGAAAGGTTACATCTACAAAGGATTAAAACCAATCTACTGGTCACCATCATCTGAATCAGCATTAGCTGAAGCGGAAATCGAGTACCACGACCACGTATCTCCATCTATCTATGTAGGATTTGAATTACTTTCAGAATCTGAATTAGTAGAAAAAGGTACTAAATTCGTTATCTGGACAACAACTCCATGGACATTACCAGCAAACGTTGCGATTGCAGTAAACAAAGACTTTACTTATGCAGTAGTAGAAGCTAATGGAGAAAAATTCTTAGTAGCTAAAGATTTAGTAGAAAAATTAGCTGCTGACTTTGGATGGGAAAACCCAACAGTATTAAGCGAAGTAGCTGGTGCTGAATTAGAATTACTAAAATGTAAACACCCATTCCTAGATAGAGAATCAGTATTAATCTTAGGAGACCACGTTACTCTTGATGCCGGGACTGGACTTGTACATACAGCACCAGGACACGGGGTTGATGACTACAACGTAGGATTCTTACAATACAAATTACCAGTAATCTCTCCAGTAGATAACCAAGGGGTATTTACAGAAGAAGCTGGACAATTTGCAGGAAAATTTGTATTTGATGCAAACAAAGACATTATCGCTCACTTAGAATCATTAGGAGCATTATTAAAACAAGAAAACATCACTCACTCATACCCACACGACTGGCGTTCTAAAAAGCCAATCATCTTCAGATCTACACCACAATGGTTCTGTTCTGTAGATGCATTCCGTGATGAGTTATTAGGAGCAATCGATAGAACTAAGTTCTACTCAGAGTGGGGGAAACCACGTCTTTACAACATGATTCGTGACCGTGGAGACTGGGTAATCTCACGTCAACGTGTATGGGGAGTACCAATCCCAGTATTCTACACTGAAGCAGGAAACCCAATCCTTGATTCAGAATTAATCGAGCACGTAGCTAAGATCTTCGAAGTAGAAGGATCAAACGCTTGGTTCGGTAAAGAAGCAGCAGAATTATTACCAGAAGGATACACTCACCCAGAATCTCCAAACGGAGTATTCACTAAAGAGATGGATATCATGGACGTTTGGTTCGACTCTGGAACAACTCACCAAGGGGTATTAGCACGTCGTCCAGACTTAACATACCCAGCAGACCTATACTTAGAAGGATCTGACCAATACCGTGGATGGTTCAACTCATCATTAATTAACTCGGTTGCAGTTTCTGGAGAAGCTCCATACAAAGAGTTAGTATCAGCAGGATTCGTTATGGATGGAAATGGACGTAAGATGTCTAAATCTCTAGGTAACGTAATCTCTCCAAATGACGTAGGTAAACAATTAGGAGCTGAGATTATCCGTCTATGGACTTCAAGTGTGGACTACACTCAAGACGTACGTATCTCAAACGACATCTTAAAACAAGTATCTGAGTCTTACAGAAAACTACGTAACACTTACAGATTTTTATTAGGAAACTTATTCAACGGTAAGTTTGATAATAGAAAAGATTTATTAGCGTACGAAGACTTATTAGAAGTTGATAAATACATGTTAATCAAGTTTGAGCAAGTAGTTGCTAAGATGTTAGCTGACTACGAAAACTACCAATTCAACTCAGTAATGAACGAGTTAACTAACTTCTTCAACGTTGAATTATCATCATTCTACTTAGACTACGGTAAAGACATTCTTTACATCGAATCAGAGGATTCTCACATCCGTCGTTCAATGTTAACAGTTCTTTACACAATCCTAAGTAAATCAGTAAGATTAATCGCTCCAATTCTTTCATTCACTGCAGAAGAAGTGTATGACAACATGCCATTCGAAGATGCAGAATCAGTTCACTTAACTGACTTCCCTAAAGCTGCATTAATCGATGACAAAGAATTAGAAGCTAAGTGGGACAAACTTCTAGAAGTACGTGATGATGTACTTAAAGCCCTAGAAGAAAGCCGTAACGAAAAAGTTATCGGTAAATCACTAGAAGCTGAAGTAACAATCTTCTCTAAAGATGCAGAATTAGTAGAAGTATTAAAATCAGTAGAAAACTTACACCAATTATTCATCGTAAGTAAAGTAACAGTTGCTGAAAACTCTGGAAAAGAGTATGACTTAACAAACGTAGCTGTTAAACATGCAGAAGGACACAAGTGTGAGCGTTGCTGGACAATCGTTGACTCAGTTGACGAAGATGGACTATGCCCACGTTGTCACTCAATCTTAAAGAAATAATTAATTAATATTAAAAAGCCTAGGTTATAGACCTAGGCTTTTTTGCTGGATTTTAGATAAAATAAAAACACAAGAGCAATTGTTGTGGAAATCTCTTGTGTTTAATGACTAATTTGTTAAGTAGATTATATTATTTATTAAAGAATTTGTCAATGAATATATTTGTGTTACACTATAAGTGTTATCAATAGAATATACCTTATGTAAAAGGTGGTGGACATAATGACTAATTTGTTGGAATTATTAATTTTCCTTTTGATTATCAAAGAATTGAACAAAAGAGATAAATAGCCGTTCCTAGGAATTATGTTGCCTTATATTCTTTTAGTAAATTGATAGTAGGCACGGCGTGGAAACTGTGCTGTTTTTATTTTTTATAGAAGTATATTAAGCGAAGTACTATGTAAAACAAACTTACAAAAATAATAATGCTACCGCTAATATATTCTAGTAGTGAATTTTTTATAGTAAATTTATTTAGAATATTAACAATAGATGCTATAAAGAAAATCCAAGCTGAAATATAAGCATATTTATTCATAAACTGTTCTCCTATTTTGTTATACATATTGGATAATGGTTCTTAAATAAGATTACCACCTAATCTCTTCTTTACCATTCTCTTTCAAATATTCATTAGTTTTGGAAAATGGCTTAGATCCGAAGAATCCTCTATACGCTGATAGGGGACTAGGATGGGCTGATTCTATAATGTGATGTTTTTTAGAATCGATAAATTTCTTTTTCCCTCTAGCGAAAGCACCCCATAGGATAAATACTACTCCTTCTGATTTATCAGATATTTCTTTTATTATATAGTCGGTAAAGTCTTCCCAACCAAGATTTGAGTGGCTGGCTGGTTTGTTTTTTTCTACCGTTAGTATAGCGTTTAGTAGGAAGACTCCTTGTTTGTGCCAGTCTTCTAGATTACCATTTGGTCGAGTAATACCTAGGTCTTCTTGTAATTCCTTATAAATATTTATCAGACTTTTTGGTAAGGGAATATCGTCGTTCACTGAAAAAGATAGACCACAAGCTTGACCGTCGTTGTGATAAGGGTCTTGTCCTAGGATAAGTACCTTAACATCATCAAGGGCTAGGTCGAATACTCTAAAAACCTGATTTTGAGGGGGAAAGATAGTTTCCACTTCTCTTTTTTTATTTATTTGGTCGACAACTTCTGATAAGACCTCTCTTTTTGGATAATTTTTAAAAATTTCTTGCCAAGACTTGTGCATAATCTATCTCCTTACTTTTTATTTTACTATATCATAGGCTAAAGGTTATGGCAATCTTAATGAAAATGGTTTATAATTTTAATATATTATATTAAAGGAGAATTTTATGTCTGAAATAAAATTAGTAGATAGAAAAGATGTGGAAGAAAAATACACGTGGGATATGACCTTACTGTATCCTAGTGATGAAGTGTTCCACGAGGAACTTAAAAAATTAGAAAAAGAAATAACAGAATTTAAAGAAAAATATGAAGGTAAATTAAATGACCTTGATATTTTAGATGAAGCTATCAAGAAGTATGAAGAGCATTTATTTGAAGATGAGAAACTGTCTCACTATGCAACTTTGCCACCAACAGTTGATAGATTTAATGAAACAGTAATTAAGAATGAACAAATTTACCTGAACTTCAATAATAAATTAGCGACTGTACAATCAGCATTTCTGAGTGAGATTGACCTTTTAGATGATGAATTTTTAAGAGAATTTGTAAAAACAAAACGTCCTGATTTAGAGTACTATATTGAAAATATTATTTACTATAAGAAATATGCTTTATCAAAAGAAGCAGAGGAAGTTCTATCTTCACTTGGTTCACTACCAGGTTTCTATGATTTATATGAAGTTACTAAGTTTGAGGATATGACTTTTGATAACTTCACAGCTAATGGTAAAGAATATGAAAATTCATATACTTTATACGAAAATGTACACGAGTCTGATACTAATAAAGAAGTAAGAAGAGCAGCCGCCAAGTCATTTTACAAGACTTTAAATGCGTATAAAAACACAACAGCTAACGAATATATCTCTCATATCAAACGTGAAAAAGCAATTTCTAAATTAAGAGGATATGATTCTGTAATTGATTATCTATTAGACCAACAGGACGGGGATAGAGAATTATATGACAGACAAATTGAAGTCTTAATGAAAGATTTAGCACCACACATTAGAAGATATATTAATCTTTTAGCGAGAGAACACAAGATTGAAGATATGACTTTTGCTGATTGTAAGATAGGGTTAGACCCAGAATATGCTGTGGATATGACTATTGAAGAATCGAGAGAGTATTTAAAGAAATCTCTGGCGCTTTTAGGTGATGATTATCTAAAAATGATAGATGAGTCTTATGACAAACGCTGGACAGACTTCCCTCAAAACAAGGGTAAATCTACAGGTGGATTCTGTGCAACAGTACCTAAAGTTGCAGCTTATATCTTGCTTTCTTGGACTGGAAAAATGAATGAAGTATTTGTATTAGCTCATGAGTTAGGTCATGCTTACCACTTTATGGCAACAAGTAAAAAGCAAACTATGTTAAATAATGATTGTCCATTATATTTTGTAGAAGCACCGTCAACAGCTAATGAAGTATTGGTTTCAAATTATTTATTAAAAACTAGTGATGATGCCAGATTCAAGAGATGGGTAATCTCCAACATGATAGGAAGTACATATTTCCATAATATGGTTACTCACTATTTAGAAGCTGTCTTCCAAGATAGAATATACAAGATGTTAGATAAGGGAGAAGTAATCACGGCAGATACTTTATCAGAAGTGAAAAAGGCTGCTCTAGAAGAGTTCTTTGGAGATTCTTTAGTTGTGAATGAAGGGGCAGAACTTACTTGGATGAGACAACCACACTACTACATGGGATTATATCCATATACTTATTCGGCGGGACTTACAATAGGAACAGCTATTGCTAATAAGATAGAAAAAGAAGAGGGAGCGGCTCAGGTTTGGCTAGATACACTTGCTAAAGGTTCATCAATGTCAGCAAGAGACCTAGCAAAAGCAGGTGGATGTGATGTTACGACTGAAGAACCACTGCAATCAGCTATCTCTTACGTAGGTTACCTAGTAGACCAATTATACGAATTAACAGATGAGATGAAGAAGTAATGAGAACGTATAGACTTGATGGAGAAATGACAAAAAAAGAAATAAAAGAATTTTTTGATATTGTGGAAGGTAAAATGATAGTTGCTGATCAGTTAAATATCAAAAGTTCAGGAATAACGGCAGTTACCGTGTACCATCCTGATTTTAATAATATTAGTGATATGGTTAAAATAGGAGAAGGATTGTATAATTTTAGAAATGTTGCTCTCGTAGAATATTTTGATATTAGAAAAGAACAAGATACTTTTGTGATAGATTACACGGAAGATGAGTTATTAGGCTTGTATGTAGAATTTATATAATAAAAATAACAGGTTAGATTTATGTCTAACCTGTTTTATTTTTATTATTATAATGAATCTCTATCGTGAGCTTCATTCCATTTGCTAGTGTCACTTCCTAATGGGAATACACTTGTGTGGGCAAGCACTTTAGCTCCTCCAAAGCCTAGGTAGTAACCTTTTCTGATTTGTTCGAAGTCAGTTGTAGAACCGAATCCTTTAGTTTGGTAAAGTTCTTTCATATAGTTCCAGATGTTGTGGTATTCTGTAAGACGTTTTTTGTTAGCTTTGTATAGTGAGAAGTAAACTTCGTCAAATCTAACCATAGTTGTGTAGAATTTAACATCTACTTCTGTAATTTGAGAACCAGCAAAGAAGCGGTTTTTAGCTAGGTGTTCTTCGATAGTGTCTAGAGCTTCGAAGAATGAGTTAAATTCTTTTTCATATACTTCTTGCTCAGTCGCAAATCCTATTCTGTATACTGCAGAGTTGATTCTTGTCCCTACGAAATCAGCCCATTTGTCGATTTCAGAACGTAGGTTTTCTGGATATAAATCTCCAGCTCCTTCAGCGTGTAATGATTTGAAAGTAGTCGCAAATTCTCTTAAGATTTCTGCTGATTCTTTGTTTACAATTTTTTTACTTTCTTTATCAACTAGAACTGGTACAGTTGGTCTAGCGTCAAATTCTGGGTCAGTATTTTTGTAAATATCAATTAATTTTTCCATTCCGTAGAATGTATCAACACCATTTTCGTGGTTATCAAAATCAAGTCCAGCTTCTTTGTTTACTGGAGAAGTGATGTCGAATGAAATGTGGTCTTCTAATCCTAGGTATTCTCTAGCGATGATTGCTCTGTGGGCGAATGGACAGAATAATCCACCGATTAAGTGGTATTTACCACTAGTTATATCTTTTTCTGTTAATTCTGTTTTTAATTTATTCATGGTAAGGCTCCTTATACTTTATTTACTTAAAATTTTATACAAATATGAAAACAATGTCAAAAGACCAGTCTTGCATAAGCCTTATGCCTGGTATAAAATATTATTTGAGGTGATAAAAATGAAAATAGCAATTATCGGAGCAGGTATCGTTGGTTCAACCTGTGCCTATTATTTATCAAAAGAGAGAGATGTAAATATTACAGTTTTTGATTATGGTTTAGGACAGGCTACTAAAGCATCAGCAGGAATAATAAGTCCTTGGTTTTCAAAAAGAAGAAACAAGCCTTGGTATAAGATGGCTAGACTAGGAGCAGACTTTTATACAAAATTAGTAGAAGATCTAGAAAAAGATGGATACAAGGGCGATTTCTATAAAAAATCAGGTGTATTCTTACTAAAAAATGATGAAACAAAACTAGACGATTTATATAAAATCGCTGAAGCTAGAAGAGAAGAGTCACCTATTATAGGAGATTTGAAGTTTTTATCTGGTGATGAAGCAAGAGAAAGAATTGCAGATTTTTCTAAGGCTAACAGATTAATATTTGCTGAAGGTGGGGCTAGAATTAATGGAGAAAAATTAGCATCAACTATGGTGGAAGCAGCCAAGGTAAAACTAGTAAATAAAAAAGTAGCATTAGAAAAATCTGATGACAAATATCTTGTGGATGGGCAAGTTTTTGATAAGGTAATTCTAGCTACAGGTGCTTGGTTAGGTCATTTGCTAGAACCACTAGGATATGAAGTAGATGTAAGACCACAAAAAGGACAATTGCGAGACTATGTCCTAGCAGAAAAAAATACAGGAGAATATCCAGTTATTATGCCTGAAGGGGAGTTTGATATAATTCCTTTTGAAGGTGGGCAAGTATCAGTTGGAGCAAGTCACGAAAATGAAATGGATTATGACTTATCTATTGATAATGATTTGTTAGATAAGTATAGACAAGATGCAGAAGAATATATGCCATCTCTAAAAACTGCTCAGATAAGTAAGGCTAGGGTAGGGATTAGAGCTTATACATCTGATTATTCACCATTTTACGGACCTTTAGACAGTGAAAATAAGGTTTATGTAGCCAGTGGTCTAGGTTCTTCGGGGTTAACGACAGGACCTATAATTGGATATAACCTTGCTATGTTAGCTCTAGGAAAAGAAGAATTATTAGAACACCAAAACTATCCTGTAGATAGGTATGTGAAGAAGAAATAAATTGAATAAAATTATTAAGGAGAATCTTATGAAGAAA
>JAUMWC010000012.1 GCA_030529855.1 Gemella sp.
ATTAATTTTGTTTTCTCATCTTTAATTGTTTCATATAAATTATGAATTTCTTTTAGTCCATCTTTACCTTCTGCAACTGTAGATTTTTCTCCTGCCACGGCATTTATATTTTCAACATATTCTACCTGTGTAGTTATAGATTCTGTAACAACTTCCTCAACTTGCCCTTGAACTTGTTTTGTCCCTCTTTTTTCTACTTGTTCAGTAGCTTCTTTTACAACTCTTTCCGTTCTTGAAGGATTAGACACGATTAATCCATTAACTGTTGGATATGTGTCTACTATTTCTTTTTGTCCTTGTGTTCCAGGTCTTACAACTTTTGTTTCCCCTTCCCACATATTTGCATCTTCTTCATATCTTGTTGAAAATGGTATATCTTGCTTTTCTACTATTCTTTCCTCTGTACCTTGAACTACTTTTAATTCTGGTTTTTCTTCAATCACAAGATTTTCTTTTGGTTTTGAAGTTTCTATTATGATGGTAGGTTTTTCTTCCACTACAAGTGTTTCTTTTGGTTTTTCCGTTACTACTTTGGTAACTGGTGCTTCCGTCACCACTCTTGTTACAGGAGTTTCTGTCACTATTTGAGTTATTGGAGCCTGTGTTACTACTTGAGTAGTTTCATCATTACTTACAACTATTGGTGCTGGTTGTTGAGTAACTACTTTTGTAACTGGGGCTTCCGTTACTACTTTGGTAACTGGTGCTTCCGTTATCACTCTTGTTACAGGGGCTTCTGTTACTGCTTTTGTAACTGGTGCTTCTGTTGCTACTTTTGTTGCACCATCAATTACATCCTTCACTAAAGATTGAGTTACTGACCTAGTTGTCACAACTGGTTTACTAGGTAAATCAATTTCTTCCTTAACCTTTGTTTCTACAGTAGCCTCTTCTTTATCTAATTCTATATAACCTACAAACTCATATCCATCAATTCTTAATGGGTCTGGTAAGTCAGCTTGACTGTATAATGTTAATTCTTGGTTATATCTTCTTAATTCTTTGTTTTCAATTGCGAAAGCATTAGGTGCAATTATACTTGTTCCTGCTGTTGTTAATACGATAAGAGATGTCAATCTCTTTCTTCTATTTTTCCCAACTGATACAGCTGCTAGTAATAATACTGACCCCATTGCAAGACCTGCACCAATCATATTATCAGCTAATTTACTTGCACTTGTTGCTGGTAAAGCAGAAGTTGGTCGGTATACCATATAGTATGTTTTATCTTCTGTTGCTACTAACTCATGTTGATTAGTCTTTATTAATTTCTTTTCATCTTCTGTTAGTTCATTTAGTGTCACATATTTATAATCGACACTAACTTCTTTAGCTGATACATCAGTTGCCCCTACCATAAAGCTTCCGATTACAGCACTAATTGTTCCAATAGCAATTTTTCTTATTGCATATTTTCTTTGTCTATCAAACATTAGTATATCCTCTTTTAATATTATTTTAACCTTATTATTATACAATTTTTTCGGCTTTTTTTCAAAGCAAAACCTGCGGTATATAAGGATTTGTTAAAAATAAAAAGTCGAGAATAGTATACATATTCTCGACTTTTTATTTTTATAAATTATTTAATGATTCGATACGTTCTTTTACTGTATCAAATTGCTCTTGGTACATAGCTAATTTTTCTTTTTCTTTAGCTACTACCGCTTCTGGAGCAGATGCTACGAATTTTTCATTAGATAATTTTTTGTTAACTAAGTCTAATTCTTTTTGTAGTTTTTCTAGTTCTTTACCTAGTCTTTCTTTTTCCTTATCAACATCGATTAGGTCAGCTAGTGATACATAAACTTCTAATCCTGCAAGTACTCTTGATACGTCAGTTTCAGCTACTTCTATATCTTTCTCAATGATTAATTCACTTGGTTTAGCGAATTTCTCTAGGTAAGATTTACCTGCTAATAGAGTTTCTTTTGTTTCTTCTGCTGCATATTTAATCTTGATTGGAATTTCACGTGACATAGGAGCATTTACTTCACTTCTAATGTTACGTACTGCAGTAATTACATCTTGTACTAATTGCATTTGAGCAGTTTCTTTTTCAAATACTAAGTCATCTGTAATCTTAGCAAATTCAGATGTTACGATTGAATCTCCTTGGTGCGGAATGTGTTGCCAGATTTCTTCTGTAACGAATGGCATAAATGGATGTAACATTTTTAGAGATGCATCTAATACATAAACTAATACTGATTGAGTAGTTTTCTTAGCTGCTGCGTCATCTCCATTTAAGCTAATCTTAGCAATCTCAATGTACCAAGAACAGAATTCTTCCCAAATGAAGTTGTAAAGAATACGTGACGCTTCTCCGAATTCATATTTATCAAATAGTCTTTCGAAGTCTTTAGATGTTTCAGCAAGTTTAGTTAAGATATATTTATCTGCTAGAGTTTTCTCTCCTGATAAATCAATATCTTCATACCCAAATCCTTCTAAGTTCATAATTACGAATCTTGATGCATTCCAAATCTTGTTAATGTAGTTCCAAGATGCTTCGATTTTTTCTGTTGAGTAACGTAAGTCTTGACCTGGTGTAGAGTTAGTTGCTAGGAAGTAACGTAATGAGTCAGCCCCATATTTTTCGATAACTTCCATTGGATCTACCCCGTTACCTAAAGATTTAGACATCTTACGTCCTTGCTCATCACGTACTAAACCGTGGATTAATGTATCTTTGAATGGACGGTGTCCTGTAAAGTCTAATCCTTGGAAAATCATACGTGATACCCAGAAGAAGATAATGTCATATCCTGTTACTAGAGTACTTGTTGGGTAGTAACGTTTGAAGTCTTCTGATTCTACATTTGGCCAGTCAAGTGTAGAGAATGGCCATAAGGCAGATGAGAACCACGTATCTAGTACGTCTTCATCTTGAGTGTAGTTTTCTACATCAGCTGGTGGTGTAGTTCCTACATATACTTCTCCAGTTTCATTGTGGTACCAAGCTGGTATTCTGTGTCCCCACCATAATTGACGAGAAATACACCAGTCTTGGATATTTTCCATCCACGTTGAGAATGTTCCTTCGAAACGGTTTGGATAGAAGTTTACTTTTGTATCTTCATTCTTTTGGTTTTCAAGTGATTTTTCTGCTAGTAGCTTCATAGCTACGAACCATTGTTTTGATAAGTAAGGTTCTACTACTGCACCTGAACGCTCTGAGTGTCCTACTGAGTGAACGTGTTTTTCAATCTTGAAACATACACCTTCAGCTTCTAAGTCTGCGATTAAGTTTTTACGACATTCGAATCTGTCTTGACCTGCATACTTAGCTGCGTGTTCGTTCATAACTCCAGACTCATCCATAACGATGATTCTTTCTAAGTCGTGACGGTTACCTACTTCGAAGTCATTAGGGTCGTGAGCTGGTGTAATCTTAACTACTCCAGAACCGAAGTCCATTTCTACATACTCGTCAGCTACTACTGGAATTTCTTTTCCTGTTACTGGTAATAATACTTTCTTACCAATGTATTTTGAGTATCTTTCATCTTTTGGATTAACTGCAACTGCTGTATCTCCAAATAGAGTTTCCGGACGTGTTGTAGCTACTTCTAGGTAGTCTCCTGAACCATCTGCTAGGAAGTATTTTAAGTGGTAGAAGGCACCTTCTACATCTTTGTAAATTACCTCGATATTAGAAAGAGCTGTTCTTTGTGCTGGGTCCCAGTTGATAATTCTTTCACCACGGTAGATAATCCCCTTGTTGTAGTGGTCAACGAAGATTTTTGTTACGGCATCGTTAAGACCTTTATCAAGTGTAAATCTTTCACGTGAGTAGTCTAGCCCTAGACCTAACTTAGCCCATTGCTCACGGATGTAACCTGCATACTCATCTTTCCATTCCCAAGCTTTTTCTAAGAATTTTTCACGTCCTAAGTCGTGACGTAAGATTCCATCTTGTCTTAGTCTTTCTTCGACTTTAGCTTGTGTAGCGATTCCTGCGTGGTCCATACCTGGTAGGTATAGTACGTCATATCCTTGTAATCTCTTGAAACGAGTAAGCATATCTTGCAGAGTCGTATCCCAAGCGTGACCAATGTGTAATTTACCAGTTACGTTTGGTGGCGGAATTACTATTGTGTATGGATTTTTCTTAGATTTATTATCAGCTTTAAAAACTTCTTTTTCTAACCACCAAGAGTATCTATTAGCTTCTACTTCTTGTGGGTTATATTTTGTAGACATTTCAGTCATAATATCACTCCTTTTTTTAAAATTAAAAAAGACCTAGCAAATGATTTTACTAGGTCCTGACTATTATCTATATTTAATTTAGGCATACTTTCGTAAAATTCTAAAGGACGAATTCTCCGTGGTACCACCTTTTTTCTAACAAATTAGTTAGCACTTATTTTGAGATTAACGCTCTCACACGGTTAGGACTACTTGATTTCATCCCAAATGCTCCCCGTCTACTTCAAAGTTTGCCAAGGAAAAATCTCTCATCCACTGATTTTTTTTCTGTATCCTCGGTACGCAAGTACTTCTACTTGTCGGCTCATCGCATTTATATTTTTTAAAATACTTATTAATAATAACATAGTATTTTAGATAATGCAAGTATTAATTTATTCCGACTTTAATTCTACTACTACATACTCTAAGAAATTATTTAATCTAATTGAAAATGAGCTATTCCCTAAGCCTTGAGATACCACCATTTTAGAAGAATTTTCTTGATATATACCGTGTGTATACTTTGGCATAAACCCTTGACTAGGAGAAAAAATTCTTCCTACAAAAGGTACATCCCACTGCCCTCCGTGTGCGTGACCAGAAAAGATTAGATCATAACCTATTTCTGAATAAATAAAGAATTTTTCCGGTCTATGAGCTAGTAGGATATTAAACATATCTTCTTTATAATTTTTTAGAAGTTCATTTCTGTGATTTGCATAATAATTATCTTTATCATTTTTTATAAAGTAATTAAAATCTTCTATCCCTACTAGGTTTAATCTTGATCCATCTTTTTCTATTAATTCTGATTGATTTTCTAAATGAGTAATTCCTAAATCAGCCATTACTTTTTTTATCTTGTTATATTCTTCTGGCAACCTTAATTCGTGATTCCCCGAAACAAAATAAGATGGTGCTATTTCTGAAATCTGAGCTAATAGGTTATAAGCATAGTCTGTATCATTTTTATAAGAGTCTAGTATATCTCCTGTTATAACAATAATGTCAGCTTTTTCTTTTTTTATATTTTCTATAAAGACTTGATCAGAGAAACCTACTCTATCACAATGAATATCCGATACTTGTAGAATTTTAAAATTATCAAATTCTTTAGGAATTTTTGGACTATTAATAATGTGTTCTCTTTTTTTCACATATTTATTTTGATATAAATACACTGCTGATAAAATTGCTGTGGTTAAAAATATTTTTTTTATCACTATTCTAGACTCCTTTTATAATAAAGGTAATATATATTGTGCCCATAAGTATGATAATGGCAGTACTAGTGCCATAGATGGTAATAACTCTGCTGATGGGAACATCTTAATATTTGCTAATCTAAAACCATTTGATAATAATATCAAACCACCACACGCCTTAAAGTCATTAATCATATCTACTGTCGTTAAGGGCATTATAAATTGCGCCGAAATGAAAAGAAGCATAGAAACCAAAAATTGTGGTATTGCTATAAAGGAAACTATTATTCCTAAATTAGACGCAAAAATAATTGCCGCAAAAAAATCAAGCATAGATTTTACAATTAATATTGTGCTATCTCCTGTTATCCCTAAATCTAGACTTCCATATATTCCAGTTGCTGCCATAGAAAATATCATAATTAAAGTAATCATCTGGTTAGAAAAAACTTCTTCATTAACAGGATTTTTTTTAATCCCTAAAGTTTTTACTAGAACTGCTTGTGTCCACATAGACGCTTTTTGAATTCTTTCACCAATTTTGAAGTAAACTCCTATTATTACCCCTATTATTACCGCAAAAATAACTGCTGGCATATTTTTCATCAATGTGATGGATGATACCCCTATGGTCATAGCACATAGTGCAAAGACTAGGTTTAATTTTAATTTTAAATCTTCTGATAAATGTCTACCGTATTTACTTCCAATTATTCCACCTAGAATAATTGCAATACTATTGATTATTATCCCTGTTGGCATTTAACCCCTCCTCTTTTGTATTCGTTTTTATAATTATATCATATAAATAAGCAAAAAAAAATAAGCAATCATGCTTACCACATAACTACTTACTTCTATTAACTATTTAACTTCTAGTACTTGTCTACCTTTGTACATTCCAGTTTTTCTGTCAACACGGTGACCCATAACATAGTTTCCGCTTTGAGCATCTAAAGTGATTGCTGGTGCAGATAATTTTTTATGAGTTCTTCTTTTTCTTTTAGCTGTTTTCGATGTTCTTCTAAAAGGAACTGCCATTTTTAATTTCCTCCAATATGATATAAATTATGAAAATTATTTTTCTTTAAACATATCTCCTAAAGCAGAAAAAGGATTATCTTTTCTTTCTCCAGTTGATACTTCTTGTTCAGTCAATAATTGCCAATCTTTACCTTCTTTATTTGCTACTTCTTCTTCATCAGAATAGTAGTTTAATGGAGCGTTAATTAAAATTAATTCTTTGACTAAATCACTTATATCTATATAAGCATCCATAGTCAATACATCATAATCTTCTTCTCCATAAAGGTTAGATTTATCAATAAAATCTTCTGTTTCTTCTATTACGAAAGGAACAGATACTAAGTTAAGACTTCTACTAGAAATCACTCTATAGTCCCCTGTGATATTTAAATCCACAAGAATCTTATCTTGTCCATTTCTAGTTAGAGTTCCATTAACCATTACATTTTCAACGCCCTCTATACTTGCGTCAAAATTAGCTATATCAATATCTACTTTTTTCTCAAATTTAAACTCATCTTTATTCTTAAATAAAGTTGACCTTAACCATTTCATTAAATTCTCTCCTTTATTAACACACATTTAACATTATATACTAAATAAAAGATGCTGTCAACATAAAAAGTTTACACCCTAATAATTTTTATAAAAAAGCTAGATAAATCTAGCTTTTATTTAAAAATTATTTCTATTATAAACTCTCCGTCACGTTCAGCATACGCTCGTATTTTAGCACCATGTCTATCTATTATCAATTTCGCTAAAGATAATCCTAAACCATATCCCTGATTATTTTCTCGTGAATGTTCTTCTCTATAGAATCTATCAAAAACTACATCTAGGTTTCCTTTTTTCGTAAATTTAGATTTATTGCTAATTAATAATTTAGGAGCTCCCATATTATTAGTATATAGTTCTAATAATATATTACTCTCTTCATCAGAATATTTTATTGCATTATCCAGTAGAATATCTACTACTTGGAATATTGAATCGTATTCTCCATTATAGTACACATTTTCTTTTATTTTTGTCTCTAAGTTCTTAGATTCAAAAAATGCTAGTTCTTCAAAATCTTCTACTCTATCCTTGATTAACTCTGTTAATGAGAAACTTTTTTTAACTAGTGTTTCTTTTTCTTCAGCTTTTGAAAATTCTATAAGAGAAGCTATTAAAGCCGATAATCTATCTATTTGCTTACGAATGTTTCCTAACCATTTTGAATTACCATTTTCTATAGCCAATAAATCAGAATTAGAAGAAATAATTGCTAGTGGTGTTTTTAATTCGTGTGAAGCATATGTAATAAACTGTTTCTGTTTTCTTATGTTTTCTACCAAAGGAGCTATTACTCTCTTAGACATAATTATCAATAATATGATAACTATTATTACTATCACACTAACTACTATTAAGGAGTTTAGTAAAAATAGATTAAATACTACTAGTTCTCTATCTACATCTACTAAGAATAAAATATTTTTACCTTGATATTCTACATAGTTATAATTGTATGTATCTACGTAGGCTTCTTTTTCAATAGTTGCATTATTTAAGGCTGTTTTGATTAAATTATTACGTACTGGTTCATCTAATTGAACATTTTTAGTATATACTCGAGAAACATTATTACTACTATCTACTAGTGCTATAATTACCCCTCTATCGCCAGTAATTTTATTAACATCAAAAGACTCACTATTTACTAATTCAGACATTAAAGTAGTGTCATTTTTTATTTTATTTATACTTTTATTACCATTATCCCATATATTATGATAATTTAAAAAATTAACAATAATAAAAACTGTCGAAACTACGAATGTAATAATCGATGCAGAGACTATTATAAATTTACGTCTTAAACTACTTATCATCTAATAACTCCAGAGTATATCCTACATTTCTTTTTGCTTTTATGTGAATATTTGCGTCTAAAGTTTTTAATTTTCTTCTTAAATATGAAATATTTACCCAAACGACATTGATTTCTGAATCGCTGTCATATCCCCAAATTTTTTCTAAAAATGTCTCTGTTGAAATAACATTCCAAGGATTTCTCATAAGCATTTCTATTATTTGGAATTCTTTATTAGATAAAACTATTGCATCTTTATCTGTACTTAATTCAAATGTAAGTTTGTTTAATCTTACATTTCCAAATTCTAATTCGTTCGATGTGAATGAAGCTTGTCTTCTTGTCATAGAACGAACACGTGCAAGTAATTCTTTTGTATCGAATGGTTTGCTTAGGTAATCATCTGCTCCTGCATCTAATCCTTCTACTCTATCTTCAACTTGAGATTTAGCAGTCAATAGTAATACTGGTGTAGATTTTTTTTCTTTTCTTAGTTCTTTAACAACAGAAATTCCATCCATTTGCGGCATCATTACATCAAGAATAGCACCATCGTACTCTTCTAATTTTAAATAATCTAGAGCGTCTTTTCCATTATTCACTACATCTACAGAATAATTGTTGTGTTTTAGTAATGCGACCAAAGCATCAGCTAAATCTCTTTCATCTTCCGCTAATAATATTCTCATAGCTTACCTCCTAAATTAATTATATAATCATTTCTCAATTTTCTATTTTTTCAATTATAACATATAATATATGTTATTTAAACTAAAACACTATTCTAAATATTAAAGTTATTATTTACTTTATATTAATACTTTATTTATTCTTTTTACTGCTTTCAATTCCTAGTCCTACAATATTTACACTTTTTTTCATTTTATATTTCAGTTATATAGTTAACTTATAAAATAACTTATTTTTTGATTAGTAGACTCCACCATTATTATAGTATTTTCACCATAAATAATATATAATGTTACTATATCTTATTATAGCAAGGAGTCTTATAATGAAACTAGTAAGAAAATTAATTGTAACTTTTACAACATTACTTCTATTACTTAGTCCAGTTACCTATGCAAATGAGAAGTTTAATGACCCTAATATTGCATCATTTATTAATGATAGCAATTCAAAATTCCTTGTTGCTGAACTGAACACTGGAAAAATAATTGCTGGACAAAATATAGACAACAAAATTTCTTATAAAAACTTGATAAATAAAATTGCTGTCTTTGCTCTTTCAGAAAAATTAAAAACTAAAGAACTTACTCTAAATCATAGGATTACTATTACTGAGGATGAAACACTAAAAAAATTAAATATATCAAAGGATGTTAATATAAAAGATATAATTTTCTTACTAGAACAAGCAGATTCTCCAACTCTAGCAATCAGTGTTCTTAAGGCACTAAACATAGAATTATCTCAAGCTCAATCGTTACTTGATAAACTAACACTTTCTGATACTGAACTTGTTAAGCTAGAAATAAGCGGTGATAATAAAATAAGTGCTAAAAATCTTGCATATCTTAATCAAGAAACACTAAGAAATTTCTATAACATTAGTCAGATAACATCTCAGGCTAACTATACTTTAGAAAACGGAACTGTATTGACTAATGATATTCAAACTAAAGCTGAATCTACAATTCTTGGCTTATCACACGAAGATAAAAATTCTGAGATAATCATAAATAAAGATAGTACTAATTTTTTAATAATTCTATTAGAATCTTCTCACGATAGTAATACTATATTTGAAAATTTAAATAAACTTTATCCTTATCTATTTTCTAATTATGCATATCAAGCCGTTATTCAAGCTGGAAATCATAATATAAATAACCAAGATATAGTAGTAGATTCTGCAGTTTATGATCTATTTTATAAAAATCATAACATAAGTAATTTAACATTCCACTTGATGAATGATAAAATTATTTTATTACAAAATTACAATACCTTGTCTGCAAATAATGCAAGTGTATTTTCTACATATAAATCTACTTCTACTCAACGTAGCGATATTAAAGAATCTCTAACAGATGATTTTAAAAAGAACACTACTATTAGAGGTTTTTCTGATAAAGAAAAATTAGACTCAATTATATCTAATACGTCTTATATAATTTCAGTGCTACTATTAGCCTACTTGACTTTATATAGTGTTATATATATTTTCAAAAAAATTTTTAGGAGAAAATCATAATGAATTTAGCTCAAGAAAATCTGTTTTTCGAAATGGAAAATCATAAATTCGAACTTATATTCAACTACAAAGATGCTTTCGACAAAGATTTATTCTTTGAAAAATATGTTGATTTATTTGATGATAAAGATTTTATCGTAGGAGATATTTCATATGAAAAGTTAAGATTAACAGGTTTTGTTATTACTAATCAACAAAATAATCCTCGTAATATCGATAACTTGGAAGACTTTATCTTAGAATATTGTAACCTTGGTTGTCCCTTCTTTGTCGTTAAGAGAGTATAAAAAAAGAAATTCATCATATTGATGAATTTCTTTTTTATTATTTATCTAAATATCCTAATTTCTTAACTAATTCTGCTGTTTGTAATGCTCCACCAGCTGCTCCTCTCATAGTGTTGTGAGATAAAGCTACGAATTTGTAATCAAATAGAGTATCTTCTCTAAAACGACCTACAGAAATTTGCATTCCGTTTTCATGGTCTCTATCTAATACTGGTTGTGGACGGTTATCTTCTTCATAGTACTTGATAAATGGTTTTGGACTTAATGGTAAATCATATTTTTCTATGTCAGATACATAGTTTTTAATTTTTTCTAATAATACTTCTTTACCTGGGTTATTTTCTAAGTTAAATGATACTGCAGCCATGTGTCCATCTAATACTGGTACACGAATACATTGCGCTGATAAGTTCATAGAAGTATCCGAAACAATTTTTCCGTCTTCTACTTTACCAAAGATTTTAAGTGGTTCTTTTTCTGATTTTTCTTCTTCCCCACCAATGTAAGGAATGATGTTTTCTACCATTTCTGGCCATTCAGCAAAGTTTTTACCTGAACCTGAGATTGCTTGGTATGTACAAATCGATGCTTCTTTTATACCAAATTCTCTAATTGCATTAAAAACTGGCACATATGATTGGATTGAACAGTTTGGTTTTACTACGATAAATCCACGTTCTGTTCCTAATCTCTTTCTTTGGGCTTCTACTATATCTAGGTGTTCTGGATTTATTTCTGGAATAATCATAGGAATATCTTCCTTCATCCTGTTAGCTGAGTTATTAGAAACTACTACTACTTCTCTCTTAGCGTAGTCTTCTTCTAATTTGATTAGTGTTGGTTTGTCTAAATCTAAGGCACAGAATACCATATCTACATCCCCAACTATATTATCGATGTCAAATACATCATAAATTTCTAAGTCAGCTACGTATGAAGGCATATCACTTTCTAATTTCCAGCGACTCTCCATTAACTTTCCATATTTTTGCCCTGCTGATCTAGCTGATGCTGCAAGTTTTACAACATCGAAATATGGATGATTTTCTAAAAGTGTTAATAATCTTTGACCAACCATTCCAGTTGCTCCAAGAACTGCTACTCTTGATTTTTGCATTATATTCTCCTATCTAATATTTTTTAATTACGTCTAATGAATTTTTATTAAGTACCGCCATCTGTTCAGAATTTGAATTACAGTATTTATTATACGAGTATATAGGTAGTTCGTCACTATAAATGACTACTTCATCTCCTATATTAACATTGTCATCACTTTCTATAACAATATGACTCATCATTGTTGATACTATTGAGTACTCTTTCCCATGAATTAAACATGTTTTTCCTGTAAGCCTTGATCTAAGTATACCATCTCCGTACCCTATATCTATTGTAGCTAATTGTATTTTTTCTTTAGCTACATAAGAGTTACAGTAACCTATTGACTCATTTTTCTCTAATTTTCTTATGTTTAAAACATTTGCCCTTACTTCAAAGGCTTGATTTGGTGTATATTTTTCTTTTGTTGGATTTTCTTTAACATTATATGGATATGAACCATACAGCATAATTCCCGGTCTTATATGGGTTGCTATTTCAAATAGTCCATCTCTTAGATATGATGCTGAATTTTGGAAGTGTCTTACTTCAAAATCATGAATTTTGCTAAGTTCTTTATATACTGTAATAATTGTATTTTTTTCTATTTCATAATTACCATCAAATTCATCCGCATGAGCAAAGTGACACCAGAATGCTTTTAGATTAAGTTCATTTTCTTTTGCGAAATTCACTACTTTTTTAGCTTCTTCTAAATTTTTCACTCCCGCCCTATTCATAAAACCAGCGTATTCTAGGTGTAGTGCTAAATCTTGTATATTTTCTAAATTTTCTTTTAGATATTCTAAAGATGCTACATTTATTTCTATATTATATTTTCTTACTTTTTCGAAATCGTATGTTGGATTTATTAAGAAAATATTTACATCCGCATATACTTCTCTAATAGCTATAGCTTCTTTAAGACTTGTAGTTGCAAAATAATCTATTCCATTTTCGTACATTACTTTGACTGAATCTAGTAATTCCATATTATAGGCATTATTTTTTACAACAGCTATTATTTGATTTTTTTCTACATTGAACTGGCTGATATTATCAGCTATTTTTTTATAGTTTATTTCTAATACAGCCACTCTTTACCCCTTGTTATATTTGTCTAGTATTGACATATAATATTTTACACCTGTTTCTAATACTATTTCATCAAAATTGAATTTAGGTGTATGTAATCCCCAAACATATCCTTTTTCTTCATTTCTTATACCTAAGAATGAATAATTAGTAGGTGCTACTCTTCTGAATGCAGAAAAATCTTCTCCATATAAATATGCATCTTTTAATTCTATATATTTTATAGCATTATTTTTACAAACTTCTTTTATTAAGTTATATTCTTCTTTGTCATTATAAACTGCATCGTAACCTTCTCCAAAATCTACATTGATTTTAGTTCCAGTTATTAATTCTAAACCTTTTGCTATATCAATAATTTTTTTTGAAATTATAACAAAATTTTCTCTTGAATATGTTCTAATAGTTCCTTCTAATTTCGCAGATTGAGCTACTATGTTTAGAGCGTCTCCACCGCTTAGTAAACCTATATGAATTATATTTGTATCTCTTGCACTAAGGTTTAAAGTATTTAATTTTAATAATTCTTGATAGAAAATACTAGCAGTATTTATCGCATCTGAACCCGTGTGTTTTAACCCTACATGAGCCGCTTGTCCTTCTATTTTTATTCTAAATTCAGTAGCACTTGCCATAATATCTTTCTCTTTAGAAATTATAGCTGATTCTTCATAATCAGGATTCATATGTAGGGCATAAGCAGCTTTAATATTATGCTTTTTAAAATCATAAGCATTTACCATTAATGCTGCTCCACCAATAGTTTCTTCTGCTGGTTGGAAAACAAACATAGAATTATACTTTGTTTCATTAGTTTCATGGTATTTTTTCGCTTCAAGCATTGCTCCAAGTAACATTGCGGTATGACCATCGTGACCACAAGCATGCATAACTCCTGGAGTTTTTGATGCAAAGTCTATTTGATTTTCTTCTTGAATTGGTAAGGCATCAATATCAGCCCTAAATAAAATTGTTTCAGCATTTTTTTCGCTAGCTTCAAATTTTACTATAAGCCCTGTTTCTAAAACTTCTTCATATGCAATATTATTTTCTTCTAATATTGTTTTTAAATATTCTTTAGTTTTGTATTCTTCTAATGATAACTCTGGATTAGAGTGTAAGTCTCTACGCCATTTTGTTAACATTTGATTAGTTACTACTTTCATAGTCCACCTATTATAGATTTCTTAATTCAGCAATGATGTCTACTTTTTCGTTAGCTACTTCATCACGAGTTTTAATTACTCTTGCTGGTACTCCTGCTACTACTGAACCTGCTTCTACATCTTTAGTTACAACTGAACCTGCAGCTACTACTGCGTTGTCTCCAATTTGAACACCTTCTAGTACTACTGCATTAGCTCCTACTAGTACATTGTTTCCAATTCTTACTGGTGTTGCGTTTGCTGGTTCGATAACTCCTGATAGTACTGCTCCTGCTCCAATGTGAGAGTTTTCTCCTACTTCTGCACGTCCACCTAGGATTGCATTCATATCAATCATAGTATTTTTTCCAATTTTAGCTCCTATGTTAATAACAGCTCCCATCATGATTACAGCATTGTCTCCTACTTCTGCGTGTTCACGAATAGATACTCCTGGCTCAATACGTGCATTTACATTTGTTAAATCTTTCATTGGAATTGCTGAATTACGTGTTTCGTTTTCTAAACGGAAGTTTTTTACTTTGCTTTCGTTAGCTGCATAAAATTCTTGCCAATCTTTTAAGTCTGCAAATACAACTTTTGAGTTTCCTTCTCCAAATACTTCTAAAGTTTCTGGGAATGATACTTCTTCATTAAAGTTTACATATACTTTTACTGGTGTTTTCTTAACTGATGTTGCTATATATTTGATAATTTCTTCTGTTGTTTTCATTTTTTATACCTCTTAATTTTTATATTCCTAATACATCTTTCATTGAATAAAGTCTCGCTGGTTTGTCTTCTAGCCATAAAGCTGCTTTTACTGCTCCGTTAGCAAACATTCTCTTACTTAAAGCTGTGTGCTTAATCTCTATAACTTCGTCTTGTCCAGCAAATATTACTTCATGTTCACCTACGATTGTTCCACCTCTTACTGCGTGAATCCCAATCTCTTTAGTTTGTCGTTTACCGTCACCTTCACGACCATATACTCTGTCATATTCTTCTACATTATGTACAGCATCTACTAACATTTTTGCTGTTCCACTTGGTGAGTCTACTTTTTTATTGTGGTGTTTTTCTACTACTTCTATATCATAGCCACCTAACAATTCACTAGCTTTTTTAACTAGTTCTACTAGCACATTAACTCCTAGACTGTAGTTTCCACTGTATATTACAGCTACTTCTTTAGCTAGTTCTTTTATGGCAGCAAGTTCTTCTTCTGTATGTCCAGTTGTAGCTACTACCACTTTCGTTTTTGTTTTTCTAGCATATTCTACCATATCCATAGTTAAAGCGTGATGTGAAAAATCAATAATTACATCTGCTTCTTCTTTAATTTCAGAAAATGTTTCATATGCAGAAAAATTAGATTTTTCTGTAATTTTATTGCTTACTCCAGCAACTATTTCAACATCAGTAAATGAATCTTGTATCAAGTCTACTAATGTTTTTCCCATTGCTCCTGTAAATCCACTAATTATTACTTTCATATTATCTCCTATTTTAAGTTTTCCATTTCTTCTTTTAAAGCTAAAGCTAATGAATCTTCAATGTGTGTCATTGGTAATCTGTAGTGAGTTTGTCCAAATCCTAAGTACTCCACACACTTTTTAACTGGCATTGGGTTTGGTTCTAAGAATAACATATTTGTAAATTTATTATATTTTAATTGTAGTTTCATTGCTTCTTGGATTTTTCCTTCTAAAGCAAGTTTACACATTTCATGATTTGCTTTTGGATAAACGTTTGCTAATACAGAAATTGATCCTTTTGCTCCTGCTGCAATCATAGGTACATTAATATCATCATTTCCACAGTACACATCTATAGAATCCCCACATAGACGAAGAACTTCTAAAGTATGCGACATTTCTCCTGTAGCATCTTTGTAAGCTACAATATTTTTATGTTTAGATAGTTGTGCTATTGTTTCAGGAGTCATTGCCTGTCCAGTTCTTCCTGGTACCCCATAAAGAACTATAGGTATATTAACTCTATCTGCAATATACTCAAAGTGTTCTACTAAGCCTTTTTGAGTAGTTTTGTTATAGTAAGGTGTTACTACTAATAAAGCATCTGCTCCTACTCTTTCTGCTTCTGTACTAAGGTGCACTGCGTGTTGAACATCGTTTACCCCAGTTCCAGCTATTACTGGCACTCTTTTATTTACAGTATCTACTGCAAACTTAATAACTTCTATTTGCTCATCATCTGGCATAGTCGAACTTTCTCCAGTTGTTCCAGCAATTATTATAGCATCTGAACCTTCTGAAATTTGAAATTCTATAAGTTTTTCTAATGTTTGATAATCTACATCTCCATTTTCTAAAAATGGTGTTACTATCGCTACTCCACTACCTGTATATAATGTCATTTTTCTTTCTCCTATATATCATTTCTTAATAAATCTTCTAATGTATCAGGTTTTACTACCAATCTATCTTTTCCATCTTTTACAAATACTACTCCAAGTTTTCTCATTCTATTGTAGTTACTTGCCATACTGTGGTTATATGCTCCTGTTGATGTTACTAGTAATAGGTCACCTCTTTCTGCTTGAGGTAACATTACATCTTTTATTATTACATCTCCAGATTCGCAGTACTTTCCTGCTACTGTATATTCTGTTGTATTTTCTTCATCTAATTTATTTGCTATACAGCATTCATATTCAGCTTTGTATAGAGCATATCTTGGGTTATCTCCCATACCTCCATCTACGAAGATATATTCTCTACCAGCATAAGTTTTCTTAGTCCCTCCTACTTCATATAAAGTAGATCCTGTATTACAAATTAAACTTCTTCCAGGTTCAATGATAATTTTTTCAATATTTAATCCTGAATTTGCTTTCTCTTTTTCAATCACTTTAATGTATCTTTGTAAGAAACTTGCTAATTCAAATGGTTTATCATTTTGAGTATAATAAACACCGAATCCTCCACCTAAGTTTAATACTTTTATTTCTGTTCCTACTCTCTCTTGAACATCTTTAGCAAAGCTAAATACTGTATTTGTTGCTTCAAAGAATGACGTTTCTTCAAAAATTTGAGATCCAATGTGAGAATGGAATCCTAGGAAGTTTAAATTAGATTGTTTGCTAATATCAGCAATTAACTCAAATATTTTCTCATCATAAACTGAGTAACCAAATTTAGAGTCATCCTTAGCAGTTTTAATATATTCGTGAGTATGTGCATCGATACCTGTATTAATTCTTAATAATACATTTACTTGTACCTCTCTCTCTTTTGCTAAATCGTTTATTATACGGTACTCATAATCATTATCTATAATTATATTTCTAACACCATATTCTAAAGCTGCATCTAATTCTCCATATGTTTTGTTGTTACCGTGGAAGTATGTTTTAGACATATCAAATCCTGCTTGTTTTGCAGTGAACATTTCTCCTTGCGATACTACATCTGCTCCTAAGCCAAATTTAGAGATTACTCTGTATATTTCTAAACATGAGAAAGCTTTTGATGCGTAAAGAATCTCAGTTTCAAAGCTAGAACTCTTAAAATTTTCTGTAAATAGTGAACATGTATCTTCTATTAACTGTTCGTCATAAACATATAGAGCTTGTTTATACTTAGCATGTAAATCCGTTAATTTTACACCACCAATACTTAATACTCCATTTTCGTTTTTCATTCCATTAAATAAATGCATTGTATACCTCTTTTCAAATATATAAAAAATAAACTATAAGAACAAAAGGTCCCCATAGTTTATCTAGAAATCTATCCTTTTGCCCTATTATAAAAAGCTCACCAACAAGAAGATGGGCATCCTCTCATGACAGTGCTATCTTTATTCAAGTATAGCCCCAGCGTTACACACACTTCGGCGATGCTACCTTTTACATTAGTCATCGCGGCCTCTTTTTATAACCATAATTTATTAACTTAAATATTATGATAACAAATTTCATTGTTTTTGTCAATATTATAAAATAAAAGCAACCTAGCATACACTAGGTTACTTATGGAGATGGCGGGATTTGAACCCGCGTCCAAAAATACCTCTACAAAATGTCTACACGTTTAGTTTATCTATTAAATTTAATCTTTTACTTTAGCCGATAAACTGGCAATAAAAGACGAGTTTGATTATCTTATTTTAATTTCTACAAACGGAAGAAATTAAAGGCAGGTTGCTAGTTAATGAACCGATTATTCAAATCACAACCAAATCTGAATAATCAGCCTTTAGCTTATTAAGCTGCTAAAGCGAATGATTTATTGTTGTCAGTTATTATAAACTGTTCCGTTTTTAAAGAGCCGAGCCTCTTACGTGCAATCAGGCAGACTAGCATCCCTGTCGAATCCTAAACATCCCCTAAATATTACTAATATATTATAACATACTGAAAATAAAAAGTGAAGACTCTAAGTCTTCACTTTTGTGATTATTATATATCTCTTCTTGTTCTTCTACGTGGACGTGGGAACATTTCTGAATCAACATCTTCTTTGCTTCCGTAGTTAGAAGTGAATGATGCTGAAGTTTGTGTTTGTTGTTGTACTGGTTGAGATGCCGCTTGGAAACGTGGAGTTTCTCTTTCAACTGGAGCATCTTCATCAAATCCAGTAGCAATTACAGTTACAATAATTTCGTCAGTTTTTTCTAATTCTTCGTTAATTACTGTACCGAAAATCATGTTAACATCTTCGTGACTTGCTTCTTGAACGATAGATGCAGCAGCTTGAGCTTCAAATAAACTTAATGATGGACCACCAGTAATGTTTAATAGCACTCCTCTTGCTCCTACGATAGAAGTTTCTAATAATGGAGAAGAAATTGCTTTTTTAGCAGCTTCGATTGCTCTATTTTCTCCAGATGCAACACCGATTCCCATTAATGCTGAACCTTGGTCAGACATAATAGCTTTAACGTCAGCAAAGTCTAAGTTTACTGCTCCTGATACGTTGATTAGGTCAGAGATACCTTGAACCCCTTGACGTAATACGTTATCAGCTTCTACGAATGCTTGCATCATTGGTGTAGATTTATCTACGATATCTAATAATCTATCGTTTGGAATTACGATCAATGTATCAACTGCACCTTTAAGTGCGTTAATTCCTGCTGTAGATTGAACTTGACGTTTTTTTCCTTCGAAGTTAAATGGACGAGTTACAACCCCAACTGTTAGGGCTCCTAATTCTTTGGCAACACTTGCTACGATTGGAGCAGCTCCTGTACCAGTTCCACCACCCATTCCAGATGTTACGAATACCATGTCAGCTCCTTCTAAAGCTGCTTCTAATTTGTCTTTTGTTTCTTCTGCTGCTTTACGACCAACTTCTGGGTTAGCTCCAGCTCCTAATCCTTTTGTTAATTTTTCTCCAATTTGGATTCTGATGTCAGCTTTTGAACGACGTAGCGCTTGAGCATCAGTATTTACAGCGATAAATTCAACATTTTGAACTCCTGCTTCTACCATTCGGTCTACGGCGTTTCCACCTCCACCACCAACTCCTACTACTTTAATTACTGCTGATTGTGCAAAATCGTTATCTAAAAACATATTCATTTAATTTTTCCTCCTAATGTGTTCTATTCAAAGAATGAACTGTATTTTTTTCTTAATTTTCCAAACATACTTGAGTCAGATTCTTCTTCCTCATAGTACTCATCTTCATAATATTCTTCTTCAAAGTATTCTTCTACTTCAATTTCCTTGTCTTCTTTCTTTTCATTAGCTTCTACAACCGGACTAGCTAACATATCTTTATCCGTTTCTTTTTTTACGAAATCTACTTCGTTAATTGTTTGATACCCAAATAAAGTTTCTATGTTATAGCTACTTGTTAACGTACCTACTGCAACAGATAGTTCTGGAGAATTGGCTCCGATTATTTTTGGAGTTCCCACCCTTACATTCATTTTTTTTAGCATATCCTTAGCTAATTCTAAAACACCCGGCATTAATGTAGTACCTCCTGTAAGTACAACATTTCCTTTGATTCTATTAATTCCCGCTTTTCTAAGAACTGCAAATGATTTAATAATTATCTCTTCTACAATTTCTTCAATGTAGTCTGATAATTCTTTTTGCGTATAAGGTTCTTCATCTGGTCCAAGATTATCTAATTCAATTATTACATCATCTGATGCTAATTCGTAAAAACTATGTCCCTGTGTAACTTTAATTTCTTCAGCTCTTTTGGCAGAAACATTTAAAACATCAGAGATTAATCTTGTAATATCTTCCCCAGCTAATTCTATAGACTGTGATAATTGAAGAATATTATCTTCGTAATAACTAACCGTTGTTAATCCAGCTCCTATATCTATAATCACTGAACCATAATCTCGTTCTTCATCAGTTAGTAATAAAGTTCCCAACGTATGTGAACTAGAAAATGTTTCATTACAATCTATCCTCAGTTTCTCAATACTTTTATAAATAGTATGTAAGTGTGTTTTAGATGTTAGAACTCTATTACCAGTTACTTCAAAACTAGAATGTCCTGTCATACCTTTTGGTTGTCTTATGTGCTCTATATCATCCACTCGGTAATAATCCGGTATTACTTGAACAACTTCTCTTTCTCTTGGTATCGGCAATATTTTTGCCTCTTCAATAACTTCCTCTATATCTCTTCCATCTATATCATGTTTATTATCAAATTGTATTTCTGCTACACTTTTTTTTATTTGAGTGTGTACACTTGGAACAGCCACATATAATGATCTTATATCTTTACCGGCTTCTTTTTTTGCTAGTTCTAATGCTTTTTCTATATCTTTTGCAGCATTCTCTACATCAACTATATTACCTCTTTTTATAGCATTAGTTTTAACTACTCCTACTCCTAATATGTTTAATTTTTCATAAACAACATCGGCAATAATTACTTTTACAGAAGATGAACCTAAATCTAATGCAGTATATAATTGAGAACTCAATCCAAACACTCCTTTCCAAAAAATTATAAATTATTTATTTTTACCCTTTTTAGGCAATTATAATACTATGCTGATTATTATAACACAAAAGTAAAAAAAAAGTAATTAAAACCTCTAAATTTAATCACTTTTTCTTATTTTAATAGAAAAGATCCCATTTCATCATAAAACGGGATGTTTTCTCTAATTAGTTGTACTAGAATTATTTATAGTTGTTGGAGTTTCTATACGTTCATTTAATAACAAATTGATTCTATTAGTTTTTTCATTTTCGGAACCTTCTGTTTCTAAATATGTTCCATTAATAAGATTCAAAACTGTTGAACGCTTATTTTCTATAAATCTCTCAATCTCATCATAATGATTTAACTTCGAAGAAAAATTCACTATATTTACTCGTATTCTTTGGCCATCTCTCATATAAATAGTAGCCGTCTCTTTATTTGTTTCATCGAAACTAATTTCAGATATTCTACTCAATATATTAAAATCTAGTTCAGATAAACTTTTTAGTATTTCTGTTTTTTCTACTGGATAAACCGAAAAATTTTCTATTACTGGTAAATAATAATTTTTCACTATTTTTCCAGTATATTCTTGTCCATCTTCTAATAATTTTATATATTTATCATCTTTTTTTTCTTGGACTAATAATTTTTTTTCTTGTATGTGAATATTTAGGGTATTCAATAATTTCTTTTCAACATTCACACTTGCTACTATATTATATTTATCTTTTATTTTTCTTTCAAACTCTTCTTCATTTAAATTCCAAATTTTAACATCTGAATTTAAATCTAGTGTTTCAACTATTTCATTTTTTTCTAATTGAACTAAACCATTCACATTTACATTCTTAACTGCTACAAAAGAACTATTGAAAAATATAATAAATGCAGCTATTATAGTTATGATAGATAATAATATAGCCAACTCTTTTCTTCTCTTATTTTTGTAGCGTTCCAGAGCTGATTTATAATTTTTTTTTCTAGAATTTTCTAATATTTTCCTTTTTTTCATAATTTATTTCTACTTTTTAATTTATATTTTATCATTACATTATAACATATTTCCTTTATTTATCAAAATATACAAAAAAGAACGTATATTAATACGCCCTTTTTATCTTTTCGAAATTATCTATAAATTCATCTCCTCTTACTTCAAAACTTGGATATTGATCCCAAGATGCTGAAGCTGGAGATAGGAGTACTATGTCTCCATCCATAGCTAGGGTAGAGGCTAATTGTGTTGCATCTGCTACTTTTTCAGCTTTATATGCAGACACTCCATTTTTAATTGCTAAATCATAGAGTATCTCTCTAGATTCTCCAACACATACTAGTGCTTTAATTTTTGGAAATATGACTTCAAGTTCTTTAAAGTCTATTCCTCTATCTTTTCCACCAGCTATTAGTACAACATTTCCTTCGAAACCACTCATCGCTTTTAGTGTTGATTCTGGGTTTGTTGCTTTTGAGTCATTGTAGTATTTCACACCTTTGTGCTCTCCTACATATTGCAGTCTATGTTTAACACCTTTAAAGTTATAAACAACATCTTGTATACTATTTATACTTACATTTTCTAGTAATGAGACTATTGCGGCATTTATCGCATTCTCTACATTGTGCTCACCTGGTAAAGATATTTTAGATACTTCAAATATTTCTCTTCCTTTAAAATAAAATTTTCCATTATCTACATATGCTTCTAATGTTTTATCATCTGAAGTAGAATACCAAATCACTTGAGATTTAATATCTTCTTTTTCATAAAATTCTTTATCTCTAATATTTAGAATCAGAAAATCATTTTCATCTTGATTTCTAAATACTCTTTTTTTCATATTGTGATATTCTTCTTTAGAACCATGGTAATCTAAGTGAGCTTCACCTAAATTTGTTACTACTGCTATATGTGGTTTATAGTTTATCGTTCCATTTAATTGAAATGAAGATATTTCCATAATTATATTAGAGTTTTCTTCTTTTTCATATGCTACTTCTATAGAAGGATATCCAATATTTCCTGCTAAATAAGTGTTTTCTTTTTCTTTTTTTAATATTTCATATAGCATCATTGTAGTTGTTGTTTTCCCATTGGTACCTGTCAGAGCTATAATATTATGATTGAACAAAGTAGATGCTAATTCAATTTCAGTAATTACATCTATTCCCTTTTCAATTGCCTTTTGTAAAAATTCTATTTTATATGGAATTCCTGGATTTTTAATAATTAAATCTATGTTATCTAGTAGTTGCAGCGGATGTCCACCTGAAACTATCTTAACACCTAAGTTTTCCAATTCTTTTGCTTGGTCATTAGTTGACAAGTCATCACTAGCATTTACTGTTACATTTATTCCTAATTTTTTTAAAATTAGGGCTGTTTTATAACCACTTCTAGCGAAACCTAGCACTAGAATTTTTTTATCTTTCAATTTTTCTAATTCTATTTGATTCATTATAATACTCCTATAAAGTATCCGATTGTTGAAGATATTACAGCTATCACTACAAATATCCACACTGTTTTAACTTCTCCATATCCTGATAATTCAAAATGATGGTGTAATGGTGACATTTTGAAAATTCTTTTTCCTGTCTTTTTGAAGTAGGCTACTTGTATCATTACTGATGCTGTTTCTAATATATATACCAGACCTATAAATAAGAAAGCTACTTCTTTGTGTAAAATTATAGAAATTGCTGCTAACATCCCACCTAATGCTAGAGATCCTGTATCTCCCATAAATATTTTAGCTGGTTTTTTATTGAAAAGTAAGAAACCTACTAAACTTCCAGCGATAATCATACAGAACGTTAATACTGCCGTATTATTTTCTTTATAGGCTATACCAGCAAATGCTAAAGACGTAATTATTGTAACACTTGTTGCTAAACCATCTAAACCATCCGTTAAGTTTACTGCATTAGAAAATCCTGTTTGCCAAAAGACTACGAACAACACGTAGAATATTGATAAGTTTATATTAATATCTGTAAAGGGTAAATCAATATAATCAACATCTGTATAAATCAATTTTAATAAAATATAGAATATTATAGAAAATCCTATTTGCATAAACAATTTATGTCTTGGTTTTAATCCATCATTTTTTTTCTTAACAACTATTAACATATCATCAATATATCCTATTAAAGAAAATGATAAAGTTGTATATATAAATAAGAAATAATATACCGCATTAGCTTTGTCGACTATTGATGCCACAATAAGTGATATTGTAATTGCTAATATAAAAGATATCCCCCCCATTGTAGGTGTTCCTTTTTTTGCGGCGTGACTTTGTGGACCTTCTTCTCTTATTGCTTGTCCGAATTTTAATTTATGTAAGTATTTTATTAACCGTGGTAACATTAATACGGTTAATATAAAACTTAATATAAAAAACATACTCATTAATATTTTACTCCTTTTTATGATAAGTTTACTATTATTTCGTCTCCTGAGCGGACCCTTGTACCCGGCGTAATGTTTTGACTAGCCACATATCCACTTCCATTTATTCTGAATTTTATTCCTGACAATTCTGAATACTTTAATAAATCAGCCTTAGACCATTCTCTTAAATTTGGAAGTGCTATTGTTGTAGTTTCAGTTACAAGAAATACCTTGTCATTTTTTGTAATCTCCACTCCAGATTCTGGGAATTGAGTTAATATATTTTTCCCATTTCCTATCTGAACAATATTGGCTCCTTTTTTAGTCAGTTCATTCACACTTGATTTTAATTCTTTATTTACATATGTATCTAGTATAGATGTTTCACTATTATTACCTGAAGAATTTTTTCTTATACTTAAATATTCTAAAGTAGTCGTCATGATTGGGTTAAAGATTTCTTTTACAGAATTTCTATAACTTTCCTGTAAGTTTTTTCTAGGCATTTTCATTCCAGCATACACAATTACTTCTGGATTTTCACTCGGAGCATATCCCATAAATGAGTGTAAAACCTGGTACCTACTTTCATAATACTTCCCAGTATCTGGGTCTACAATCTCAGCTGTTCCTGTTTTTCCAGCTACATTATATCCATCTATTTTATATTTAGCTCCACTACTAGCCCATTGCCCATTTACTACACCTTCTAATTCCACTTTTACTTTTTCAGCAGTTTCTTTAGAAATTGGGTTTCCTACGACTTCCTTAGCACCAATATTAACATCTATATTATTAGATTTGTCATGAACCTTTTGTAAGAAATATGGTTTCAACATTTCTCCGCCATTTAATATAGCCGTTTGAGCTTGTAACATCTGAATTGGAGTCACAGACGACCCTTGTCCAAAAGTAGCCGATCCTGCAGAAACTCTATTATCAAATGACAACTTTCCATATGATTCGTTCTCATATAAAGAATTGGTCGTATTCCCAAATCCAAATCGTTCTAGTCCAGTCTTAAGTTTCTCTGACCCCAATTCTTCAAACATCGTAAGCATAAGTGTGTTTGAAGATTCTTGGAATCCATACCTATAATTTATTCTTCCCCATCCTTTTTTATTATGATCATAAATTGTCCTATCTCCTAATTTGTACGAACCAGAATTATAATATTTATTAGGATCGTAAATTCCATTTTCTATCATTAATGCTAAAGAAAAAGTTTTCATTGTAGAACCCGGCTCTATTGTCGCATTATATAATGCGTTCGCCCAAGCAAAATCTAAATTTTCCATAGTATTCGGATTAAATGCTGGTGTTTGCCCTATCGCCAATAATTCTCCTGTTTTCGCTGACATTACGAAGGCAAACGCAAGTTCTGGATTATATACTTCCTGTATATCTGACAAAGTATTGTCAACAAATGTTTGTATATTTTTGTCTATTGTTAAATATACATCTGATCCTTCTACTGCTTTTTCTTCATGAGTAGGTATATTAGAAACTACTTTCCCCCACGCATCTCTACCATAAATAATACGTCCATTCTTTCCACTAAGATAATGATCAAATACTTTTTCTATCCCCAATCTTCCTTGAATTTGCTGATTACTCTCTTCAGATGCCTGTGCAAACCCTAAAAAATTACCTAAAATAGCAGCGTTTGGATAATATCTTTTTGTTGTAGTTTGAAATTTTATACCTGGTAGTTTTAATTCTTCTATTTTTCTTTTAGTTTCTACATCAATATTTTTTCCTGCTGATGCAAATTCTACTTGATAGGCACGTTCATTATTCAAGATCTTTTCAATTTCTTCTTTTGATAGTGGAATATATTTTGATAATTCTTCTGCTGTTTTCACTCTGTCTACTACGTGTTTCTTTTCTTCACCTTCTTTTAAATTTTCTGAGGCTTTATCAGAAACAATTGCAATTAATTTATACGACTCTATATTGTCCGCTAAAATATTTCCATTTCTATCATATATTTTTCCACGTGTAGCTTCAACTACACTGTCTACTGTATATTTTTCTTCTGCTAACTTACTAAGATCTTTTCCACGTATAGTCCCCAGTACAGTCATTTGACCTATATTAAAAATTAATATCCATATAAAGAAAAAAACAAAAAGAATTGTAAATATCATTTTTGTTCTTTTCTTTGATATATTTTCTTTATTTCTAATACTTTTGGGATCTTCAAGAAATCTTAGCGACAGCAATCTAATTAAAAATTTCAATTATCTCACAACCTTTATATTTTCTTTTTGAGAAGTCATCCCTAGTACTTCTGATATATTTTTCATTCTATCATATGAAGATAAATCATTTATAATAACTTTTTGTTCTTCATTAGAGTTCTGTATTTTTTGAATTTGTTGAGAATTTAGTGTCTCTTGATTTTTTAAAGAGTATATCTTTTCTTCATAACTTAACATAACATAAACACTTATGAATAATGCAATTGGTATTGTTAAATATATGAAAAGTTCCGGTTTAGTTAATTTTACTTTTTCTTCAATTTTCTTAACACCGTATTCTCTACTATAAACTTTTAACGTTGCCACTTCTTTTCCTTCCTATATCTTATCTCAACACTTCTGCAACTCTCAATTTGGCACTCCTAGAACGATTATTTTCTTCAAGTTCCTTTTCACTTGGAAGTATTGGCTTTCTTGTTATATTTTTTAATTTTGCTTTAAATTCTTCTGGAATTATTGGTAAATTCCTTGGAACATCTTGTTCTTTTGAATAAGAATTAAATATTTGCTTGCATATTCTATCTTCTAGTGAATGGAAACTAATTACTGAAATTCTTCCACCTACATTAGTTATTTTTATAGCCTGTTCTAACGATGATTCAAAAACTCCTAATTCATTATTCACAGCGATTCTTATTGCTTGGAATACTCTCTTAGCAGGATGACCTCCTGTTCTTCGTGCAGCTGCTGGAATTGAGTTTTTTATAATATCTACTAGTTCAAATGTCGTTTCAATATTTTTTTCTTCTCTAATTTTTTCTATATTTCTAGCAATTTGTTTTGAAAATTTTTCTTCTCCATAGCGGTAGAATATTTTTACAAGTTCATGATAATCATACTCATTTACAATTTCATAAGCTGATACTTCTGCATCTGTATCCATTCTCATATCTAGTCTAGTATCGTAGTTATATGAGAACCCTCTTTCTGGTGTGTCTAATTGTGGTGAAGAAACACCTAAATCATAAAGTACTCCATCAACTTTATCTACTCCTAATTTAGAAAGTTCTTCTTCTAAATTTTCAAAATTTGATTTGATAAATACAACTTTGTCTATATATTCCGATAATTTTACCTTTGCATTATCTATTGCTATTTGATCTTGATCAAATGCATATAATTTACCAGTTGTAAGTTTTTTTAAAATCTCTAAGCTATGTCCTGCGCCTCCTAAGGTGCAGTCAACATATATTCCATCTTCTTTTATATTTAATCCGTCTACTGCCTCTTCCAGAAGCACACTATAATGCTTAAACATTGATTTCTCCTATTTTTTAAAATTCAAAATCTAATTCTTCTGCAATTTCTTCAAATGTTTCCTCACTGTCTAATAACTGTGATTCCCATTTTTCTTTACTCCAAATTTCAATTCTATTTGATACACCATTTACCACACATTCTTTACCTAAATCTGCATGGTCTATTAGTGCCTGGGGAATATTTATTCTCCCCTGTTTATCAACTTCTACTTCACTAGCTCCAGAAAAGAAGAAACGTTGAAAAGCACGAGCATTTTTTTTGGTTAATGGTAGTGACTTAATTTTGCTCTCAGCTTTTTGCCATTCAAGTAGTGTATAGCCAAATAAACAAGAGTCTAATCCCCTTGTTATAATAAATTTTTCACCTAGTTCATCTCTGAATTTTGCAGGCATAGATATACGCCCTTTTGCGTCCATTTTATTATTATATTGACCTATAAACACATACTTCACCACCTTTATATATAATTTACCACATTTCCCCACTTTTTTCCACTATTATTGGAATTTTTATTAAATTTTAATCAAAAATAAAAAAAGCGGTAGAAATTCTAATTTTCTACCACTTTTTTGTGTGACTTATTCTTTTATAAATTTTATAATCGCATCTTCAGATAGTGATGAATCACATACTACTTTTACATCTGAATTTCTTGAGACAAGTAGTCCAGGAACGGTTTTAATTTCATATTTAGATCTAAATGCTGAAAGTGTTCCATCTGAAAAATCTTCACTATTTAAAAAGTGAACTTTTATCCCTTCTTTTTTAGCAACTGAAGAAATCTTTGGGGCAAATCTTAAGCAATATGGACAAGTTGCTCTCCCTACAAATAATACGAACGAGTCAGTTTCATTTATTGCTTTTTCTGCTTCTGACGAATTTACAAGTGGAAAATCTTTTACATAATCAAAAAATGACATATCTTTCTCTCCTTAAACTTTTTATATTAAAATTTTAACATATAAAAAAAGATAAGCAAAAATTTTTGCTTACCTTTTAAATAAATTATTTAGACATTTTTTCATTAAGTTTTTTCGAATATAAGAATCCAAAAAGTGCTAATCCAAATAATACTAACCAGAATGTAGCTGTCCATGCTGCTGAATGTGCAAAACCGTGTGGTAATAGAGCGATAGCTTCATGTTCTGCTGCTATAACTAATAACTTAATACCCACCCATCCTACAATAAGGAAGGCTGCTAATTCTAAACCAGGTTGTGTTTTTAAAACTTTAATGAAGAAGTTTGCTGCAAAACGCATTAAAATAACTCCAGCAAGACCTCCTAGAACCATTACTGCAAATGGTCCAGCATTAATTCCACCGATAGTCACATCAGTTATACTTGGTAATGTTATAGCTATTGCTACTGCCGCTAAAATTGAATCTACTGCAAATGCAATATCTGTTAATTCTACTTTTAGAACTGTCATCCAGAAACCACTTTGTTTTTTAGGTGCAACTTCTTCTTCAGCTTCATCTTTTCCTAATTTGGCATAAAATTCTTTAATGTGTGAAATTGACATGTATAGTAAGTATAATCCACCCACAACTTGAATTTGCCAATATTTAGCAAGAATTGTTATTAGGAAAATAGCTATAACTCGGAAAACTAATGCTCCCACTAATCCATACATTAGGGCTTGTTTTTGTTGTTTTGGTGGCAAGTGCCTAACCATTATCGCTAAAACTATAGCATTGTCTGCAGATAATAAACCTTCTAAAACTATTAAACTTATCAGTACTATTCCATACTGAATCAAAATCTGTGTATCCATTCTTTTCTCCTTTCAATATAAAAAGACCCCTGCTTTTAAATAAAGCAAAGGTCTTACTAAATAACAACGTTATCTCTAGCACCGATAGAACTATCTATGAAATGACGATACTAGAAACTCATTAAGAGTTAAGTTACTCCCCTTTGATATGATACTTTAGTATTATACTCAAAATAAGATTTAATGTCAACTAATTATTCTTTATTAACTTCACTATCAATGATATAAAGAAAATACATATAGAATATATTAGTAATTGAATAATATTGGAAATTTCTAAATTAGTACTTACTGCAGATATTTTTAAGAATGAATCAGAAAATATATCACCTGAAAGGTTCATCGAGTATTGGTTTCTCAAAAAATCTCTTATAAAAGTTAACATAGTTAATAATAATATACTAATCATCATAGCGATATGTCCATTATTAAAAATTACTACTATCATCAGCGCTAAATTTGTAACAAAAAATAATATTACTACTGAGAAGACTATATTATTTTTCATAATAACATTCAACAGCGAATCCGTACCATTTGTATAATACACCACCGCTATATAAATCCCTGTTAGTAAAATATAAAAAAGAAAAACAATAAAGTAATTTGCTAAGATTTTACTAAATAAATTGTAAAATCTTGATATTTTAGAAATTCTTATAAATTTATATATTTTATCTATGTAATCTTTTCTGTACGAGTATGTGATATTTACCACTACAAATACTATACTCATCACTAATATCAATTTCAAGTTATAATTAAATATAAATTCTTCCTTATTTATATCTGTATTCTTAAAGTAAGTATTTTCTAAAATTGATATTCCTAATAATAAAATCACTGAGATTACGGTATAAATATAGTTAAGTTTTCTTTTGAAAATCTTTAGTAATTCACTCCATAGCATATAATACTATTCTCCTTTCACATATAAATCATCATTTTCTGCAAAATCACTTATATTATATACTTCTATATTATTACTCACAAAATAATACAAGGCTGCTTCTATATTGGATTTCTCTATGATAAATTTCTTATTTACCACCGTAAAATCAAATGGTAATCTTTTCTCAAGTTCTTTCTCATTTATATCTGATAATTCTAGCACAACTAATTTACTAATAATATCAAAATCTTTTTTCTTCCCAAAATATTCTTGTTTAACTCCATCCATCATTAATGTATGAGTCATCAATGAGCTTATTTCGTTATAATCTCTCGCTAATACTATTATATTTTTTTCTAGTGAACTCATTTTTTTTCTTAAAAAACTTGAAATAAGTTTACTATTTATATATTTTCTTTCTGATAAATCTAAGACAACTAGCTCTTTTGAAAAGAAATATGCTAATAAAATTTCAACACGTTCTTTTTCTCCAGTTTCTAAATCAGAGTATCTTTTTTTCTCATCTAAGGCTAGTTCTTCAAAACATTTCAATACTTCTTCTTTTTTTATTCTAATACCATTTATACTAAATAGAAATCTGAAATTTTGATATAAACTAAAGTTAGAATATAGTCCTTCATCAGAAAATAGATATGTTCCTATTTGTTTCCTTATATCACTTCCATTAACAAGTACTTTCCCTCTATAATCTTCTTTTTTTGAAAAAATATTTTTAAATATTTTTAAAATTTTTATATCACTGTTAATAATAGCTAACGACTCTTTATCAGCTAATTGAAATTCTACTGCTAATTCATCATTACCTATTCTTTTTTTAAAATCTACAAACTGTAAAGACATACATACCCTCTTCGTTAATATATTATTAGTTAATGATATATCAAATATCTATCTATTTCAAATATAAAAGGAGAAAGTTAAACTTTCTCCTTTTATATTATTTTTCTTTGTAATCACATGATGCACACAATACATGTTTTTTATTCTCATATAAAGTGTTTTGACATTTCGGACACTGTCTATTTATCGGTTTATCCCAAGAAACAAATTCACATTTAGGGAAATCTTCACATCCATAAAATACTTTACCTTTTTTTGATTTTTTCTCAAGTATTTCATGCTTTTTACACGATGGACATTTTACTCCTACTTTTTTCTGAATTGTTTCTGTATAACGACAATCTGGGAAATTTGAACACGCTACGAATTTACCAAATTTTCCTAATTTGTATAATAATGGTGAATCGCATTCTGGACATTTTTCTCCAGTATATTCTTTCTGAATTTCAACTTTATCCAGTTCTTTTTCAGCTTTTACTACATCTTTTTCAAAGTTTGAATAGAAATCATAGATAGCATGTTGCCATTTAATATCACCTTCTGCTATCTTATCTAAATCACTTTCTAATTTAGCAGTAAATTCAACATTTATTATATTAGGGAAATACTCTGCTATCATATTAGATACTATTTCACCTAATTCTGTAGGTGCAAATGCTTTATTATTTAATTTAGCATAATATCTTTTTTGCAACGTTTCAATAATAGTTGCATATGTAGATGGTCTTCCTATACCTAACTCTTCTAAACTAGCGATTAATTTTGCTTCCGAATACCTTGCAGGTGGTTGTGTGAAGTGCTGTTCACCTTTAATTTCTTTGTATTTCGCCTTATCCCCTTCTTCAAAAGTCGCAGGAATTTTTATTTTTTCTTTTTCCTTCAATACTTTTAAGAAACCTTCAAAAACAACTTTCGAATCAGATGCTTTATAGATTACTTGGTTATTTTCGAAAGTAGTCGATCTTGTTTCGTAAACAGCTGGAGCCATTTGACTTGCAACAAATCTATTCCAAATTAGTGTGTATAACTTCAATTGGTCTGGTGTCAAATAATCCTTAACTAAATCGGGACTAAAGTTAACATTTGTTGGCCTTATACCTTCATGGGCATCTTGAACATTCTTATTACCTTTACTTTTCTTAGTAAAGGTTGCTGCATACTCTTTACCAAATTGTTCAGAAATATAAGCATAGGCTTGTTTCTTTGCTTCTTCAGAAATCCTAGTAGAGTCTGTTCTCATATAAGTAATAAGACCTGTAACTCCACCTAATTTTTTTAAGTTTACTCCTTCATATAGTTCTTGAGCAACACTCATTGTTTTTCTTGTTTTAAAGTTTATTTTTCTCGATGCATCTTGTTGCATAGTTGATGTTGTAAATACATTAGGTGCTGTTCTATTTTTATTAGATTTACTTACTTCTACTACATCAAAAGTATCACCTTTTATTGCTTTTAAAATAACATCTACATCTTTTTTTGTATTTAATTTAATTTTCTCACCTTTGTACGAATAAAAATTAGCAGATAACACTTTTCTATCTTTTATAAAGTCTATTGGTATAGTCCAATATTCTTCTGGAATAAAGTTTCTAATTTCATTTTCTCTATCAACAATTAGTTTAAGTGATGCACTTTGTACACGTCCTGCTGATAATTTTGGTTTTACTTTTTTCCATAATACAGGTGATATATTGTATCCTACTAATCTATCCAAAACACGTCTAGCTTGTTGAGAATCAACCAAATTAGAATCAATCTCTCTAGGATGTTTTATTGCTTCTTTTACTGCATCTTTTGTTATCTCATTGAAGATAACCCTATTTTTCCCTTCTTCTAAATTAAGAATAGATGCAATATGCCAAGCAATAGCTTCCCCTTCTCTATCAGGATCGGATGCTAAATAAACATTTTTCATTCCTTTAGCTTCTTTTTTTAGCGACTTAATTAAGTCACCTTTCCCCCTAATTGAGATGTAATCAGCATTAATATTTTCTTTATCAACTACTTCAACACCCATTCTACTCTTAGGTAAGTCTTTAATGTGCCCCTTAGATGATATTACTTTATATTTTTTTCCTAAATATTTTTCTATTGTTTTAGCTTTTGATGGCGACTCAACAATAACCAAATTTTCTGCCATAAATTTCTCCTATGTTAATAAACTAAGCTATTGTATGATAATTTATTTTTATAAAATTGTCAACTCAAATAGCGATTAATCTAATTTTGTTAGTATTAATGGTTCTTCATTTTCTCTTATTACAATTGTGTGCTCATATTGAGCGATGTACGATCCATCTTTACTAACTAATTCCCACTCATCTTTTCCACTATTTGATACTTCTTTTGCTTTCGTCGAAACGAATGGTTCTACTGCTAAGCATAGACCGTCTTTTAATATCATGTTGTCCCAAGGATCAAAATAGTTGAATACATGATTTGGTTCTTGGTGAAGAGACGTTCCTATTCCGTGTCCAGTTAAGTTTTCAATAACTTCTAATTTATGCTCTTTTATTTTTTTATGAACATTTTTTCCTATTTGATTTATTTTCTTTCCAGCTTGAGCATATTTAATTCCTTCAAAAAACGCTTCTTTAGCTACATCACAGACCTTTTGTTTCATCTCATCATCACATTTTCCTACAACAAATGAAATACCTGTATCTGCATAATATCCATCTTTACATCCTGAAACATCTATATTAAGTAGATCTCCATCTTTTAATATTTTAGAATTAGACGGTATTCCATGCGCAGCTTGGTGATTCAATGAAATACAAGTGTAGCCTGGAAAATCATATTCAGTTATAGGCGCTGATTTAGCTCCAAATTTTTCAAATAATTCTTTTGCTATATTATCTAATTCTTTAGTAGATACACCAGGAACTGCCGCTTCCTGCATTGTATCTCTAATAGTAGCACAAATTTTACCTATTTCTTTCATTTTTTCTAATTGTTCTTCTGTTTTGATTATCATACCTTATACTCCTTTATTTTCAAGAAATTCATTTAAATTTTCAAATGTATATGTTGGTTGTTTTTCTTTAGAAAGTACTTCTTCTTTACTAGTTACACCAGTTTGAACATGGATAGTATCTATCCCTATATTTATACCTGACATAATATCCGTATCATAATTATCTCCAACCATTACAATCTCTTCTTTTTTATAACCAAATTTTTCTATGGCTAGTTCCATTATTATTGTGCTAGGCTTTCCAATTACAACAGCTTCTCTAGATGTTGCATACTCCAAAAATTTAACCTGACCACCATTACTCGGTGTCATTCCATTTTCAGTAGGTAATAACTTGTCTGGATTAGTAGCTATAAAAGGAATACCTCTTTGAAGTGCTAAAGATGCATCACTTAACTTATCATAAGTTAACTTTCTATCTAAACCTATAATTACTGCATCAGCATCACTGTGCCCAACTAAGTTTAAATTATTATCTTCTAGTGCTTCTCTTAATCCCTGCTCACCTATAACATGTATATTTTTATAATTTTTTTTATGTGCATATTCTGATGCTGCTAGTGCTGAAGTATATATATGCTCTTCTGATGTAGTTATCCCCATACTTTCCAATTTTGCAACTACTTGACTCGCTGTTTTTGTAGAATTATTAGTTATAAATAAGTAATCAAGATTACTTTCTTCTAAATACTCTACAAATTTTTTAGAGTGTTTTATAGGTGTATTCCCTGTATATATAGTTCCATCTAAATCAATTAGATATAATTTATAATCTTTCATACATATCCCCTAATTTATTAATACCCTTAATTATACCACAAATACTAGCATCATAGGAAGACTCCAAAATAAAAAAGCCATTAGGCTTCTTTATTTTCTCTTAATCTTATAATAAATCTTTCTATTTTTTCAATTGCTTTTCTTAAACTATCTATTGAATAAGCATAAGAGATTCGTAAAAATCCTTCTCCACTTTCTCCAAATGCTGTTCCAGGTACTACCGCAACTTTTTCTTCTTGAACTAGTCTTGTTGCAAATTCTTCTGATGTCATACCAAATTCTTTTATATTAGGGAATATATAAAAGGCTCCTAACGGCTCAAAACATGGTAAACCTATTCTTTTGAATTCACTCATTAAATAACGTCTTCTTTGATTATATGATTCTCTCATCATTTCTACATCATCATCCGCATCTCTTAATGCTTTAACACCAGCATACTGACTAGTTGTTGGTGCTGCCATTATAGCAAATTGGTGTATTTTTATCATTTCCTTCATAATATAAGCTGGACCTGTACAGTAACCCAACCTCCACCCTGTCATTGCAAATGATTTAGAGAATCCATTTATATATACCGTTCTTTCTCTCATGCCAGGAATTCTAATTATACTGTAGTGTTCCTCACCTGTATAAGATAACTCAGAATAAATTTCATCAGTAACTACTAACAAGTCATGCTTAATTATTAATTCAGAAATTTTTTCCAAATCTTCTTTTTCCATTACTGCTCCAGTTGGATTATTTGGAAAAGATAATATTATTGCTTTAGTTTTTTCCGTAATAGCAGCTTCTAATTCTTCCGGAGTAAGTCTAAAATTATTTTCCTCTTTCAATGGAACTGCTACAGGAACTCCATCAGCTAAGTGAATACAAGGTAAATAAGAAACATAACACGGTTCTGTATAAATAACTTCATCACCTGGTTCTAATGTCGCTCTAAAAACTAAATCTATCGCTTCACTTCCCCCTACAGTTACAAGAACTTCGGTTTTGGGATCATATTTAACTCCACCATTTTTTCTTGCAATATACTTAGATATTTCTTCTCTAAGTTCTACAAGTCCTGAATTTGCAGTATAGAAAGTTTTTCCTTTTTTTAAAGTATTAATTCCTTCTTCTCTAACATGCCATGGAGTATCAAAATCTGGTTCTCCTACCCCTAGTGAAATAACCCCTTCAATTTCATTGGCAATGTCAAAAAACTTCCTAATCCCTGATGGTTTTATATCTTGAACTTTTTTATTTAAAAAATTTCTCATGGTGTCACCATTTGACGCTTATCAGTTTCTGATTTGTTAAATACAATTCCATAATCTTTGTATTTCTTTAGTATTATGTGAGTTGCCGTTGATTGCACTTCATCTATAACAGATAAACTCCCCGATACAAAGTTAGCGATATCCTTCATTGGCGCATGTTTAATTTGCACTAAAAGATCATAGGCCCCCGACATTAAATATACTGCTTCTACTTCTGGGAATGAATATACTTTCTCAGCTATTTTATCGAAACCCGTTCCCTTTTGTAGAGTTATTTTAAGCTCAATCATAGCAGATACATTTTGATTATCTGTTTTATCCCAATCTATTAATGTAGCATATCCACAAATAACTTTATCTGCTTCCATTTCTGCAATCAATTTAGACACTTCGTTAGTATCTAAATCTAACATAGCTGCTAATTCTGAATTAGTTATTTTAGAATTAGATTCTATTAGTTTTAAAATTTTACTTTTCAATTCCATAAGACCTCCTACTTTATATCTTTCTTACAGAAATTATATCTCATATCTAAAAAAAATAAAAGAGATATTATCAATAATATCTCTATACATATTCAAAAAATATTTTATTAATAAATACTAGCCATTCATTCATCTCAGATAAACGACGCTTCTCATAATTCCAAATAACCAATACTAGTGCTTGGAACGTTATGTACCACTTTAATTTTAATCTATATTCTAGTGTTGATGTAATACCATAATCTTTTAACCATTCGTCCCAATTTGCTTGGTCTATATATCTGTATAATACAAATGATATATCAATTGCAGGATCACCAAGTATTGCTTGATCCCAATCTACTAGAAACAGTCCATTTTTATCCGATAATAACCAATTTTCTTTTTGCAAATCAGCATGGCATAAACAAAAATCATCTTGCTTTGGGATACTTCTCTTCAGATAAGAAAATGCCATGGCTATATTAGAATTTTCTAGCAATTCTGTCGTCATAATCTTTTCAAGATTAAATAGCAAGTTTTCTGCTGTTTCTTCTCTATAGCCCTGAGTAATCATCATTTTTTTTAACTTTTTGGAACTGTGCACTTTCTTTAAAATCTTAGGAATCCTTTTATCTCTCATTTCTTCGCTAGATAAAGTTTTTCCATTTTCGAAATCTTGTGCTATTAGTACATCTCCATTAGATAATCTCTTCGACCACCTAACCTTAGGTACTATTTTTTCAGCTGACAGTGTTGAAAGTATAGGAGTGGCATTTCTTTTAATAAAGTATTTATTATTATCCCTTGTAGCATAATAATCATCTGCATATTCTTCCCCTAAAGTCCAACCGACTTGATAATATTCTTTTGCCACAAGACCACTCCCCCTTTCTAATTTTTTCTTAAATAATCGCAGTTATTATTTTACAATTTTTAGAGCATTTTTTCAAGGTAAATCTTAATATATTTTTCTATTTTTTTTACTCTATCTTCTCAAATACTATACCTACGGGATTAGTAAGAAAAATTATTTTTTATTAAATTTTCCAAAATAAAAAAGCGAGAATAATTCTCGCTTTATTTACAACAAATCTTATAAATTGATTCTGCAAAAATTGCTGTTGATAATAATAAATCTTCAACATACATGTACTCATTGGCTTGGTGCATAGTATCTTCTCTTCCTGGCAATAACACCCCAAAAGCTACCGCTTTTTTCATACATCTTGCGTACGTTCCACCACCAATGACCATCGGCTGACTTTCTTGATCGCCTGTATGTTTTCTATATACAGATAATAATGTTTGGACTAATTCATCTTCTACTGGTACAAAATGAGCTTCCTTATTCTCTTCTAATTTCACATCAAAATTATCAAATGATAATTCATTAACTTTATCTGCTAGTTTATATTTTGCAGGATAACGTGAATCTGTTTCGATTCTTCCTTCTTTATTTGCTATGTCATACTTAAAAATACCGTAATTGAAACTTGCATGCCCCATATCTTCATCTGAATATTGTAACCCTAGTTTTTGACCTACATGATCTTCATGTAAGTATTTAACGATAAATTCAAAATAGTTTTTGGCATTATCATCTAAATCCAAACTTAACATGAAGTCTGCTAATTTTGTCGCAGCATTTAGACCTTTTTCTGGAGTTGAACCGTGAGCAGCTTTTCCTTTAAAAGTAAGTTCTAATACTTCACTTTCTTCAAGTGTATAACTATCATATCCATACTCTTCTAATTTTTCTTTTAATATCGTACTATCACCTTCCAACGTTGCTGTAACACTACTTGGAACCATATTTTGAGCAAGTCCTGCATTTAATTTCACTAGTTTAAATGCTGCATCTTTATCATCTTGGAATTTTAAGTTAAATGAAAATGTTGCTCTTGCTTTTTCTCCATTAATTAATGGGAAGTGGGCATCCGGAGTAAATCCTAAATCTGGTCTCTCTTCAGTTTGGAAATATCTGTCAACACATCTAAATCCAACTTCTTCATCAGAACCTGCAATTAAGCGAACTTTCTTTGTCCATGTAACGCCTAATTTATCTAATAATTTTATTGCATAGTAGGCTGCCATCGTTGGTCCTTTATCATCAAGAACCCCTCTTGCAAATATTTTACCATCCCTTATTTCCGGTTTAAATGGATGTGAGATCCATTCCTTTGGATTCGCTGGCACAACATCTACGTGCCCCAACACACCAAATAGTTCTTCACCTTGACCTACTTCTATATGTCCAGCAGCATTACCTACATTCTTAACAATGTATCCATCTCTTTCTCCAAATGATAAAATTTTGTCAAGAGCTTTTCTTGGCCCTGGACCAAACGGAGCTTCTTCACTTGACGTATTATCTGTATATGATTCTATAGATAACAACTCGAAAAGATCACTTAATAAGTCTTCTTTATGCTTTAATACTTCTTCTTTAAAATTTATAGTCATTTTAATTTCTCCTTTTACTTTATATTATCCAATTCTTCTTCTGTTAAATACCTATATTGTCCTAGACTTAGTTTTTCATCTAGTATTAACTTTCCTATTGATATTCTCTTAAGATATGTTACATTTACCCCTATTGCTCTCATCATTTTTTTTATTTGATGAAACTTCCCTTCAGATATCTGAACCAGGGCTGAACTTATTTCTGAACTTGCTTTTTCAATTTCTAATATTGATGATTTGCATCTATAGTCTTTATCTATAACTATTCCATTTTTAAACATTTCTACATGCTCATCAGTCAACATTCCATCAACTTCTACATAATATTTCTTAAAAATATCTTTTTTGGGAGAAGTAAGTTTATGCGCTAACTCTCCATCGTTTGTTAAAAACATTAGTCCTTCTGTATCCTTGTCAAGTCTACCTACAGGAAAAATGTCTTTAATCTTATCTTCAGCATTTATCAAATCAAGTACTGTCTTGTCTTTAGAATCATGAGTAGCACTTAAGCACCCTTGAGGCTTATTCATCATTATATAAACAAATTCAATATTCTTAAGTTCTTCTCCATTCAAGGTGACTAAATCTGTATCTGGATTTATATCAAATTTAGAATCTTTAATAACTTCTCCATTTACTAAAATTCCTTTTTTAATAATTCTTTTCACTTCACTTCTACTGTACTGAGTGTTATTACTGATAAATTTATCTAATCTCAAGATCATCGCCTCCTAATCATAGATAAAATAGAAAATTCTCTGCCAAATAGATACTTTGTAAATTTTATTTTATTTAAGACAAAGAAATATAGTGGTGCTCCTATAATCCCTGAAATAGCAATTAATATCACACTATCAAATTTATTTGATAAATTAAAATTATTAAAAATTGAATCTACTATCGCTGAAACTACGATTAGCATAGCGAAATTAGCAAAAATTAATTTAAGCAAGTTATAATTTAACTCTTTTAAATTTAAATCGACATTTTTATTAATAATATACATGTTTAAGAAAATCATTATAGCATAGGCTATCGTTGAACAATATATCGCTCCAGCACTTTCAAAAGCTAATATAAAATATTCGTTAAAAATATATTTAAACATTATCCCAAACACTACAATTAAAATATTGAATTTCTGCTTATCTATAGCTTGCATTACTATACTTGTTATTCCATATGTTGCATATCCCAATGCTAAAGGTAAATACACCTTCATTAAATAAAATCCATCTAAATCATACTCATAAAATACTGTATATAGTGGTATGACTAATATATACATAGCAAATAGTGCTGGAAGGACAATCATTTGTAATGATAATAATAGTTTATTTATTTGAAGTTTAAGATTTATTTTATCTTGCCTAACATATAGTCTTGTTATTGATGGTAAAAATGCTCCTGTAAACGCAGGCGCTAATGCAACAGCTATCATAACTAATTTATTTACATAATTATTATAAATATTAAACTGTTCTTCTGCCACTGTTGCCAACCCAAGCTTGTCCATAGCTGGAATTATTGTATTTTGATCTATTATCGTTATTATTGAAAAAAATGTTGAGACCACCACAAAAGGAGCAGCAACTAATAATAACTCTTTTAATATAGACAGTGTTGAATCTACTTTAAAATAACTAGTATTTTTCTGATTCATTTCTAAAGATGTTCTGTATTTATAATAGTAATATATCAGAATTGCAAATGCTAATATTGCTCCAACAGAAGCAGCACCTGTTGCTATGGCATTTGCATACACTATATTTCCTTGCGTTATCTGTAAAACTATATATGATCCCACCATCATAATAGATATTCTTACTATCTGTTCTAAAAATTGAGAAATTGCTGACGGTGTCATTACATCATGCGCCTGAAATACCCCTCTTAAACCTGCACAAAGTATAACAAATGGAACAGCTAATGACAGTGTCTTTATTACTAACGATAATTCTTCAACAGTATATCTTAATGGTTGGTCAATACTAGCTATAGTTTGTCTCGCTAAGAAATCCGAGCCAAATAAAAAGAACATAAATCCAATCAGTCCCATAATGAGTAGGAATACTGTTCCAATTGTATAAATTTTCTTACTTTTTTCAAAATTACCTTCTTCATTATATTTAGAAATTAATTTTGATAGTGCAAGTGGTAGACCCGCGGACGAAATCTCCAATAATAATACATAGTAATTATACGCATAATTTATTAATATCATATTATTTTTTCCACCAATTATTGCATAATATGGAATTATATAAACTAAACCTATAATTTTAGTAAGTATCAAACTGATACTCAATATAAACGTTCCCTTAAATAAGGAATCTTTTTTCATATTTTTTCACATCCTAAGTTCGTTTTATTAAATTACATAAACACATGTTGGAAAACATATATTAAAGTTAGAAATAAACTATATACTAGTATTAACCTTGCAACTTTTTCTAACTTCTTCTTTTTTATGATATTAAATGAAATCAACATCATATATATAGCACCAAAAACTAAAAAACTAACTATAAATATTAATAGTGCTATCAAAGTGATAATCATAGAATACCTCCTATTATATATATTTATCTAGTATATTTTATCACACATAACCGTATTTTTCACCCTTTTCTTTATTTATAACATCCACAAAATAAAAGATGTTAGATTTTATAACATTTGTTTTGGTTTTTATTGTTTTTATGCTAAACTAACACTTGTAAATATATGGTGATAGGAGTGAAGTATGACTTTTATAGATTTAAAAAGAAATTTAGCAGCATTACCTATTAGCGTTGTTATAAAATTAACAGATCTAAGTGCTAGACAAATCCGTTATTACGAAGAAAAAAATTTAATAAAACCCGAAAGAACAAACGGTAACACCAGATTATTTTCTTTAAATGATGTCGACAAGTTAATGTCTATTAAAGATCTTATTAATAAAGGGTTCAGTATCAAAGCAATTGACGAGATTATTAATAATAAAAAAGTAGATAATGAAATTAACAAACTTAGACAAATTATTCATAACGATATATTTACTGGACCAATAGCAAATACTAGAAATGAACCAATTGGTCGTGGGGATCTTGCTAGATTCTATACAACAAAAAAATAATATAATTATATTATCTAAGGAGAAGATTATGTCAAGAAGACAAGAAATTTTAGATACAATAAAAAAAGAAAACGTTAAATATATCAGATTACAATTTACTGATATTACTGGTACAATAAAAAATGTTGAAGTTCCAGTTAGTCAAATTGATAAAGTTTTAGATAACTCTATGATGTTTGATGGTTCTTCAATCGAAGGTTTTGTACGTATAGAAGAAAGTGATATGTACCTATACCCTGACTTAGATACATTCTTAGTATTCTCTTGGGATAGTGAATATGGAAAAGTAGCTCGTTTTATTTGTGATGTTTATACTGCAGATAGAAAACCATTCGCTGGAGATCCTCGTGGTAACTTAAAACGTATGCTTAAGAAAATGAATGACTTAGGTTACGACACATTAAACCTAGGACCAGAACCGGAATTCTTCTTATTCAAACTTGAAGAAAATGGAGAACCATCACTAGATTTAAATGATAATGGTGGATATTTCGATCTTGCTCCTGTTGATTTAGGAGAAAATGTTCGTCGTGATATCGTTCTTGAATTAGAAAGATTAGGTTTCGATATTGAAGCATCTCACCACGAGGTTGCTCCTGGACAACATGAGATTGACTTTAAATATGCTGATGTTGTTTCTGCATGTGACAACATTCAAACTTTTAAATTAATCGTAAAAACAATAGCTCGTAAACACGGTCTACACGCTACATTTATGCCAAAACCTATCTATGGAATCAATGGTTCAGGTATGCACTGTAACGTATCTCTATTTAAAGATGGTGAGAACTGTTTCTACGATGAAAGCACACCTAACCAATTATCTCAAGATGCTTACCATTTTATAGCTGGAGTTTTAAAACATGCTCGTGCTTTCACTGCTGTTTGTAACCCAACTGTTAACTCATACAAGCGTTTAGTTCCTGGTTACGAGGCTCCTTGTTATGTAGCTTGGTCTACTTCTAACCGTTCTCCACTTGTACGTATTCCTGCTTCTCGTGGAAAATCTACTCGTGTTGAAGTTCGTTCAGTAGATCCAGCTGCTAACCCTTACTTAGCTATGTCTACAATTCTTGCAGCAGGATTAGATGGTATCGAAAATAAATTAGTTCCTGCTGATGAAGTTTCTAGTAACATTTATGTTATGACATTAGAAGAAAGATTAGCTCAAGGTATCGATCAATTACCTTCAACTCTTTACACAGCATTAAAAGAGTTGAGATCTTCTCAAATAATTAAAGATTCTCTTGGAAACCACATTTTTAACAACTTTATTGAAGCTAAATCAATCGAATGGGATTCATTCCGTACAAGAGTTACTGACTGGGAAATCGAACAATACTTAAAGCAATATTAATTCTATAATAACTAAGAAAAAAGAAGGGAGATCCCTTCTTTTTTCTTAGTTATTATGAAAGCAACTTTGAAAATTCAAAGTTGCTTTCATTTATTTCGCTTCAAAAGCTAATTTATCTTTATTTTTTTCTAAGAACTCATTTAATTCCGAGTCTGGAATTTGTCTTAAATATAAATTATATCTTGTTTCTGGATCTGCTATAAAATCAGGACAAGTTGATAAAATTAGATGTTTATCTCTTGGATTAAATACTAAATTTTCTTTTTTTGCAAATACCGTATTAGATTGACTTAATTTAGAGAAATAATTTTCTAACTCTTCGTCTATATTCTCAGCATCTAAATTTGAATCTGTTTTATATAATTCAGTACTTTCATGAACTTCATGTATCATCAATGCTTCATAATAGTATTTTCTTTCTGGAGTTTCTACAACTATATATGGATGTGCATCAAAAAAATCTTGTTTTGTATAACTCAGTACATCTTTAAACATTCTATAATCCGATACTCCTGAGCCTCTAGCATGTCCAAACAACCAAGTTAAATTATCACCAAAACTCTTGTCATTACGATAATCCATAAAAACCGTTCCTAGTAACGGTGCATGACTTCCATCGAACGCTTTGTCTAAATAAATCGCATTAGTTGTATCTTGTTTATCTTGAACAATAGGCTCTTTCATATTTCCACCTGGTACATATATATATCCTACTGTATGCTCATTTTCTATAGATAAATCATTGAACTTCTTCGATAAATAATCCTTTTCTTCTTGACTTACCTTATAAGCTGCGCCTACTTCACCTGTACTTATTATATTAGATGTTTTAATTTGCTCTTTATCATTTTCTCCTGATAAACCAGGTAAATTAGAACAACCTGTGATAAATAACAGTATTCCTAAAACTGAAACACTAAAAATATTTTTAATAGCACGTTTCATATATTTATCCTATCTCTACATCTAATATAACTATTTCTTCTTTTGGTTTATCCTGGAATCCAGTTTCTACAGAAGCTATTTTTTCTAAAACATCTTCTCCTTCAATTATTTGACCAAAGACTGTGTGTCTTTGATCTAACCAAGGAGTTCCACCTGTTTGTCCATATTGAACAACAGCTTCTTCTGGCCATCCACCATCTTTTAATTGTTTTAGCATACGTGTATCAACGTGTTTTGCTTGAACAATGAAGAACTGACTTCCATTTGTGTTTGGTCCTGCATTAGCCATAGATAATGCTCCATAAAAATTAAAGTGCTCCATTGAGAACTCATCTTCAAACTCTGAACCCCATATCGATTCTCCACCCATACCAGTACCAGTCGGATCTCCACCTTGAATCATAAAATCTTTAATTACACGGTGGAAAATTATTCCTTTATAATATCCATTTTTAGCGTGTGTTACAAAGTTTTCAACTGTTTTTGGCATATCTTTTTCAAATAATTTGAAAGTCATATCACCAGCATTAGTTTTTATTACTGCTTTAATTTCACCAGCTTGGATTTCTTTAGTTGCTTGTGCTAATACCATATTAAGCCTCTTTCTTAATTTTTCTTTCGTTAATTTCTCTTAAGATATTTTCTTTAAATTCGGCATAAGATTTTGTTTTTTGGTCTAACGATCCAAATGTTCTTACGTTAACATCTTTGTTTTCAACTTCCTTATCTCCAATTACTAAAGTATAAGGCATTTTCTTAGATGCAGCTTCTCTAATCTTGTACCCAAGTTTTTCATCTCTATCATCAATAGAAACTTTTACCCCTGCTCTCTTTAAGTCTTCAAACAATTCTTTTGAATACTCATAGTGGTAGTCATTGTTTACTGGAATAATTCTAACTTGATTTGGGGCTAACCATGTTGGTAAATCACCTTTGTACTCTTCAAGTAAGAATGCTACCATTCTTTCCATCGTTGAAATTACACCACGGTGAATAACAACTGGTCTGTGCATTTTTCCGTCTTCTCCTACATATTCAAGTTCAAATCTTTCTGGTAATAAGAAGTCTAACTGAATTGTAGATAGAGTTTCTTGTTTTCCAATTGCAGTTTCTACTTGAACATCTAGTTTAGGTCCGTAGAATGCAGCTTCTCCTTCTGCCTCAACATAGTTTAGTCCTAACTCATCAGAAGCTTCTTTTAACATTGATTGTGCATTTTCCCACATTTGGTCATCATCAAAGTACTTCTCAGTATTTTCTGGATCTCTATAAGATAGACGATAAGAATATTTCTCTAATCCTAAATCTTTATACGCTTCTTGGATTAAAGCAACTGTACGCTTAAATTCTTCTTTGATTTGATCTGGTCTTACGAAAATATGTGCATCATTTAAAGTCATACCACGAACACGTTGAAGACCACTTACAGCTCCAGAAGCTTCATATCTGTGCATCATTCCTAACTCAGCAATACGAATTGGAAGCTCACGGTATGAGTGTTTTTCATTTTTATAAACCATCATGTGGTGAGGACAGTTCATTGGGCGTAATACCATTTCTTCGTGATCCATAACCATTTTAGGGAACATATCTTCTTGGTAGTGCTCCCAGTGTCCACTTGTTTTATATAAATCTACTGAAGCTAACACTGGAGTATATACGTGATCGTATCCAGCTTCTACTTCTTTATCAACTATATATCTTTCTAAAGTTCGTCGAATTGTTGCACCGTTTGGTAACCATAATGGTAATCCAGCTCCAACTTTTTGGCTTGTAGTAAAGATACCTAATTCTTTTCCTAACTTACGGTGATCTCTTTCTTTAGCTTCTTCTAACTTACGCAAGTGATCTGCTAAAGCATCTTTTGTATAAAATGCTGTCCCGTAAATACGTTGTAACATTTTGTTATCACTATTACCTCTCCAGTAAGCTCCAGCTACAGAAAGAAGTTTAAACTCTTTAATTTTAGAAGTAGATGCAACGTGCCCACCACGACAAAGGTCGATAAATTCCCCTTGCTCATAAACTGTTATTGCTTCTCCTTCTGGTAGTCCATTAATTAATTCTACTTTATATGGATCTTCCCCAAAGATTTCTAATGCTTCTGATTTAGAAACTTCACGTCCAGCAATCTTGTGATTTTCTGAAATAAGTTTCTTCATTTCTTTTTCAATAACTTTTAAATCTTCTTCATTTACTTTATGATCTGTATCAAAGTCATAATAGAATCCTCCATCAATTGCAGGACCTACACCGAAGTGTACATCTTTTCCATATAATCTTCTTAAAGCTTGTGCTAAAAGGTGCGCTGATGAGTGACGTAATACATACAGTGCATCTACATCTGTATCATCCGCTACTATTAATTTAATAGCTCCATCTTTTGTTATAGGCGCATCTAAATCAAGATAGTCCTCATCTAATTTAGCTGCAACTACTTTTTTCTTCAAGCTGACACTTATAGATTCAGCTACTTCAAGAGCAGATTTATTATCATACTCTCTAACATTTCCATCTGGAAACAGTAATTTAACCATAGTTTTTCTCCTTATAAAATTTATATAAAAATCCCTACCTATGCTAAATGCACAGATAGGGACGAATCATATCGTGGTACCACCCATTTTTGAAACACCTTTTGTATTTCCTTTAATAATGATTAAAGCTCATTAAACTCGTATATTTTTGATAAGGGAGTAATAACGAAGACTTATAGGTATTTTCAGCACCATACCCTCTCTTAAATAAGTTAATTCACTATCGTATCCTTAAATATACCATAATATAGATTATATGATACCATAAATCCCTCTATTCTTCAAGAATTTACATATCTAAATATTCTTCCTCAGCTAGATCGCTTATCCTCCTTGCAATCCTTAATGCTTTAGTCTCGTCAACCGTGTCTTTAGTGTTTGCTAGATATCTTGTCAAATCTGCTATACTCAAATTAGATGTAAAATATGTTAATAATTTCTCATCACTTCTATAGTTAATAATAGGAATTAATACTTCATCTCTTATAAAATTAGTATAATGCTCTGCACCAATATCATCTATAATTAGAATTTCTTGTTCTCTTATTTGATCTATAATTTCATTAAAACTACCCGTCTCAAATCCAGACTTTATTTTTCTTGCAAAATCTGGAAAATATATTATAGCTGGTTCTTTACCTATACTATTCAAATAATTATATAAGGCTCCCATAATGAAAGTTTTCCCTATCCCTGTCTTACCATATACGTAGTATCCCGTTGTTTCTTTACCAGCTATATACTTTTCTGCACTACGAATTAGTTTTTTAGCTAAATTCTGTTTCCTTGCAGTATCCAGATTTTTCAAATTTGATTTCAATACAGATTTATTAATATATGTTGTTTTTAAAACATTTTTCAATTTTCTAGATTCTCTATAAAGTTTATCTTCTTCTGATTCATTATATTTAATTTCGATATTACCGTCAACATTAGATAAAATAGCTTGTATATTAAAGATGTTCTGATTATTTTTTATAACATAAAAATCATAAAACGTTTTATAATATTTCAAAAATAATTCATCATTTATATCTTCTAATTTAATAAATTCCTGGATACTTTTATCATTATAGACTGGATCTTTAACTAGATCTATTTGATAATTACTACTCTTTTCTACAAATTGACTAACTCTCTTCATTATTCAATTCCTCTTTCTTTTAAAAATTGATCAAAATCAGTTTCTATATCTTCTTTTCTATCCTTTTTAGCCGACTTATTTGTCAACTCTTCTAATTGACTTTGAATATACTCTGGAGTTTCCACATGTCTACGCTTCTTAGCATATCCATTATATGAAATGTTATTCTTATTTTTTTGAATCGTTTTTTGTTTACGATTCTTACTCTCATTTTTTTGATACTCAATTGCTTCTAGTGCATTCTTAAATTTTTTACTTGTCCAAGAACTAGCAATCGTATCAATATAATTATATGGAGGAAAACCCTGTGAATTAGAATGTTTAATACAATAATCTAGTAAAACATTCAAAACCCCACTAGGAAAGTTATATTTTTCTTGAATAGCTAATACTGTTCTATTAGCTGTTTCTGAAATAATTATCGAGTGTCTTCTTTTCAATAAATCAATATAATTAATATTATCCAATTCTCTAGCAAATTTTTCTTCTCTTGTTAGTTCCTTCTTCTCTGAATATGTTTCTTTTAATATTTGTTTGTTTATCATATTATCTAAATTAGGTAACTCTTGCTGTTTAACATTAATATATAACTGACTTAGATAATCTTTCAAAAGTTTAATATCTATCTCAGAACCTGCACTTGTTCTATCTAGAGAATTTTCAATTCCTTTTGCCATATCATCAGCATTTACTTTATATAAGTGTGCCAAATTAAGTATCTCGCTTCTTAACGATGAATTTTCTAGTATTATATCTATAAACTTATTAGATAATATTCTATTCAATTTATTAAAATCAAAATAATATTCCGATAAATTAGGTCCGTTATTTTCTACACTGTCTATCTTTGTAAATGTTTCTTGCGTATCATAAATATCTGAAAACTTAGCACTTACATCTGTAAATAAACTAAAGGAAAGTTTAGTAGTAGGATATTTTTTAATTATAGTTGAAAAGTTAATATCCCCTATTTTATTTTTCAACAATTCTGAAAGTAAACTATTTGATAAGAATTCCGAAAAAGACAATGGTTTTAAAATTTCATACACATATCTATTCTGATCAGTTTCATCTTCATAATAATATGATTTTATCAAACCTAATGCCTCCAGTTGTCTTCTAGCAAATAATAATTGTTTAATATTAATAGCTAAATTATCAGTAATGTCAAAATGTAATATTTTATCTGTCATATTATCTTCATTTGCTAATTTATAAAAAAGATACTCATATAATTTTATAGGAGTTGGACCAATTAAGGGTAAATATAATACATTAAGTTCCCTAGCAAAATCATAATTATTATAATTATTATAAACAATAAAAAAATCTGTTTCTTTTAAATTATTCATTTTTATCACTCATTACTTCTATAATAGTTTCTAAATATTCTATTGCATACAGAAAATCCAAGTTGAAATCGTATTTAATTTTATCTTCATTTCTTAGAGGCGCTAAAAATGACTTAATTACTAGTGGATAAACGTTATCTAAAAATAATTTAGAGTTATCATTGTCAGATATATCTTTCAAAACAAGATATATTTTTTTTACAATTTCAAGAAATTCTTCTTTAGTTGGAGTAGTCATACTTGTATATGATTCCAATTTACTCTCAAATGATAAAATATTCTTTTTACTTTCCTTAGGAATAAATGTTTTCGTATCCTCTACTAGCATATACATATAGTTAAAGAATAAATTAACATTATCTAAGTATTCTTCCTTAATGAATTCCGATTCACCTTGTAATAATAAATTATTAATATTATAGTCTGTTACAAAAAGATACATTTTGTACAAATCAGAAAATTCAATTTGACTAAATGTTCTGTAATCTGTAACTATATCCTTCAAGCTATGGTTATCTTTATAAATATTATAAATTGTATTCAACCAAATAAATTCATCTATTCTTGAATCATTAATAAGATAGATTAGATAATTATTAAACTCATATACTTCTTCGCCATTAAAAATTTCATATATATTACTCTCAATTACCTCAATAAAATTATAAAATTCTTCTGCTTTTTCAGAAGAAAAATTATCTCTATTGAATTCTGTTTTTAAAGAGGCTTTTATTTCATCAAATACTTGTAAACTATTATCTTCTTTATCCAGTTTTTTTTGTTCTAAGTATGTAGATTCTGAATTATTATAATATAAATAATTCTCTATACCTTTGTGAAATTTAAGCAAGTTAGAAAGTATTTTAATATACGCCACTTTTATATTACTTTCATTAGACATATCATTGATTAATTCTACTGCTTTAAGTATTAATTTTTTATTATTACCAGTTATTTCTAATATTTTATCAACTTCTAATTGCATAGTTTCCTCCTATTCCAAGACATATAATCCATATATTATGTTACTACATTTCTAGTTTAAAATCAAATTAAGGATAAAATAAAAAGAACTCCCAGAGGGAGTTCTACTAAAGCCTGGCAGCGTTCTA